>JBLRWQ010000060.1:0-16857 GCA_047921175.1 Nitriliruptoraceae bacterium | reverse complement strand
GCTGGCGGTCCTCGACTTCTCGCTCATCGCCCTGCTCGCCACGCTCGCGTTCACCGGCGTCGGACTCGCCGGCTGGCTGGCGGCGGCGATCGTGCCCGGTGTCGACGCGCTCGCGGTGGCCACGACCGTCTCGGTGGTCCTGCTCGCCGGGCTGATCGCCTTCCCGATCCTGGCCGGGACGGCCTACGCCGCCGCGTCCGTGTCCTTCCGCTTCGGCTTCGACCCCGACAACCACGGCATCCCGATCGTCACCGCCATGATGGACCTCACCGGGGTGCTGTGCCTGCTGGCCGCGGTCACCCTGCTGGGGGTGTGACACGCTGCCGGACCACCCACGGACCACCCACGGACCACCCACGGACCACCTCGACACCCGCACCGCACCGAGGACGACCATGAGGAACGTACGCACCGTCAAGGACCTGCTGGTCGAGGCCAAGGACGCCGCCGAGCTGATGGTGGACCTCGCCTACGCGGCCATCTTCTACGGCGACAACGCGCTGGCGCGCGAGGTGCTCCGGCTGGAGGACCGCGTGGACGAGCTGCTGGTGGACCTGCGGGCCGTGTGCATGATCGCCGCACGGACCCGCGACGACGCCGACCAGCTCGCCGGCGTGCTGTCGATGGCCGTGTCGATCGAGGGCATCGCCGACGCCGCCGAGGACATCGCCCGGGTCGTGCTCAAGGATCTCGGCGTCCCCGCGGAGCTGCGCGACGACCTCCGGCACGCGACCGAGGTGACCGCCCGGGTCAAGATCCGCGCCGAGAACCAGCTCGAGGGGGCGCCGCTGCGGGACCTGGAGCTGCCCAGCCGCACCGGCATGTGGATCATCGCGGTGCGCCGCGACGTGGACTGGATCCACGGTCCCGAGGGCGACGAGGTGCTGCGCGAGAACGACGTGCTCTTCCTCCAGGGGCCGCGCAGCGGGGTCGACGAGGTGCGCGAGCTCGCCGGGGCGCCTGCCCGCGAGCTGCCCCCACCGCCGGAAGGAGGCAAGCTGTCCAAGCTGGACCGGGCGGTCGACCTCGTGGTCGAGCTGAAGAACGTGTCCGAGGTGGCGGTCGGCCTCGCCTACTCCGCCATCCTGCTGCGGGACGTCTCCCTCGCCGCCGAGGTCAGCGCCATCGAGGACCAGTCCGACGAGCTGTTCCACCAGCTCGAGGGCTGGGTGCTGCGCGCGGCCGCCGAGCTCGACGACCCCGAGGAGCTGCGCGGCATGCTGCATCTCGCCGCCGCGGCCGAGCGGATCGTGGACTCCGCCCAGTCGATGACCCGGGTCATCGAGGACGAGGGGCCGCCGCATCCGATCATCGCCGCCGCCCTGTCGGAAGCGGACGAGATCGTGGCCGAGGCGATCGTCGCTTCGGGAAGCGAGGTGGATGGTCGGACGCTCGGCGAGCTGCGACTCCAGACCGAGACCGGGATGGAGGTGCTGGCCATCCAGCGAGCGAACCGATGGATCTACCGGCCGCGGCGCGACCACCGCAACGTCGCTGGGGACCGACTGATCGCGATCGGGCCGGAGGAAGGGGCACCGAGGTTGCGCTCGATGGCCGGCGACGTCCGCCCCGAGGGCGAGGAGGGGTGGGTCGAGCCCGACCCGGTGGACTGACCTCCTGTTGCGGGGCCAGCGCTGTCCGCCGCTGCGAACGGAGCCGCGGCCGCGCGGTCGCCGCATCCGGTCGTGCGCTGATGCAGATATACCGAAGAAGCATGAGCTGTACCCTTGTGCCCGAACAGGTGTTCGGCTATACTCGCCCATGGCCGCGCGTCCAGGTTGCGACCACCACGGGAGGGCAGGCATGCGAGCCAGCGAAGCGCGTCACGTCCTCGCGGCCCTCGACCGTGCCGTGGGATCCCTCTGCGGCGCCGAGGTGGACGACCTGGACGAACGGGGGCTCACGGACCGACTCGATCACCTGCAACGCGCGCAGTCCCGGCTCGCGGCGGAGCGGGCGCGGCTGATCGCCGTGCTCGAACAACGCCGGACGGGCCCGATCGCGGATCCGCGGCAACGTGAGCGCGAACGGCAGCAACTGCAACGCGACCTCGCCGGCAGGAGCAACCGTCCGCCGGCCGCGACGAAGCTGGACGCACAGGCAGGGCGGGCTGCCGCGGAGCACACCACGACCGGGCGCGCCTTCGCCGACGGGCTCCTCGCGGCCGAACACGTCCGCCTGATCGGCGAGGCGCTCGATGCCATCGTCGACCGGGACGAGCGTGAGGCGATCGAACGGGAACTGGTCGAGCTCGCCGGTCGGGTCCGCCCCTCGGTGCTCGGCCGCCACGTTCGTGAACTCCTCGCACGTCGTGCTCCGATCTCCGTCGAGCTCCGCGAGGCGCGACAGCAGCGCGACCGTCGCTTCAGCATGACGCCGACACCGGATGGCGGCCTCAGCGTCTCCGGGCTCCTGTACGGCACGGCGGCGGAGACGATCCGCACGGCCCTCGATGCCTACCGGCGACCCGACGTCCCTGGCGAGTTCCGCACGCCCGGTCAACGCTCCGCGGACGCACTCGAGCAGCTCTGCGCCGTGGCGCTGGTGGCCGGGGAAGCGCGGGCCCGACACGGCATCCGGCCCCAGGTCCTCGTGACCGTCACGACGGACCAGTTGGCGCTGGGAGACGACGCGATCGCCCACCTCGCCTCCGGCGAGCCGACCACGCTCGGTCGGCTTCGGCACCTGCTCGACGACTGCACCTGGTCGCGGGTGGTCCTCGCCCCGAACGGCACGCCGATCGAGGCGTCAGAGAGCGTCCGGACGGTCCCCAGCGGGTTGTGGCGGGCGCTGCTCGCCCGGGATGGTGGCTGCACCTGGGATGGCTGTGACGCACCGGCTGCCTGGTGTGACGTCGCCCACGGTCAGGTCCCCTTCGCGGCCGGAGGTCGGCTGTCGCCGACGAACGCGGCGCTGCTCTGCCGTCGCCACCACCGCCGGTTCGATCACGGTGGCTACCGGATCGCGATCGACGGTGGCTGCGTCCGGTACCACCGCATGCGGGAGCCGGTCCCGCCGTCACCCCCGCGTTCGAGCGCAGGCCCCGGGCCGGGCGGACAGGACGGACAACCGCCACCGACACCGGCAACGGCCGCACCGTCCCGACGGCCGCGCGGCCCGGCAGGCGACCGACCGATCCCCGGATCGCGGCCCGAGGCTCGCCCCGCGGCGCGCTCACCCGGCTCGGGTCGACCCGAGCAGCCCCAGCTTGTCGAGGGCATCCCCTGACAGCGGCGGCGGCCGATCACGATCCGCTCCTGCGCCCACACCACCGTCGGGGACGCACCCGGACGTGGGGCCCGGCGGGTGGTGACGCGAAGCACGGAGACGTACCCCCGGTGGCACCGGCCGGCATCCTGGGGCCGCATCGTCAACTGTGCCACGGCGACATCAGCCGAGCCGCTCCAGCGGGTGGAGGTAGCGACGGAACACGACGCAGCCGGCCGCGATCGCGAGGCTGACCATCGACAGCGTATTGGCGAGCCGCCATGGCGTGCCGGAGACCGGGGGGATGTCGAAGGAGACCCTCAGCCAGAACAGCCCGAGGATGGCGTGCAACCACAGGTGGACCTTCGCGGTCCCCCGCCATCGGCGGGCAAGCTCCGGCACGATGCGACGACCGAGCGGGTCACCGGGGAACTCCCGCCGCAGGGTCGCCATCGCGAGGCGGTGCCGCTCCGGCTGCCCGAGCGTGCGCTCCCACAGCTCCTCCCACATCCGGTCGTCCCAGCGCACCCCCGCCCCTCCGTCAGACCTCGGAGGCCAAGGCGTCGAGGACCCCCTGAAGATCCTTGCGGTAGCGACCCAGACGGGGCTTGTGCAGCACCGACAGGGTCGCACGCGGACCATCCAGCCCCGGGCCCCGGTCCTTGCCTGCCCGGCCCACCCCGGGCCAATCCAGGTTCACCTGCTGCCATGCCTCGAGCACCGGCACCAGGTAGACCGGGGTGCCGTCCGGCAACGACAGTTCGGCCTTCAGCCCCCGAGTGAGCAGCTGCTCGTGGACATGCTGGAGGACCGGACGAGCTGCTGCTGCCTGGACGGCGTTGCAGCCGTAGAGCTCGAGATCCGGCACGTCGAACCGGGCTGCCCCGTGGGTGCGCACCCACCGGGTCCCCTCGCCGTCCACCACCGTGACGATGCCGTCCTCGTGCTGCACCGCTCCGATCGCGCAGCGGTGCAGCCAGGCGGTCTCCCGCTCCGTGCGCGCCGACAGGTCCCGCACACCGATCACCCGGCCAGGGAGCTGGCGGGCGAGGGCCTGCAGGAGCTTGGCCTGCCGCTGGATCCCGCCCGTCAGCCCGTCCTCGCCGAGGTAGGCCTCGGTCCGCAGTAGGGGGGCGCCGTCGTCAGGGTCGGCGAGGGACCGGACCACCGCGCGTTGCATGCGGCCACCCCACTGCACCTCCTGGGCCGCGGACGCGTCGCCACGGACAGCGGCAGCACGGTCGAGGTCGCCCGCGCTACCCGCAGCACCGACCACGACCGAGACGTCGTCGACCGGTGCATCCAGCACCAACGCCAGCAACGAGGTGTAACGATCGGCCACGGACGTGCTCCCGAGGTCGGTGGTCAAGGGGGTGGACGGTTCGGAGCGGTCGTCGGTCAGTCACGCTCGCTCGGTCGGGTTCGTGCTCGGTCTGGCAGGGTCACGCTCGGTGGAGGTCACGCTCGGTCGGTGCTGCTCCGTCGGTCGGTGATGCTCCGTCGGTCGGGGCCTCTCGCCGTTCGGGTCGCCTGTCCCGCGCGTACCCCGCGAGCGACAGACGCTCCGCGCGACGGTGCTCGGAGCGCGGCCCGCAGGACCGCGGGACCGCAGGACCGCAGGACCGCAGGGTGCCCGATGTGACCACCGTTCGCGCGGGCGCGCCGGACCGTACGGGCTGAACCGGTCAGGCGGGTGCATGGACCGGTCGACGGGGCGACCGGTGGTCCAGCGCCGACCGGAGATCGCGGCCTGTGAGCGCATGACGACGGCGGGGGCGGTCACAACCCCAGATCACGCCCGATCAGCAGCCGCTGCACCTCGCTCGTGCCTTCACCGATCTCGAGGATCTTCGCATCCTGGTAGAAGCGACCCACGCGCGTCTCGGTGGTGAAGCCCATCCCGCCGAAGACCTGCGCGGCCTCGCGCGCCGCGGTCACCGCTGCCTCGGAGCTGTAGAGCTTCGCGATCGAGGCCTCGCGCTTGTACGGCAGGCCGGCCTGCTTGCGCCGACAGGCGTAGCGGTACATCTGCCGCGAGGTCTGCGCCGCCACCTCCATGTCCGCGATCTTGAACGCGATGGCCTGGTTGGTCGCGATCGGCCGACCGAAGGCCTCACGCTCGGCGGCGTAGCGCACGCACTCATCGACGCAGCCCTGGATCAGTCCCGTCGCGAGCGCACTGATCGCGATCCGCCCGTCGTCCAGCGTCTTCAGGAACTGCCGCAGCCCCGCCCCGACCGCGCCGAGGGTGTTGCTGACCGGGACACGCACGTCCTCGAAGACCAGCTCACGGGTGTCGGACGCGTGCCATCCGACCTTGCGGTACGGGCGCGAGACCCGGAAGCCGGGGGTGTCGGTGGGCACGATGATGCTCGTCAGCTCCCCCGGGCCGGTCAGCGCCGTGATCGTCACCAGTTCGGTCAGCTCCGTACCGGAGTTGGTGATGAACTGCTTGGACCCGTCGATCACCCAGCCATCACCGTCACGGACCGCGCGCGTGCGGGTCCCGCCGAGCACGTCGGATCCCCCGCCCGCCTCGGTCAACCCGAACCCCGCCAGCGCCTCACCCCGGCACAGCCGTGGCAGGTAGCGCTGCTGCTGCTCCGGGGTACCGAACTCCGCGATCGGCGCCGCCCCGAGCCCGACCCCGGCCTCCAGGGTGATCCCGATCGACTGGTCCACCCGGCCCAGCTCCTCGATCGCGAGGCAGAAGGTGAGGTAGTCGGCCCCCCCGCCGCCGACCTCCTCCGGGAAGGGCAGACCGAACAGCCCGAGCGCTCCCATCCGACGCACGAGCGCGACCGGGAAGGCATCCGCACCGGCCGCTGCGTCCATGGTCGGCCCGACGACCTCGTCGGCGAAGGCCGCGACGACGCGCCGGAACGCCTCCTGCTCCTCGGTGAGCTCGCCGGCCGCTCCGGACACCGCACCCATAGGGCCACCCTCCGACACCTGCGGGGACCACGTCCCCGGGTCGGAACGGTAGCGGCAGGACCGTCTCGTGCCGGCGGCCGGGCGCCCACGACAGCCGGGGCCGGGCGCCCACGACAGCCGGGGTCGGGCGAGGGGGCGCCGCCGGGCACCGCTGCGGCGCGCGCCCCCTGCGGTCACCGCGCGGATCGGACCGTGACCTCCCCGGCACGCACCGCGATCCGCTCCCGCCCGGTGTCGATGATCAGCAGGCCCTCGGCATCGAGGTCCACCGCGATCCCGGCGAGGGCGCCGCCACCGGGCAACGCCACGTCGACATCCTGCCCGAGGGTGCTGCAGCGCTCGCGGTACCGCACCAGCAGGGCCGCCGGATCGTCCAGCGCGGCCAGCTCCTCGTCGAGCGCGTCCAGCAGGTCCGCCAGCACCTGCCAGCGGTCGACGTCCCTGGCGAGCGCCTCGGCCAGCGACGTCCAGCCGGTGCTGTCGCCGGATCGCGGGACACCCCGCCAATCGAGGTCCAGCCCGCAACCGATCACCACCACGTCGCGGCCGGTGACCCTGTGGCGCTCGACGAGGATGCCGGCCGCCTTGCGCCCGTCGAGCAGGACGTCGTTCGGCCACTTCAGCGTCGGGGTCGCACCGGCTGCCTCGTACGCCGCGTGCACCGCGAGCCCCGCCGCCAGCGGGACCAGCCCCGGCGCGTGGGCGGGCAGCGCGACCACCACCGAGACCGCGAGGTTGGCCGGGCCATCCGGGCCGGTGATGTCGTCGGTCCAGCTGCGGCCATGGCGCCCGCGGCCAGCGGTCTGCCGGTCGGCGCTGACGACCAGACCCAGCGGCACACCGGCGGCGACCTGCGCCAGGGCGACGTCGTTGGTGGAGGTGACGGCGTCGTGGTGCTGGTGGAGGGCGAGGTGGTCAGCCCGGCGGACGGCCGCCTGGACCGCGGGGTGGGAGCTGCGTGTCATGCCGGCCTCCGGTCGTCGTCGGGCTGCTCGTTAGGATGCCCGATGGTCCGCGATCGGATGCGACCAGCGACTGAGCGGGAGGCCCGGCCGTGGCACAGACGACCCAGGACAAGCTCGCCGAGCTCGAACGGCGTCGCGCCGAGGCGGCCGCCGGCGGCGGCGAGACCGCCATCGCGAAGCAGCACGAGAAGGGCAAGCTCACCGCCCGCGAGCGCGTCGACCTACTGCTCGACGAGGGCTCGTTCGTGGAGACCGACGCCTTCGCGGTGCACCGCGCCACCGGGTTCGGGCTCGAGGACAAACGCATCCTCGGCGACGGGGTCGTGACCGGCCACGGCACCATCGACGGGCGGCGGGTGTGCGTGTTCAGCCAGGACTTCACCGCGTTCGGCGGCTCGCTCGGGGAGGTCTTCGCCGCCAAGGTCGTCAAGGTCATGGACCTGGCGATGAAGATGGGCGTGCCGGTCATCGGCCTGAACGACTCCGGCGGTGCCCGCATCCAGGAGGGGGTCGTCTCGCTGGGTGGCTACGGCGACATCTTCCTGCGCAACGTCGCGGCATCCGGGGTCATCCCGCAGATCTCGGCGATCATGGGCCCCTGCGCGGGCGGGGCGGTGTACTCCCCCGCGATCACCGACCTGGTGTTCATGGTGCGGGACACCTCGCACATGTTCATCACCGGCCCGAACGTGATCAAGACCGTCACCGGCGAGGAGGTGACGATGGAGGAGCTCGGCGGCGCGATGACCCACGCCGGTACCTCCGGCGTGGCGCACTTCGCCGCCGACGACGAGGAGCACTGCCTCGCCGACATCGGGTACCTGCTCAGCTTCCTGCCGTCGAACAACCTCGAGCTCCCGCCACGGGTCCCGACCGACGATGATCCGGAGCGCCTCGTCGAGGAGCTCGACACCTTCATGCCCGACAGCAACAACGTCCCCTACGACGTCCGCGACATCGTCACCGCGGTGGTCGACGACGGGGAGTTCCTCGAGGTCCACGAGCACTACGCCCGCAACCTCGTGGTCGGGCTCGCCCGCATCGACGGTCGCGCCGTGGGGATCGTCGGCAACCAGCCGCAGCACCTCGCCGGGGTGCTGGACATCGACTCCTCCGAGAAGGGCGCCCGGTTCGTCCGCTTCTGCGACGCCTTCAACCTGCCTGTGGTGACCTTCGTGGACGTGCCCGGGTTCCTGCCCGGCACCGACCAGGAGTACGGCGGCATCATCCGCCACGGCGCCAAGCTCCTCTACGCCTACGCCGAGGCGACGGTGCCCAAGGTCACCGTCATCGTCCGCAAGGCCTACGGCGGGGCCTACGACGTCATGGGCTCCAAGCACCTCGGCGCGGACGTGAACCTCGCCTGGCCGACCGCGGAGATCGCGGTCATGGGTGCCAAGGGGGCGGTGTCGATCCTGCACCGCCGCGAACTGCTGGCGGCGGACGACCCCGCGGCGCTGCACGAGGAGTTCGAGGAGCGCTACGCCCGCGATCTGGCCAACCCCTGGCGCGCGGCGGAGCGCGGCTACCTCGACGCGGTCATCCTGCCGTCCGAGACCCGCCGCGAGCTGGCCCGGGCGCTCGAGCTGACCGCGTCGAAGCGCGAGGCCGGCCCGGCCCGCAAGCACGGGAACATCCCGCTGTGAGCGAGGACGCGCGCGACCTGACGATCCGGATCGACAGCACCGAGGTGTCCGACACCGAGGTGGCGGCCGTCACCGTCGCGGTGGCCGCGCTGACCGCCGGTGCGGGCGGTGGGGCCGACGCGGGCGTGGACAGCGTGGACGGCAGGCGCGGCCGACAGGGTCCGGGGGGCGAGGTCGTCGCCTGGCGTGCGGCCGCGCTGCTGGAGGGGACCGGCGCGCGACGGCTCGGATCGCTCGCGGCGCTGCGTGACGGGCACGCGCACCTCGGCTAGGGACCCGCACGCGGAGCGCGGCGGGTCACACGCTCCATGTCGACCGGCGGCGGGTCACACGCTCCACGCGGACCGCGGCCAGCCCCACGGGTTGAGGTGTCGCGGTTCAGGCGTCAGGTGTTGGGGTTCTCGCGGTCGCGGTCCACGTCGGTCTCGCCCATCTCCACCGCGAGCTCGGCCTCCTCCTCGGTGGCGTAGACGGTGATCGGCAGCTCCATGCCGGCGGCCCGGTGGCCCGGCACGTTGCAGATCATCAACCACTGGCCCGGGAAGAGCGCGGCCATCCCGACCCCCGTCTCCCCACCGTCCGCACCGACCACCGCGTCGCCGTCGGAGCCGCCGAGGTAGGTGCCGTCGGCGGCGCCGAGGATCTCGATGTTGTGGTACGCATCCGAGACGTTGATGGCCGTGAGCTCGACCTCGCCGGTGATCGCGAGCCCGTCGGTGACGTTGAAGAAGAAGTTGCCCATCTCCACCTCGACGGCCCCTCCCGGGCCGATGGGCAGGATCTCGTCGCAACCCGGCTCGCCCGGCGGGCAGACCAGCGCCTGGGCCTCGACGGCGCCCTCAGGCACGCTGGAGCAGCCGGCCAGCACGGCGGTCGCGGCCAGGGCGGCGGAGACGATGATCGAGCGGCGCACGGCAAGCTCCTTGGAGGTCGCTCGTCGTCCTCGGTGCCCGGCCCGCAGGACCGGGGGGCCGGAACAGGGTCATCGGACCCCACGGGACGACGCGCGTAGGGTAGCGAGGGACCTTCGGCCCCCGGTAACCGGCGGCGTCGTCGGACGGGAGCCGAACAGCCCTACAGCCGCACGGACGGGACGCGCGGCATCCCATCCGGGCTCACTCGACGGTCAGCGTCCCGCGCATGGTCCCCTCGTGCCCGGGCACCGTGCAGACGTAGGTGTACGTGCCCGGATCGAGCTGGATCGAGCCCCGGCTCGTCGCCCCCGGCGCGCAGGCAGCCACCTCGGCGTCCAACTCGTCGATCACGATGTTGTGGTTGACCGCGTCCTCGCAGACCAGCTCGAACTCCACCACTCCCGCGTCGGTCGTCAGCTCCTCGACGTTCCAACGCAGGTCGTCCTGCCCGACGAGACGCAGTGCGCCGTCGTCGGTCACCGTCGGCTCGGCGCTGCGATCCGATCCACCGGCGCAGGCGACGAGCAGCAGCGTGACGGCGAGCAGCACGAGCGGGACCATCCCCCGGGATGAGGAGGACGGACGGAAGCGGGACATGGGGGGCCTCCCGGGCCAGCGGGTGACGGCTCAGGGTGCCGGGTCGCCACGCCGGACGCACCTCCGGACGTGCCCGACCACGGACCGCACGGCCCCGCTCACTAGAGTCCCGGCGGACCCGAGCCGTGGGAGTGAGCGCCATGTTCGACGCCGTCCTGATCGCCAACCGCGGGGAGATCGCGATCCGGATCGCCCGCGCCTGCCGGGAGCTGGGCGTGCGCGCCGTCGGCGTCTACTCCGAGGTGGACCGTGACGCCCCGCACGTGCACGCCATGGACGACGCGTACCTGCTCGGGCCGACCCCGGCCAGCGAGTCCTACCTCGCCATCCCCAAGGTCATCGAGGTCGCACAGCGGGCAGGCGTCGACGCGATCCACCCGGGCTACGGGTTCCTGGCGGAGAACGCCGACTTCGCCCAGGCGGTGGCCGACGCCGGGTTCACCTTCGTCGGGCCGCCGCCCGCGGCCATCGCCGCGATGGGCGACAAGCTCTCGGCCCGGGCGGTCGCGGACGCCGCCGGCGTGCCGGTGGTCCCGGGCACCCGGGAGCCGACCGATGACGCCGAGGTGGCGATCGCCTTCGGGGACGAGTACGGCTACCCGGTCGCGGTCAAGGCCATGTTCGGTGGCGGCGGGCGGGGCATGAAGGTGGTGCACGACGCGAGCCAGATGGTCGAGGCGCTCGAGGCGGCGCAGCGCGAGGCCAAGGCCGCCTTCGGGCGCGGCGAGTGCTACCTCGAGCGCTACCTGGAGCGCCCCCGGCACGTCGAGATCCAGGTCCTGGCTGACCTGGACGGCACCACCATCTACCTCGGTGAGCGCGACTGCTCGCTGCAGCGCCGCCACCAGAAGCTCGTGGAGGAGGCCCCGGCACCGGGCATGACCCCCGAGCTGCGCGCCGCGATGGGCGAGGCGGCGTGCGGGGTCGCCAAGCAGATGGGCTACACCAACGCCGGCACGTGCGAGTTCCTGCTCGACGAGGACGGCGAGACGTTCTACTTCCTGGAGATGAACACCCGCCTGCAGGTCGAGCACCCGGTGACCGAGCTGATCACCGGCGTGGACCTCGCCCAGGCCCAGCTCAAGATCGCCGCAGGCGACGGGATGGGCCTGACCCAGGACGACGTCGAGCTCCGCGGCCACGCGATCGAGGTCCGCATCAACGCCGAGGAGCCGGCGCTCGGCTTCGTGCCGACCCCCGGCAGCATCGGGGAGCTGGTCGCGCCGCTGGGGCCGTGGGTCCGCTTCGACACCGGGGTGCGCTCCGGCTACAGCGTCCCCCGTGACTACGACTCGATGATCGGCAAGCTGATCGTGTGGGCGAGCGACCGGGACGGGGCCCGGGCACGGATGTCGCGGGCGCTGGACGAGCTGGTGATCGACGGCCTGCCGACGACCGTGCCGTTCCACCGCCTGGCCATGACCCACCCGCAGTTCGCCGCCGGCGAGCACGCCACCTCGTCCGTCGAGCGCGAGTGGGACCTGTCCTCGCTCGAGCCCCAGCCGATCGGTGGCGCGCCGGACGACGACGGGGATGGGGCGGGCCGTGAGGTGACCGTCGAGGTGGACGGCCGACGGCTGGCGGTGCGGCTGTTCGGCGACCTCCCCGCGGCCAGCGCGGCACCGGCCCCGGCGGCGAGGAAGCGGCGTCGTGGCGGCGACGGGGGCGGCTCACTCGCCGCGGTGTCCGGGGAGGACCTGACCGCCCCGATGCAGGGCACGGTGGTCAAGGTCACCGTCGAGCTGGGCGCCGTGGTCGTGGAGGGCGACACCCTGCTGATCCTCGAGGCGATGAAGATGGAGAACGCGGTCAAGGCCCACCGGGCCGGCACCGTCACCGCGCTGCCCGTCAGCGCCGGCGAGGTCGTCCAGCCCGGTGCCGTGCTGGCCCGGATCGAGGACGTCTGATCCGAGGCGCTGCGGGCGGAGCCGCTGACCGGACCGGCGGCGTCAGACGTTGCGCCGGTACTGCCCGCCCACCTCGAAGAGCGCGTCGGTGATCTGCCCGAGCGAGCAGTGGCGCACCGCGCCCATCAGCACCTCGAACACGTTGCCGCCCGTGGTCGCCGCATCCTGGAGCGCTCGGAGCCACCCGTCGGACGCATCCGCATGGGCGGCCTGGAACGCACGCAGCCGGGTCAGCTGGGAGCGCTTCTCCGCCTCGGTGGCACGGGCCAGCTCCAGCCCGACGTCGGTCGGCTCCTCCCGCTCCTCGGGCAGGAAGGTGTTCACGCCCACGATCGGCAGCGTGCCGTCGTGCTTGCGCTGCTCGTAGCGCATCGACTCGTCCTGGATCCGGCCCCGCTGGTAGCCGGTCTCCATCGCGCCGAGCACCCCACCTCGTTCCGCGATCCGGTCGAACTCGGCCAGGACCGCCTGCTCGACCAGGTCGGTGAGCTCCTCGACGATGAAGGCCCCCTGGAGCGGGTTCTCGTTGCGCGCCAGCCCCCACTCCTGGTCGATGATCATCTGGATGGCCAGCGCCCGGCGGACCGACGCCTCGCTCGGGGTCGTCACCGCCTCGTCGTAGGCGTTGGTGTGCAGCGAGTTGGTGTTGTCGTAGATCGCGCACAGCGCCTGCAGGGTCGTGCGGATGTCGTTGAAGTCCATCTCCTGGGCGTGCAGGGACCGCCCCGAGGTCTGGATGTGGTACTTGAGCTTCTGCGAACGCTCGCCGGCGCCGTACCGGTCCCGCATCGCGATGGCCCAGATGCGCCGCGCCACCCGGCCGAGCACGGTGTACTCCGCGTCCATGCCGTTGGAGAAGAAGAACGACAGGTTCGGGGCGAAGGCGTCGATGTCCATCCCACGGGCGAGGTAGGCCTCGACGTAGGTGAAGCCGTTCGCCAGGGTGAAGGCCAGCTGCGAGATGGGGTTCGCGCCGGCTTCGGCGATGTGGTAGCCGGAGATCGAGACCGAGTAGAAGTTACGGACCTCGTTGGCGATGAACCACTCCTGCACGTCCGCCATGCACCGCAGCGCGAACTCGGTCGAGAAGATGCAGGTGTTCTGCCCCTGGTCCTCCTTGAGGATGTCGGCCTGCACGGTGCCGCGCACCGTCGACAGGGTGCGGGCACGCACCTGTGCCGCCTCCGCCTCGTCGGGCTCCCGGCCGTGCTCGTCGCGGAACCGGTCCAGCTGCTGGTCGATGGCGGTGTTCAGGAACATCGCCAGGATCGTGGGCGCCGGTCCGTTGATCGTCATCGACACCGAGGTGGTGGCGTCACACAGATCGAACCCTGCGTAGAGCGCCTTCATGTCCTCGAGGGTGGCGATCGACACCCCGGAGGTCCCGACCTTGCCGTAGATGTCGGGGCGCTCCGCCGGGTCACGGCCGTAGAGCGTGACCGAGTCGAAGGCGGTCGACAGCCGTGCCGCGGGCTGCCCGGCGGCCAGGTAGTGGAACCGGCGGTTGGTCCGGAACGGGTCCCCCTCCCCCGCGAACATGCGCGCCGGCGCTTCCCCGTCACGCTTGAAGGGGAACACCCCGGCCGTGTAGGGGAAGTACCCCGGCAGGTGCTCCCGGCGCAGGAACCGCACCAGCTCCCCGGGTTCCCGCGTCCGTGGCAGGGCCACCCGAGGCATCTTGGTCCCCGACAGCGTCTGGCGCGTCAGGGGGACCCGCAGCTCGCGCTCACGGACGGTGTAGCCCACCTCGTCCCCGTCGTGCTCGTGACGGATCCGTTCCCAGTCCCGGAGCAGCGCTCGGGTGTCCGGCTCGATCCCCCGCGCCAGCTCGGCCAGACGCGTGTCGAGGCGGCCGAGCAGCCCGGGCTCGGCCGCACCCGGGCCGCCGGCAACGTCGTCGCGCCGGTCGGTCCCGACCTGCCCGCGGGCCGGAGCACGATGCTGGGCGGCGGGCTCGAGCTCCTCGCGGGCGACCTCGAGGGCGTGGACGCGCGAGACCAGGGCGGCCTGCTCCTCGGTACGGGCGTGGTGGTCGCGCACCGACCCGGCGATCTCGGCCAGGTAGCGCTCGCGACCCGCCGGGAGGACACCGGCCAGGTGCGTGGAGACCCTGCCGTCGACCGTCGGCAGGCGCCCGGGCCCCTCCGGTAGCCCGAAGGGGACGAGCTGGCGGACCAGCTCGTGGTAGAGCGCGGTGACCCCGTCGTCGTCGAAGCGGGCGGCGGAGGTGCCGAACACCGGCAGGTCCTCCCAGGAGGACCCGAACGCCTGCCGGTTGCGCAGCAGCTGTCGCGCCACGTCCCGGCGCGCGTCCTCGGCACCGCGCCGCTCGAACTTGTTGATCGCCACCACCTCGGCGACATCGAGCATGGCGATCTTCTCGAGCTGGGACGCCGCCCCGAACTCCGGGGTCATGACGTACAGCGGCACGTCCACGAAGGGCACGATGGCCGCGTCGCCCTGCCCGATCCCGGGCGTCTCGACGATGACGAGGTCGTGACCGGCGGCCTTGCACACCGCGATGACGTCCGACAGGGAGGCCGGGAGCCGACCGTCTGCCTGGCGCGTCGCCATCGACCGGAAGGTGACCCGGCCGGGCGCGATCGCGTTCATCCGGATCCGGTCCCCCAGCAGCGCACCGCCCCCTCGGAGACGGGTCGGGTCGATCGCGAGCACCGCGATGCGCAGCTGGTCGTCGCGATCGCGCCGGAAGCGACGCACGAGCTCATCGGTCAACGACGACTTGCCCGCACCGCCGGTCCCGGTGATGCCGAGCACCGGCACCCGACGCGCGTCCGCTGCGGCACGCAGCGCCTCCAGCAGCTCGGCCGGGGCACGCCCCTGCTCGACCGCGGTGATCGCCCGCGCCGCCGCCGGCTCCTCGCCGGCCAGCACCTCGTCGGCGCGCAGCCGCTCCACCGGGAGGGCGACGTCACAGGCCGCGAGCATCTCGGCGATCATGCCCGGCAGGCCGAGCCGCTGCCCGTCCGCCGGGCTGTAGATGCGGGCGACCCCCCGCTCGTGCAGCAGCGCGATCTCCTCCGGGACGATGACCCCACCACCGCCACCGAACACCTTGACGTGCCCGGCGCCGCGTGCGGCGAGCTGCTCGACGAGGTACGTGAAGTACTCGACGTGGCCACCCTGGTAGGAGGAGATCGCGACGCCCTGCACGTCCTCCTGGACCGCCGCGGTGACGACCTCGTCGACCCCGCGGTCGTGCCCGAGGTGCACCACCTCCGCACCCTGCGACTGCAGGATCCGACGCATGATGTTGATGGCCGCATCGTGCCCGTCGAACAGACTCGCCGCCGTCACGAACCGGACCGGGCTCGAGGGGCCGGGGTCGGCCTCGCGCTGTCCCATGGTCGCCTCCTGCGGGGTCGGCCGGATGGGCGGACCGCCTCGACGTCAACGACGACCTAGAAGTCGCCTGCCTGCTGGCGGAGCCGCCCCAGGATCTCGATCAGGGTCTCGACGTCTCCCTCGTCGATGCCCGGGTCGGCGTACACGCGCTCGTTGAGGCGTTCGGTCGCGACCTGCGCGACCGCCCGCCCCTCGGGCGTCACCTCGGCCAGCTTGGCACGACGGTCGGTCGGATGCGCGCGTCGTCGCACGAAGCCCTGGTCCTCCAGCCGGTCCAGCAGGCTGGTCACGCTCGTGGGGTGCACCTGCAGGCGGTCGCCGATCAGCGACAGCGGCAAGGTCCCGCGCGTGCTGAACACCAGCACCATCAGGACCTCGTAGCGGGCCAGGGTCAGGCCGAGGTCGCGGAGCGCCGAGTCGGCCCGGTGCAGGACCAGCTGCTGCGCCCGGATGATCGAGGTGACCATCGCCATACCCGGCGCGGTGTCGGACCAGCCGTGACGTTCCCACTGCCGGCGGGCCTCGGCGATCGGATCGAAGGGCAACGTCATCGACGACCGCACCTCCCTGCACGACGCCCGAGGGGACGCTAGCGAACCCCCCCGTCGCGACCGCGCTCGGGACCGGCACCGAGGTGGTGGTCCCGCCACCCCCGGCGGAGACCATCCCGGCTCGGACGGCGGGTCAGCCGGCCGCGACGGTGCGTCAGCCGGCGGCGCGCAGCAGGTGCGTGGAGGCCACCACCCGACGCTCGGCGATCGGCCGGACCTGGCCCCCGACGACCTCCAGCCCACGGCGTTGGCCGGCGGTGGTCCCGCCCCAGATGCCCGTGCGCTGCTCGGTCTCGATCGCGAACCTGAGGCAGGCATCCGCGACATCGCAGGCCGCACAGACCTCCAGAGCTGCTCGGATCTGGCCCGCGTAGCGATCGCTCTCCCCCTCCGGGAAGAACAGCTCCGGGTCCTCGGACAGGCAGGCAGCATCCGAGCGCCAGCCGTGGTCCGCTTCCTCCGCCAGTAGCTCCGCCAGCATGTCCCGCTCCCCGCGCCGTCCGCCCAGCGCGTCATCCCGATGCCAGAACGTAGGATTTCCAACAATAGCGCTTCCTGCTAGCTGTAGCAACCGCTCGGGGAGGTCCCGGGGCAGGAGCGAGCGCAGAACGGACAGCCCGTCGGGCGCGACGCCGGGCCCGCCGACGGCAGCCGAACCGATGCGGCCGACACGCCGGCAGGCGACGGCCGAGCCCGCCCGAAGGCCGCAGGCCGGTCAGCGGGCGCCCGGCAGGCAGCCGGGCGTCAGCCCTGGGCGCGCAGTAGGCAGC
>JBLRWQ010000059.1:0-17467 GCA_047921175.1 Nitriliruptoraceae bacterium | reverse complement strand
GTCTGCTCGGCCCACAGCCGTGCGTAGGTGCCGCGGGCGGCGAGCAGCTCCTCGTGGGTGCCCTGCTCGTCGACCCGGCCGGCGACCAGGACCACGATGCGGTCGTAGTCCACCACCGAGGTCAGCCGGTGGGTGATGGCGATGGTCGTGCGGCCCCGGCCGACCTCGGCGAGCGTGTCGACGATCTGCCGCTCGGTGCGGGGATCCAGCGCCGAGGTGGCCTCGTCGAGCAGCAGGATGCGGGGGTCGCGGATGAGCGCCCGGGCGATCGCGACCGGTTGGCCCCGCGCTCGCCGACCGGCGTGTCGTAGCCGTGGGGCATGCGCACGATCGTGTCGTGGATCTCGGCTGCGCGGGCTGCTGCCTCGACCTGGGCGTCGGTGGCACCCGGCGCGCCCAGGGCGATGTTCTCCCGCACCGAGGTGTCGAACAGGAAGTTGTCCTGGAACACGACCCCCATCTGGCGCCGCAGCGAGGCCAACGTCCCGGTCCGCCGGTCGATGCCGTCGTGGACGATCACACCCTCGTCGGGCTCGTACAGGCGCATGATGAGCGCCAGCAGGGTGCTCTTGCCCGAGCCCGACGGTCCCACGAACGCGACCCGGCTCCCCGCGGGGATGGCGACGTCCACCCCGTCGATGACGCGCTCGTTGCGGCGGTAGCCGAAGGCGACGTCGCGGAGCTCGATCCCGTGCGCGAGCAGCGGCAGGTCGGCCGCGTCCGGTGGGTCGGTGATGGCCGGGTCGGCATCGAGGACCTCGTTGATGCGCAGCAGCGCGCCCGTCGAGGTCTGCATCTGCTGGCCGATCCCGGTCAGGGCGGTGACCGGGGAGATGACCTCCCCCATGATGCCGAGGAAGGCGACCAGCGTGCCGAGCGTCATCCGCCCGTCGAGGATCATCCAGGCGCCGATGCCGAGCACCAGTAGCCGCAGCGTCGCCACGATGGTGTTGACCGACAGGCCGAACAGCCCGCCGTAGAGGTTCATCCGCAGTTCGGAGCGGAACAGCCGGTCGGCGGCCCGCCGGTAGCGGCTCTGCTCCCGCTCCTCGAGCGCGAACAGCTTCACGACCGGCTCGGCGCTGTAGTTCTCCGAGGCGACCGAGAGCAGGTTCGACTGGCGCTCCTGGACCGCGACGCTGCGATCGCGTGCGCCGGCGCTCATGCCGCGGTAGACGAGCGCGACCAGCGGCGCGCCGATGACGACGATGGCACCGAGCAGCGGGTCGAGGGTGAGCAGGATCACGGTCGCGACCACCAGCGACAGCAGCTGGAACACGCCGTCGCGCAGCACCATGGTCAGGCCCCGCTCCATCAGCCCGACGTCGGAGAACATGCGCGAGATGACGTCCCCCTGCTGGTAACGGTGGAACCAGCCGGTCGACAGGCGCTGGAGCTTGTCGAACATCTCCTGGCGCACGTCGCGGACGATCGCGCTGCTGATGCGTGCGCTGACGTAGGCCCGGCGCAGGCCGGAGATCAGCGAGATGGCGAGCGCCACCCCCAGGAACACCAGCAGGGTCAGCACCTGGGAGAACTCGCCGCTGGGGATGGCCTCGTCGAACAGCCGCTGGGTCACGAACGGGAACACCATCGTGAAGCCGAGGCCGAGCAGCATGTAGGCGAAGACCTCGACCTGCTGACGCCGGTGGGGCTTCAGGTAGGTGATGGCGAGCCGGATGAACTCGCCCGTGCGCACGTCGGGCTCCGCCTGTTGCAGCGAGCGGTGCCAGTCGGCTTCCAGGTCGATCACGGACCGCGAGTACAGCCGTCGTGCGGCAGCGTCGACCCGACCCGCCTCGCTGGTGGTCAGTAACTCCACCAGGGTGTCCTCGCCCTCGCGGGCGAGCAGCGACCGGACGAAGGAGACGGCCATCGCGCTGCGGAGCTCGCCGGTCGCCTCCGCCAGCCGGGGGAGCTCCAGGGCACGCAGCTGCTCGTCGAGGTCGTCGGCCTCGGCAAGGTGCAGGCCGTAGCCCTCCAACAGCAGCGCGAGGTCCTCGCCTGCGGGCAGGCGCGTCGCGAGCAGCAGCGCCAGCGGGCGCTCCAGCGGCTCGGGTGGCGCCTCCGGGGTGACGACCACCCACACCGTCGTCGCCACGGGGTCGACGAGCGTGCCCGAGGTCACGGTGCGTGTCGGGTCGTCCGGGTCCGGGAACGGGTCGACGAGGTGGATGGTGGGGCGCCAATCGGGCGGCGCGAGCCGTTCGAGCCGCCCGCGCGCCCGACGGGCGTCGCGCGCGACGTCCCGCGCGAGTCGGGCGCCCGTCGTGCCTGGGTGGAAGCGGACGAGGGCGCTGCTCGTGTCCACCTCCTGCCAGTCGGCGCCGGACGGCACCCGGACCGGTGTCGTGCTGCCGCCGCCGTCGATCCGGGCCGCAGGTGGGGCCGGTGGCTGCGTCCCGGTTGCCGAGGGTGGGGGAGCGGTGCCGTGTGCGTTCGGGCTGCGGTCCTCGACCGGGCTCGTGGCGGGCGCGGCATGGACCTGCAGTTCGCAGTCGCCCAGCCGCACGATCCGCCCGGGTGCCACCACCGAGGGCGCCTCCAACGGCGTCCCATCGACGCTCGTGCCGTTCGCGCTGCCGAGATCGGTCACGAGGACGCCGTCCGTCGCGGGGGTGACCACCAGGTGCCGACGGGAGACCAAGGGGTCGTCGAGCAGGAGCCCGTCGCAGTCCCGGCCGACCTCGAGACGCTCCGTGACCCGGACGCGGCGGGGCGGAGCGCCGGCTTCGCGTACCTCGAGGATCCAGCCCGGACGACCCGCGGCATCGATCGGCGACGGCACCATGGCGGGCCTCCTGTCCTACTCCGCGCTCGGCCGGTCCAGCCGCCCTCAGGTGGCCACGCTGGGATCCGTCAGGTGTCAGCCCGGCAGCCGCCCCTCGCGCGACGCCCGAACCTTTAGTGAGATACTCATAGCACTCGGTCGGCGGAGGCGCTCGCGTGCACCACCTACACCGTCACGGACCGGTCCGGGAGGTCGCCGGGAGGCTCCCCCGCCTGGCTCGGCTGCAGCAGCGTTTCCCGGGGCTCGGCCGCGTCGTGGCGCTGCTCGCGGCCACCGGCGCAGGCCGGTCCGCCGCAGCGGCGGGGATCCGGCCCTTCTTCGGTCCCGACAGCCTGGACGCCGACCTCGGCCTGCTCGAACCCTTCCCCGGACGGCTCGTCGAGCCCATGCTCCACGACCCGGTCGCGGCGCTGGTGCCGGCTTGCCGTCCGCACCGTCGGCCTCCGGGGTGTCGCCGCCCAGTTCTCCCCCGGCGAGCGTCGCCCCCGGACGCGCTGCGCGTCCTCTCCACGTACTGTGCCGGTCACCAGGTGAGGGCGGTGCAGTGCGCAGGATGCGGGATGATGGTCCGGGCGGCCGCCGCCGCTCGCGGTGGCACTTCAACGCGGTCCCCGCACCGGACGGGGCAGCCCGGCCCGTAGGTTCGGATCGGTCGTCGGTCGAGCGGCGGAGCATCGTCGCTTGGTCGCTCGCCGGCGTGCTGGTCGTCGCCGTCCTCGTCGCGGCCCTGCTGGCCGATCCGGGTGACGGCATCGAGGCGGGGTCGGAGGTGCTCGCGTTCGAGGCCTGTCGGGGCGAGGTGCTCGGCCGGCTCCGCGAGCCGTCCACCGCGGTCTTCCCGCCGCTCGGCAGTGCGGTCATCGACGACCGCGACCCGGTCTGGACGGTGACCTCGCACGTCGACGCCGACAACGCCTTCGGGCAGCTGGCCCGGGAGCGGTGGGTCTGCACGGTCGAGTTCGGTGCCTCGGGGGCACGCCTGGTCGAGCTGGCGCTCACCCCGGTCGAGGTCGGCTGAGGTCAGCCGTTGCGGCCCCACGCTGCCCGGTCGAGGTCGGACCAGAACGGCCGCACCCCCGGCAGGTCGTTGCTCGCGCCCGGGTCGTCGGCAGGCTGCTGGTAGGAGTACAGCGCCACGCCGTCGGTCACCGCGGCCGCGGCCCCGAGCTGCCGCAGCACGGCGTCCGCGGCGTTGAGCCAGCCGGCGACGCCGGTGACGATGTGCGCGTCGACCTCAGCCGCGAGCGTGGCCTGGAACGCCAGCCAGTCGGCGAACCAGGCCGCCTGCTCGGGGACGTGGTCACGGAAGTAGACCATCGGCAGGACCGCGTCGACCAGGCCGTCGCGGGCCCAACCGGGCCAGTCCTGCAGCGCCTCGGTGGCGGTGCGGGTCGCGTCGAAGCCGCCCAGCTCGCCCGGTCCCGCGCCCCAGGCGATCACCGCCGCGGACAGGGCCACCTCGCGGTCGGCGGCGTCCACGGCCGCACGGGCCTCGGCCACCAGCGACCGGGTCTGCTCTCGGCGCCAGGCGGACCAGGCGGGATCATCCGGCGTGGGGGTGCCGGTGGCGCCGGTCTCGGCCCGGAACCGCGCCAGGGCCCGCGGGTGGTAGCCCTCCCGGTCGGAGGCGTAACGCGCGTAGTCGAGGTGGATGCCGTCCACCTCGGTGCCCGTGGCCAGCTCCGCGACGACCGCCCGGACGTGGGCGCGGACCTCGGGCAGCGCGGGGTCGAGGTACTCGCTCCACGTGCCGTCGACGGCGCGAGAGACCCAGCGGTCGGCTTCCGGGGCGTCGCGTCCGTGCTCGGCGGGTAGCCACCCGGCGGGCGCCGGCAGGTCGTCGTACACCGCGTGCCAGGTCGGGGCGATCGAGATCCAGGCGTGGACCTCGATGCCGGCGGCGTGGGCGAGCCGGGTCAGCTCCGCCACCACGTCGAGTCCCGGTTCCAGGTCCGGGTCCGCGGTGGCGGGCAGCACCTCGGAGCGGTAGTAGGCGTCGTGGCGACGCGCGACCTGGGCGATGACCGCGGTCGCATCCGCGCGGGCCAGCTCGTCGACCAGCCGCTCCAGGGCGGGCCGGCTCTTGAGCGAGGCATCGAACAGGTGCACCCAGACGGCCCGTTCCAGGCCCGCTGCGACGTGCCCGGGGTCGGGCGCGGGGTCATCCGGTGCCGGGTCGTCCGGCCCCGGGGTGTCCGTGGGATCCTCGACCGGGTCCGGCTCGTCCGGCGCGGGCTCCGGCGTGGGGTCCGGGGCGGGGTCCGGGGCACCCTCGACCGGGTCCCCGGCTCGTGGCAGATCCACGGGGCCGCCGTCGGGCGCGCCGCCGTTCCCACATGCGACCAGCAGGACGAGCAGCAGCGCCAGCGTCACCGTGCCGGGGCGGCGGGCCACGGGAGCCTCCGGTCAGCAGAACGGTCCATCCGGACAGGTCCATCATCCCTGGACGGGCAGGGCCACGTCGACCAAGGTAGAGGAGGTGGCGCGGCGAGTGCCGTCGCGGTCACCGCCTGTCAGGAGGGTCCCCGTGGACGCCAACCGGATCGTCGGCCTGGTGCTGATCGGCGTCGGTGCCGCGCTGCTGCTGATCATGACCACCGACGTCGGCGGTGAGCTGGTGCTGGTCGTGCTCGGGCTGGGCTTCCTCGTCGCGTACGCCTCCAACCGGGTCTACGGCCTGCTGATCCCGGGGGCGATCCTGACCGGGCTCGGCGCGGGGCTGGTCGCCGTCGGGCAGGGTGCGCCGGACGCGTCCGGCGTGCTGGGCCTCGGACTCGGTTTCGTGACGATCGCGCTCGTCGACCGCCTGCGGGCGCCGGGGCGGGGCGGTTGGTGGTGGCCGTTCATCCCGGGTGGGATCCTCGTGATCACGAGCCTGCCGGCGCTCACGGGGCTGCCGGAGCTCGGCCCGTACCTGATCCCCGCCGCGCTGGTCGTGGTCGGCCTGCTGCTGCTCGTGCGGCCGCGGCGGCAGGCGGATGCCACCTTCGCCGAGGTCCGTGCCCCGGACGCGCCGCCGCCACCGCCGGCCGCCCGGCCCGACCAGGACCCCGGCTCAGCCCCGTAGCCGGAGCACCGCGCCGCCGTCGTCGGTGCGCAGCGGGGTGATCTGGAACCGGGAGCCGTGCTGACGGTCGCCGGTCATCCCCGACAGGACCCGGTGGAGCTCCTCCCCGAAGGTCCGGGCCTGGTCGTCCCCGGCGTCGATGGCGCGGCGCACCGCCGCCTTGAGGTCGTCACCGACGCGCACGGCCAGCAGGGCGTCGATCCGCCGCTCGGCGGAGGTCGACAGCCACGCCCGGTTGACCGCGGCCACGGTCCCGTCGGCGTCCACGACCGCCACCGCGTCGTCGAGCGCGTCCAGCACGCTGCCGACGAAGGCGTCGCGCCGGGCCAGCTCGCGGTGTACCGAGACCTGCTCGGCCACGTCCTCGACGCCGCAGACGGCACCGATGACCGACCCGGAGGCCACCGACAGCGGGGCCACCTCGATGTGGAGCCAGGCGCCGCGCTCGGACCGCACGTCCAGCCGGTGTTCACGACCCAGCTCCGCGGCCATCTGGATGACCTCGCGCAGCGCGTCGGCATCCGCGGTCTCCAGGCAGCCGAGGAAGCCGGCACCGAGCAGGCCGCTCGCGCTGCAACCGAGCAGCGCCGAGGAGCGGGCGTCGGCGTACACGCACCGGCCGGTGAGGTCGGTGTGCACCAGGCCGGTCGAGCCGACCGCGCCCTGCCGGCCGAGCTCGGTGGTCACGTCCCGCTGCACCGCCACGTAGTGGGTGATCCGGCCGGTCTGGTCCTGGACCGGGCTGATGGTGGCCTGATGGGTGCGCAGCGCCCCGTCACGCCGCCGGTCGACGAGCTGGCCCTCCCAGACCTGCCCGCTGGTGATCGTCCCCCACAGGTCCTCGTAGAAGCGCTCGTCCTGGTAGCCGGAGGACAGGATGCTGGGCTTGGAGCCGATCGCCTCGCGCTTGGAGTAGCCGGTGACGCGCACGAACGCGTCGTTGACGTCGACGATGGTGCCGTCGGCGTCGGTGATGAACACGATGTCGCCGCCGAGGTCCAGCGCGGTGACGTCGATGTACGGGGCGCCGGTCACCGAGGTTTCCCCGGTGTCGCGCACCTCGGGCGACGGCGATGCGGGGGGCATGTCCGGTCGCTGGTCGTCCACGGGCACGTCCGATCTGCTGGGCCGGGTCGTTCCCACGCTAGGCCGTTGGTCCGCTGCTGGCACGCGCGCTGGAGGGATGCCCGTCAGCTCACCGCGTACAGCGGGGGGCGTGGTGGTGTGGTCGCGACCGTGCTGCCGCCGGGCGCGTGCCCGAGGGCGACGGCGGGGCCGCCGAGCTGCCAGAGGTGGCGGAGATCGATGGCGCGGTGGACCAGGGGCACGAGCCGGTCGGTCGGCCCCCAACCGAGGGGGACGGGTCCGATGCGTCCCACCCCCCGGTCGCCGAGGTCGATGATCCGGCCCAGCTCGAGCAGGCGGGCCCGCCGGGTCTGCCGACCGGTGGCCAGCGCTGCCGCGTTGGCGCCGGCGACCGCGCCGGCCTGGCTGGCGATCTGTGCCGACATCGGCAGCAGGCGGCCGACCAGGTCGCGGTGCGCAGCGACGTCCCCGGCCGCCAGCACCCGCTCCAGCCCCGAGACGCGTAGGTCCCCGGTGACGATGACCCGGCCATCCTGGGTCGGCGCGTCCGGCAGCAGCGCCCGGGCGTCGGCGACCCAGCCGCCGGCCCAGACCACGGTCCCGTCGAGCCGGTCGCCCTCGGCGAGCACGACCCCGCGCTGGTCGACCCGTGCCACCTCGGTGGCGAGGTGGAGGTGGACCCCGACGCGGCGCAGCGTGCGGGTCGCGTCGCGGGCCAGCTGGGCCGGTTCCGCCGGCAGGACCCGGCCGGCGATCTCCAGCAGGTGCACCTCGGTCCCCGGCCGGTGGGCGGCGACCTCAGCGGCGAGCTGGACCCCGGTCGCGCCGGCGCCGACGATCAGCAGCCGGGTCGTGCGCTGCAGGCGGCGCCGCAACGCGAGCGCGTCGTCGGGCGTGTGCAGGGTGGCGGCGTAGCGGGCGCTGCCCGGCACGGAGCCGGCCGGCGACCCGGAGCCGGCCGCGACCACCATGGCGTCGGCCGCCACGGTCGTGGCGTCCGCGAGGGTGACGGTGCCGGCCTCGTCGTCGAGCCGGACCGCCCGGCCCGCGAGCACCTCCACGGGGACCTGCAGGAGCTCGCTCAGCGGTGCCCGGGCGGCGCTGGTGCGCAGCCGGCCGGCAGCCACCGCGGCCATGCGGGGCAGGAACCCGTGGCGCCCGTCCTGGTCGATGACCGTGACCTCGACCCCGCCCGCCCGGGCCGCGGCCACCGCGGCATGCGCACCGGCGTAGCCCGCGCCGATGACGACCACGCGGGGATCGCGCGACCGCAGGGGCCGGGACAGGTCGTCGGTGCCGTCGGAAGGGGTCGTGGCCATCACGGGACTCCGTCGTTCCAGGTGCGGTGCCCCGCGACGCACCGTCCGGCCTGGGGTCCGGCCGTTGGCGGGGCTCGCGCGGGTTCGTACGCGGTCCAGGGCCAGTATCGCACCGACACGACGGCCGTGCGGGGGCCGTGTCAGCCGACCGGTCTCGGGGTCAGGAGCTGGTCGACGGGGGCCCGGTCGTCGGTGAGCACCCGGGCGTCGCCGACGAAGCCGGCCAGGGCGGCGCCGGTCAGCAGCTCGTCGGTCTGGCCACGCCGGGCGTTGGCGGCGAGGATGGCCTCGACCGGGAGCGGTGCGTCGGAGGCAACGAGCACGTAGTTGCCGCCGCGGCCGTCCTGGTCGAAGCTGCCGGGCCGGCCGAGCAGCGCGACGTGGTCGAACACCGCCGCGACCGTCGCCGCCTCGGCGCGGAGGAAGTCGCGCGGCCCGTAGTCGATCAGGTTCAGCACGTAGGTGCCGTCCGGCCGGAGCCGGTCGTGCACCTTCTGTGTGAACTCGCGGGTGGCGAGGTGCCAGGGGACCGCGATCCCGCCGAAGGCGTCGCCGATGACGACGTCGTGCTGCCCCGGCGTGCCCTGGTCGATGGTGGTGCGGGCGTCACCGAGACGGACCTCGATGTCGTCGGCGAGGGTCAGGCCGAGCTCCTCCTGGGCCAGCTCGACCAGCAGCGGGTCGACCTCCAGCACCTCGGAGAACGAGCCCGGTCGGGTGGCGCGCAGGTAGCGGGGCATCGTGAACCCGGCACCACCGAGGTGCAGCGCGGAGACCGGCTCCGGCGCGGGGACGACCGCGTCGAGCACGTCACCGAACCAGCGCGTGTAGGTGAACTCGAGGTAGGTGGGGTCGTCCAGGTCGACGTAGGAGTGCCGCAGGGTGTCGAGCCACAGTGACCGGCCGCTCGGTCGGTCCGCGTCCTCGACGATGTAGGCGCAGTAGTAGGCCGACTCGTACTCGCACGGGTGCGAGGCGGCGAAGGACAGCCCACCGGCCGCGAGCACCGCGATGGCGGTGCCGGCACCGATCGTCCGGCTCCGCTTGAGCGCGAGCGCGGTGCCGACGCCGAGCAGCACCAGGAACAGCGCGGTGGCCCGGATCACCGGGCGGGTCGGGAAGGCCGCCACCAGCAGGAAGCCGGTGGTGAAGGTGCCGACGATCGCCCCGGCGGTCGACAG
This sequence comes from Nitriliruptoraceae bacterium, assembly GCA_047921175.1. Taxonomy (GTDB): domain Bacteria; phylum Actinomycetota; class Nitriliruptoria; order Nitriliruptorales; family Nitriliruptoraceae; genus T1Sed10-7. The sequence continues at coordinate 8,023 of JBLRWQ010000059.1, read as the reverse complement.
CGCGGACAGGCGGCCGACGACCCGGCCGGTCTCATCCAGGCTGGCCAACTGGATCTTGATGACCGCAGGGGTCACCGCCGACAGCACGGCGGCGGGCGCGAAGAAGGCCAGCAACGTCAACGTCGTGGTCGTGGTCGGCCCGGCCCCGCGCAGCGAGCTACCGAGCACGTCGATGATCGGGATCGCGGCGAAGGCCAGCCCGCCCCCGACGATCAGGAGGGGAGCGAGCAGGCGCTTCGGGTCGTGGGCGTCGGCGGCCTTGCCGCCGAGCCAGGACCCCACGGCGATCCCGGCCAGCACGACGCCGATGATCGCGGTGTAGGTCTCCAGCGTGTGCCCGACGTAGGGGGCCAGCAGCCGCGCGGCGAGGATCTCCAGCACGAGCACGGCGGCGGAGGACAGGAACACGAGCGCGGCGGCGGCGAGGGCGGGCATGGCGGGGGAGGGTACGACCTGCCGCAGGCCCGGCGGCTCACCGCAGCAGCGTCACCGCCCACGCTGCCAGCGCCAGCTGGGGCAGCACCGTCAGCCAGACCGGCACCGCATCCAGCCGCGGGTAGACCCGGAGTCGCCGAACGCGCGGCAGGTACATCGTGAGCACGTGCGTCAGGGTCGCCACGATCGCCTGGGCGAAGGCGCCGACGAGCGCCACCGTGCCGACCGCGTCCAGGTAGCGCCAGGCGCCGGTCGCCACCACGACCGCATCGGCCGCGAGCGCGATCGTCAGCCACACGATCGCCCAGGTCAGCAGCACACCGACCAGGGGGCTGGCGCCGCGCTTGCGCGCGACGATGGCACCGAGGTGGCGCAGGGTCACCCCGGCGGTGATCGCCACCACCGCGAGCCCGGCCGCGGCCAGCCCGCCGGCCAGCCGGCCGACGGGGGCGGGCAGCGCCCGTGCGAGGAGCCCGACGATCGCGAGCACCGCCCCGAGGGACGCCCGTGGCAGCCACCGGCGCGCCGCCACCTCGGCGTCCGGGCTGATCTGGGCCCGGAGCAGCATCGGCCCGTAGAGCACCACGGTGGCCAGCAGGGTCAGCGCCGCGAACCCGATCGGCAGCGCGTGCAGGTGTCCGAAGCGGACCGCGATGTAGGCCTCGGCCGGGATCAGCCCCGCACCCAGCAGTGCGCCGAGCGGGCCGCCCGCCACGAACAGTGCGTGGGCGTGCACGTAGGCGCGGACCAGCCAGCCGAAGCGGGTCTCGGTCCCGGCCTCGCGTCGGGCGCGCAGCAGGCCGACCAGTGCGACCGCCACCCCGGCGATGCTGAGCGTCCCGCCGACGGCGATGGTCGCCGCGGGCCAGGCCGGTGGCGCGCTGCCGGCGGTCACGTCGGCGGCCACCATGCCCGTGGCGACCCCGAGCGCGCCGAGGCCCAGCAGGCTACGGATGGCGGCGTCGCCGCGGGGGACGACCCGCAGCAGCGTGCGGACCTGCTCGCGGGAGAACGCCACGATCAACGGGGTCAGCACGCCGAGGGTGAACAGGTGGACGGCCACCCACCGCCGGCCGGGCAGACTGCCGATCGTGGCCCAGGCCAGCGCGACGGCGGCGAAGGCGAGTGCGAGCCCCACGTCCGTCCGGAGGTGACGGAACGGGCCGCGGGCCGGGCGCGGCGGGCCGCCGGTCGGCTGCGGGCTGGTCTCGCGCGGGGTGCTCGTGCTGCTGCCACTCGTTGGGGGACACCGGTGGGCGCGTGGCCGCTCGGCCCGGGGGCCCACCACCTCGACGCTAGCCTCGCCGGTTCCGCACCCGTGTTCCCCTGCCACCTCGGAGCTGTCCCGTGGCCGAGTACTGCTACGTCATGAAGGGCCTCACCAAGACCGTCCCCGGCGGCAAGGAGGTCCTGTCCAACATCTGGCTGTCCTTCTTCCCCGGGGCGAAGATCGGCGTGATCGGCCCGAACGGGGCCGGGAAGTCGACCCTGCTGAAGATCATGGCGGGGGTGGAGACCGAGTTCGAGGGCGAGGCCTGGCCGGCCAGGGGGCTCACGATCGGCTACCTGCCGCAGGAGCCGGAGCTGGACCCGGCGCTGACGGTGCGGGCGAACGTGCTGGCGGGGCTCGGGGAGATCGCGGGGCTGGTACCGAGGTACAACGAGCTCGCGGCCAAGCTGGGCGAGCCGCTCGACGACGAGGCGATGCAGCGCGTCTACGAGGAGATGGCCGAGGTCCAGGACGCCATCGACGCGGCGGACGCGTGGGACCTCGACCGCACCATCGAGATCGCGATGGATGCCCTCAGGGTGCCGGACGCGGACGACCCGACGACGCTGTCCGGTGGGGAGAAGCGGCGTGCGGCGCTGGCCCGCCTGCTGCTGTCCAAGCCCGACATCCTGCTGCTGGACGAGCCGACCAACCACCTCGATGCGGAGTCGGTGGCGTGGCTGCAGCGCACGCTGAACGACTACGCCGGGATGGTCGTCGCGATCACCCACGACCGCTACTTCCTCGACGAGGTGGCCGAGTGGATCCTCGAGCTCGACCGGGGCAAGGGCTTCCCGTACCACGGCAACTACTCCGGCTGGCTCGAGCAGAAGCGCGAGCGGCTCCGCCAGGAGGAGCGCGAGGAGTCCGCGCAGCAGCGCCAGCTGGCCGAGGAGGCCGACTGGGTGAAGCAGTCACCACAGGGTCGGCGGACCAAGGCCAAGGCGCGGGTGCAGGCCTACGAGACCCTGCTGCAGCGTGAGCGCCCGAAGCAGGTCACCAAGCCGATGATCATGATCCCCGACGGCCCGCGGCTGGGGTCCAAGGTCGTCGAGGCGTCCGGGGTGCTGAAGGGCTTCGGTGACAAGCTGTTGTACGAGGACCTGTCGTTCTCCCTGCCGCCGGGGGGGATCGTCGGCATCATCGGGCCGAACGGGGCCGGCAAGACCACCCTGTTCAAGATGATCGTGACCGCCGCCGGGCACCCGGAGCTGCTGGAGGCGCCAGAGGAGCCGGATGAGGGGTCGCTGACCGTCGGCGATACGGTCGAGCTGTCCTACGTCGACCAGTCCCGCGCGGCGCTGGATGCCTCCCGGTCGGTGTTCGAGGAGATCACCGGCGGGGTGGACTGGGTCCGGCTGGGCTCCACCGAGATGGCGTCGCGCGCCTACGTCGCGGCCTTCGGGTTCAAGGGCGGCGAGCAGCAGAAGAACGTCGGGTCCTGCTCCGGCGGGGAGCGCAACCGCATCCACCTCGCCAAGCTGCTCCAGAACGAGGCCAACCTGCTGCTGCTGGACGAGCCGACCAACGACCTCGACGTCGACACGCTGCGGGCGCTGGAGGAGGCGCTGCTCGACTTCGCCGGCTGCGCGGTCATCACCAGCCACGACCGCTGGTTCCTGGACCGGGTCGCGACCCACATCCTGGCCTTCGAGGGCGACTCGGAGGTGACCTGGTACCCGGGTGGCTACTCCGAGTACGAGGAGGACCTGCGCGCCCGCAAGGGCGACGAGGTCCTGCAGCCGCACCGGATCCGCTACAAGCCGCTCACCCGCCGGACCGGCTGAGGCGGTCCGGCCGGCGGGCCCGCCACCCAACTCGGCGACGTCCGGCGGCCACCGACTTCGCGTAGGGCCGGTTCCGGTCCTCGCGTTCGGCCGGTTCCGGTCCTCGCATTCGGCCGGTTCCGGTCCTCGGGTTCGGCCGGTTCCGGCCCTCGGGTTCGGCCGGTTCCGGTCCTCGCATGCACGAAACCCCGTGTATGCGCGGTTTCGTGCACCGGATCGGGTCCGCAGCCGCCGGAGGGTGCACGAAACCCCGCGTATCCGCGGTTTCGTGCAACCGGCGAGGTGTTCTGGGCGGTCCGGACGGTCCGGACGGTCCGGACGGTCCGGACGGTCCGGCTGGTCCGGCTGGTCCGGCTGGTCCGGCTGGTCGTGACGTCGCGAGCGGCGGGTCAGCCCGCCGGGCGCTCGCCCGAGCCGAGGTCGCGACGGGCCGCCTCGAGCGCGGCGGGGTCGTCGACGTCCACGGCGGTGGCGCCACGGGGGTCGAGGTGGCGCCAGTCCGCCGGGGCGACGACATCGAGGTGGAGGGCGTGGCGCAGCGCCTGCAGCCGGCGCTCGTCGCGGTCGAGCAGACCGGCGACCAGCGGCAGCGCACGGGTGCGGTAGGCCCCGAGCAGCGGTTGCGGCCCGTCGTCGGTCCCGAGTACGACGGCGTCCGCGGGCGACGCGTGCGGCGCGCCCGCCGGCTCGTCGCCGCTGGCCAGCAGCCGGTCGGCCAGCAGCCGGTCGACCAGCAGGCGGAGCACCGCCGGCTCGAGCCACGGGTGGTCGACCCCCACCAGCAGCACGGCCTCGAGCCCCTCGGCGTCGGCCCACGCCAGCGCGGCTTCCAGCCCGGCGAGCGGGCCCGCACCGGGCCGCAGGTCCGCGATCCAGGACCCCGCCCGCGGGCCACCCGGGGAGCCGACGGCGACGATCGGCGCGGTCGGGCCGGGAGCTGCCGCACCGGAACGAGCGGCACCGGAACGAGCCGCACCGGAACGGTGCGCGCCGGGCGCGGCCGGATCGAGGGCCGCCGCGACCGCCGCGCGGGCGCGCTGCAGCAGCGTCGCCCCCGCCACCTCGATGCCCGCCTTGTCGCGGCCCATGCGCCGGGAGCCGCCGCCTGCGAGCACCGCACCGCCGACGCGGGGTCGAGCACCCGGCACCGTCGTGCTCCCTCCTGCGGGGTCGGTGGCAAGGTAGCGGTGGGGTGAGCCCGCGACCCGGACGGCCGCCCGGCGCCTCCGTCCGACCTCGACGCGGCGCTCCGGGCCGTCCGACGCGGCGCTCCGGGCACTCCGACGCGGCGCTCCGGGCCGTCCGATGCAGCGGCCTGCGACCGTCCGACGCGCGTCAGCCGGTCCGGTAGGCCAGCCCGCGGCCGTCCGGTGCGGTCAGCTGGAGCCGGTCACCGGTCACCTCGATGGTCAGCGGCCCGGCCTCCAGCACCTCCAGCACGTGGTGTTCCTGCTGCGTGGCGGCGTCGTCCACGCACGCCATCCGGGTGGTGGCCAGCGGCCCGGTCACCACCAGCGTGTCGCCGTCGAGCTCGTAGCCGCCCATGAGCCGGTTGCAGCCGGTCGAGCCCGCGAGGCGGCCGCCCGCGCTCAGCTCCAGCTCGGCGTCGGTGGCGATGCTCGAGACCGCGGCATCGGGCCCGTCGCCGTCGAGCAGCTCGGTCAGCTGCCAGGTCGTGCCCACCACCTCGGCGTCGGCCACCGGGGCCTGGGCGCGGAAGACCAGCTCGACGTCCGGACCGGTCAGCTCGAGCTCGTCGTCAGCGGCCGTCACCTGCGTCGCGGCCTGCAGGGCGGCGAGGTAGGCCGCCTCGGAGGCCATGACGTCCTCGTCGATGCAGTACATCTCGGTGACCGCGAAGCCGTCGCTCGTGAGCCGGCCGCCGTCGACGCGCACCTCGCCGGTGTAGGTGTTGCAGGCGGCGGTCCCACCCCAGCGGGTGCCGTCGACCACCAGGGTGATGGGGGCGCTGGCGACCAGGGGCACCGCTCCGTCGGGGCCGGTCCCGCGGACGAGCTCCCAGCCGCCGTCGAGGTCCGTGCCGGCGCCACCGCCGCCGGCGCCGTCCGCACCGTTCCCACCGGCGTCGTCCGACCCCGCATCCCCCGTGCCGGCGCCACCACAGGCGGTCAGCACCAGCGTCAGCGCGGCCGTCACGGCGGTGGTCGCGAGCAGCCGGTGGGCACCCACGGGTCGGGCACCGAGGTGGTGGGATCGGGACATCGGGGACCTCCGTCGGTGTGGGCCGGCTGCTGCGACCTGCAGGTGGGACGCTGGGCGCCGGTGCCCGGTTCCCGCTGCGGGGACGATCGCTGCTGCCGCGCGCAACGCGGGCTGCCGTAGCCTGCCGGGCATGACCGCATCCCCCGCCCCCGCCGACATCCGCGTCTACCTGGAGATCCGCACCGCCGCGCCCAGCGGCTGGTCCCCGGACGCCTCCAAGCTGCTGGTCTCCTCGGACCTGTCCGGGACCGCGCAGGTCCACCGGCTCGACCTCGACCCACACGCGGATGCCCTCCCGCTACCGGCCGAGCAGCTGACCCCGCTGACCCGCTTCGCCGAGCCGATCGGCGCCGGCTACCTGCCCGCCGACCCGACGGGTGGCGACCGGGACGTGCTGCTGCTCGCGACCGACGTCGGGGGCAACGAGCGCTACCAGCTGTTCACCACCCCGGACGATCCGCCGGCCCCGCTCGCCGGACCGGATGACCTCGACCCGCTGGTCCACGACCCGGCGCACATCCACCGCCCGGGCGGGGTCAGCCGCGACGGTCGCTGGCTCGCCTACGCCACCAACCGCGGTGACGGGGTGGCCTTCGACACCTGGGTGCGCGACCTGACCACCGGGGCCGAGCGCCGCGTGTTCGCCTCCGGCGGCTGGACCGGGCCGGGCGGGTTCTCGCCGGATGCCCGCTACCTCGCCGTCTCCGAGCTGACCACCCGCGCCGGTGACAACCGGACCTACCTCGTCGACCTCGACGCCCTGCCCGACACCGAGGTGGCCGACCCCGACCACCCGGCGGTCACCGAGCTCTGCCCCCACCCGGACACGGCCGCGAGCGTCGGCACGCCCACGTGGCTGGCGGACGGCAGCGCCTTCTACCTCGCGACCGACCTCGACCGCTCCTTCGTCTCGGTCGCCCGCGGCACCCCGGACGGCGCCTGGGAGCACGTGGTGGACAAGGGCTGGGACGCCGGCGCCATCGTGGACCGCACCGGGACGCATCTGCTGGTGGTCTGGAACGCCGATGGGCGCACCCGCGCGGAGCTGCGCGACCCGGTCACCCTCGCCCACCGCACGGACCTGCCGCTGCCCGGTGACGGGGTGGCGAGCGGGTTCCGGTTCAGCCGGGACGGCCGTCACCTCGCCTTCGGCTACTCCTCGCCGCTGGTGCCCGGCGACGCGTGGCGCTACGACACGGCGACGGGGGCTCTGCAGCGGCTCACGGTCAGCCCCTGCGCGGTCGACCCGGCCACCTTCGTGGACGCGGAGCTGGTCCACCTGCCCTCCTTCGACGCCCTGGAGGTGCCGGCCTTCGTGTTCCGCCCCCGCGATGCGGCCGCCGACGGCCGGCCCGCACCGGTGGTCGTGCTGATCCACGGGGGGCCGGAGAGCCAGTACCGGCCCTCCTTCGCGCCGCTGACCCAGTACCTCGTCGCCAGTGGGTTCGCGGTCGTCGCCCCCAACGTGCGCGGCTCCACCGGGTACGGCCGCGCCTACCAGCACCTCGACGATGTCGAGCACCGCCTGGACAGCGTCCACGACCTGGCGGCCGTGCACGACTGGCTCGCCACCCAGCCCGACCTGGACGAGACCCGGGCGGCGCTGTACGGCGGGTCGTACGGGGGCTACATGGTGCTGATGGGCCTGGTGATGCAGCCGGAGCGCTGGGCGGCCGGGGTCGACATCGTCGGGATGAGCAACCTGGTGACGTTCCTGGAGCGGACCTCCGACTACCGCCGGGCCTTCCGGGAGCGGGAGTACGGCTCGCTGGCCACCGACCGCGAGCTGCTCACCGAGCTGTCGCCGATCACCCACGTCGACCGGCTGCGGGTCCCGCTGTGCATCATCCACGGCGCGAACGACCCCCGGGTGCCGTTGCACGAGGCCGAGCAGCTCCACGCGGTGCTGGTCGAGCGGGACGTCCGCTCGGAGCTGCTGGTCTACGAGGACGAGGGGCACGGGCTGGCGAAGCTGGCCAACCGGATCGATGCGTATCCGCGCGTGGCCGCCTTCCTGCACGAGGTGCTGGACGCCTGACGCGCCGCCCTGGCCTGGTCCAGCCGTTGATCGATCCGCTCGGCGACGGGGTCGTGGTCGCCGGCGACGCCTTCCAGCGCGACCTCCCGCACGCGGGGGGGCTCACGGAGGCAGCACCACGACCGCCAGGGCGCCGACGGCTGCGGCGCCGGTGATCGCGACGGCCTCGCCGGCATCCACGGCGAACCAGACCGACCCGAGCTCCTCGACCCCGAGCACCACCGCGTCCTCGCCGAGCACCGTGGCGCGCCCGTCGTGGTCCGCCCCGAC
>JBLRWQ010000058.1:0-17573 GCA_047921175.1 Nitriliruptoraceae bacterium | reverse complement strand
CTCCTCAAGGATTCCGATGGCACCCGCCGGCTCTCGATGTACCTAGAGCCCTCCACGGGGTCGCGACCCCGCATCGTCGCCCGGCTGCACGAACGCTACCTAGCAGCCGGGCTGAACCAGCTCGAAGGCGAGTACGAGGTGATCGCCATCTACCGCTGAGTGCCGACCCGGTTCCCCGCCCCCTCCCCGGGGGACCACCAAGACCAACGGGAGTCAGCCCATGCCCCGCGGAGGCAGGCAGCGCCCACTGGATGACTGCTGCCGGCAGGCACTCAGACGCCTGTTCGACGACATGAACGAGCAGGGAGTCATCGACATCCGCGCTCGAGTGGGTCTGCGCGCAGCTCGACATCAGGGTCTGGACCCCGGAAGGCAACCCACCCTGACCGCCGGCAGCGCCGCCATGCGGTTCAGGACAGGCGGCGCCCGCCACGACGTCACAGCCCACCGTTAGGGTCATCCCATGGACTTCGTGATCGGACTCATCTTCTGGGGCGGGTTGCTGCTGCTGGTCCTCACCTGGATCAGCCGGACCGGCCTGACCGGGCGGCGGTCGAGTGGTGGCGTCCCCCCGGCGCGGCCCGCCGCTCCCCCACCTCCCATCCGGCCCTGGACGGCCGCGGAGCCGCAGGCCCGCCGCGCCGATCTCCAGCAGCTCCGTGAGGACGAGGCCCTGACCGACGGGCTGGTGATCGGCCACTACCTCACCCGGGACCACTACCGGGAGCGGATCGACGGGCTCGAGGACCACATCGAGGAGCTCACCACGGAGCGCGACCACTGGTCGGACGCCGCCGCGATGGGCGACGATGTCGATGCGGACCTCGACTACGCCGAGTTCGACGCGATGGCCGGCTTCGGGCTCGAGCCATGGGCCGACGACCTGTTCGACCCCGACGACGAGGACTGACACGCCTCGGCACCTGGTGGGTCAGGCAGCGGCGGATGGGAGAACCGGGTGAGGGAGGCGGCCAGCGCATCGCTGCGGAAGCTCGTCGGAGCGGAGGCGTCGTTCCGTCCCGGCCAGCTCGAAGCGGTCCAGGCGCTGGTCCGCGGGGACCGGGCGCTGGTCGTGCAACGGACCGGGTGGGGCAAGTCGGCGGTGTACTTCATCGCGGCCGACCTGCTGCGGCAGCAGGGTCGTGGACCGGTGCTGGTGCTGTCCCCGCTGCTCGTGCTGATGCGCAACCAGATCGAGGCCGCGACCAGGCTTGGGCTGCAAGCGCTGACGTTCAACTCCTCGCAGTCGAAGGAGGAACGGCAGGCCGCTCTGGCCGAGGTGGGCGAGGCCGACCTGCTGTTCGTGACCCCGGAGTCGCTGCACTCGGCCTGGTTCGCCCCGGATGTGCTCAGCCGCATCGAGGACCCGTCCGCGGTGGTCGTGGATGAGGTGCACTGCATCTCGGAGTGGGGCCACAACTTCCGGCCGAAGTACCGCCGGATCCGGGACTTCCTGGCCCAGCTGCCCTCGACGGTCGGGGTGCTCGGCACGACGGCGACCGCCACCGAGCGCACCATCGAGGACATCGTCGAGCAGCTCGGCGACGACCTGGTCACGATCCGTGGCGACCTGGTCCGGTCCAGCCTGCACCTGCATGTCCTGCCACCCCGGCAGCAGCCGTGGCGCCTGGCGTGGCTGGAGCGGTTCGTCGCGGCGCAGGCCGGTGCGGGCATCGTGTACGTGCTGACCACCTACGAGGCGGATCGGGTGGCCGGCTGGCTGGTGTCCCGGGGCATCGACGCCGTCCCGTACACCGGGGCGATGGAGGACGCGGACCGCCGTGCCATCGAGGACCGGCTCGCACGCAACGAGGTCCAGGCGGTCGTGGCGACCACGGCGCTCGGGATGGGCTACGACAAGCCGGACCTGACCTGGGTCGTGCACTACCAGACCCCAGCCGGGCCGGTCAGCTACTACCAGCAGGTCGGCCGGGCCGGCCGCGGCGTGCCCGACGCGACCGGGGTCATGCTCCAGGGGCCGGAGGACGCGGACGTCCACGACTGGTTCATCACCACCGCGTACCCGACCGAGCCGATGGCCACCGCGCTGCTGGCAGAACTGGACCGCGCCGATACGGGTCTGACGGAGAGCGAACTGCTCGCGCGGATCAACATCCCCCAGGGACGGCTCCAGGCCGCCCTGGTCATCCTGACCGACGACGGCGTCGTCGAACGGAACGGGAACCGCTACTTCCGGACCGTCAAGCGCTACGTGTACCCCCGGGAGCGGGTCGAGGCCGTGATGGCCGCGCGTCGTCGCGAGTACGGGCAGCTGCTGACCTACGCGCGTGGTGAGCGGTGCCTGATGGAGACCCTACAGCTGGCGCTGGATGATCCGGCGGCGCGGCCGTGCGGCCGGTGCGGACCCTGCACCGGACAGGTGCTGCCGTTCGACCCGGACCCGGCCGCGTTGGGCCGGGCCGCACGCTTCCTGTGGCAGAGCGCCGGCGTGCTCGAGCCGAGGAAGCGGTGGCCGAACCAGGTGCCCGACCTCCCGGTCAAGGGCATGATCCCGGACACGCATCGCGCGGCCGAGGGCCGTGTCCTGGGCCGCTACCAGGACGGCGGCTACGGCGACGAGGCCCTCGCCTGCCGGGCCGCATGCCAACCGTCGGACCGGCTCCTCGAAGGGATCGCCACCCTGCTGGACGACTGGGACGTCCAGCCCGCCTGGGTCAGCTGGGTCCCCTCGAACCAGCACGAGGCGTTCCTGCAGCGCCTCGCCACCGACGTCGCGGAGCTCCTCGGGCTGCCCGTCCGGGCCTCGCTCACCAAACGAGCCGGTGCGGTGCCGCAGCGGTCGATGCAGAACTCTCCGCAGGCGGCCACCAACGCCTGGGCGAACCTGACGGTCGCGCCCGACGTCGAGGTAGCCGGCCCCGTACTCTTGCTGGACGACGTCGTCCGCACCCGCTGGACCCTCACCGTGGCCACCTACCTGCTTCGCGAGCACGGCGCCGGAGCGGTCCTGCCGCTCGTGCTGTGCGATGTGGCCGGGTCCGGCGGATGAGCATCCAGCAGCTGCCAGCCTCCCCCGACCACGACCGTCACGTGCTGACGGTCGCCTTGGCGGCCCGGCTCCCCGGACGTAGCGACCTCCGGCCCCTGTCCCCCACCCGCTTCTGGGCGGCCCTCGAGGAGCTCGGCGGCGACCTGCAGGCGGCCAGCACCTCGGAGGACCTCGAGCTCCGGCTGCTCGCCGCGCGGACCGCAGCCGCGGCGCTGCACGCCTCCGAGCTCGAGAGCCAGAGCATCACGCTGCTGACCCCCTTCCATCCGCGGTACCCGTCGCGCTACCTCGAGCGCCTCGGCACCACCGCCCCACCCCTGCTGTACGTCGCTGGTGATCCGGCCCTGCTCGCCGACCCGGAACGGGACCGGCTCGCCGTCGTGGGCTCACGTGATGCCACCGAGGTCGAGCTCGACGCCGCACGCGCCGCAGCGGAGACTGCCGCCGACCACGGGTGGGACGTCGTCTCCGGCGGCGCGAAGGGCGTCGACGCCGTCGCCCTCAACGCGGCCATCGCACACGGCGGGACGGTCATCGCCCTGCTGACCGACGGGGTCCGTCGTGCCCTGCGCAAGGGCGCGCTGCGACGGCTGGTCAGCGACGGCCAGGCCATCCTCGCCGCGCCCGTCCACCCCGATGCCGGGTTCACCGTCGGCAACGCCATGGCCCGCAACCGGCTCATCTACGCCCTCGCCGACCTCACCTACGTCGCCGCGGTCGTCGAGGGCGAGGGCGGTACCTGGAGCGGTGCTACCGAGGCGCTCCGACGCCGCTACGGCCGTGTCGCCGTGAACCCCGACGCCAACGCAGCCGTCGCGCTCCAGCGGCTTGGAGCCCAACCCGCCGCCACCGCCGACGGCCTCCTCGACCTCGCGCGTCAGCCACCCGAACCACCGCTACCGCGACTGGCCTCAGACCCCGCATCCCAGACGAGCCTGTTCGAGTGAGGTTCTCCACAACCACGGCGAGCGAGGACCTGCGGGAGATGGGTCACCCGCCCCGCGTCGCTACAGCGGGAACCACCACGCAGCCATCTCGATGAAGGCGACCCTGACCGGTCACTCGCTCGACCGTCCCGTGCTGGACGGGCTCCGAGCCGTGCTGGACGCCCCTGACGAGGCGGTGCTGTGCTCGGCGTTCGTGCGACGCGCCGGGGTCCACCTCATCGAACCCCAACTGCAGGCACTCGCAGACCGAGGGCGGCTCGTCGCGACCTCGGTGTTCGGCGGCGCCTCGACCCAGACCGCCCTGGCTGCGGTCGCCGATACCGACGTCCGGGTCAGGATCGCGAACCCCGCCCGCGGAACCTTCCACCCGAAGCTGTACGTCGCGCACAGCGGCCGGACCGCGCGGGCGCTGGTCGGGTCCGCGAACCTGACCGGCGGGCTCATCACCAACGTCGAGACCGCCGTCCTCCTCGAAGGCCCTGCCGACGAACCCGTCCTGCGCGACGCCTGGGACACCGCGCTCGCCTACTGGTCGATGGACGCGGCAAGTAGCTGGCAACCCCAGGCAGCCGAGACGACCGACGAGGTCTTCCCGACGACGCTGTACAGGGCCCTCGTACGGACCGTGGACGAGGACCCGACCTTCCTGACGCTGGCACGCGGTCGCCGCAACCTCGTCACCGAGGTGGCACGAGACGGCCTGTGGATCCAGACGGACCGGACCGTCGAGAAGGGGCAGGACGCGGAGTTCGTTCCGGCCTGGATGCTCACGTTGGCCTGGGAGTACCTGCTCGCCCACGGGCAGCTCACCAACGCCCATCTGCTCGCCACCGACGGACTCAACGTCAAGCGCTCGTCCGCCGTGTGCGCCATCCTCGGCCGCCTGCCCGGTGTCGAGGTGGCTTCCCGACAGCCGGTGATGCTGAAGGTCAACTGACCGCAACCGCCCCGACGGAGCCGAGCCCAACCGCTGTCAGCACCTGCGAGCACCAGAGGCGCAAGCGACAGGTCCATGGCGACCTCACGGCTCAGGACTCGTCGGGCAACGACCGAAGGGCGTAGGCCCGGGGCTCCCCGTCAACGGTGCCGACGAGAAGCTCCAGTGGCTCCTCATCGTGGGGCGGAGAGGTTGCCGCCATCAGGAGACGGTCCGTGAGCTCGCGCAGCTGCTGCTCCTGCTGGTCCAGCTGCGCCAGGAGATGACGGAGTTGGCGGCGTTCGATCAGGTTCGCTTGGAGCCCATCGGTGACCGACGGCGGCGGACGCCAGTGTCAACGCCAGAGCCGGGGTGATCGCCACAGGGGGCGCCTTGCGCAACCCCGCATGTCCGCTGATGTGACCGCCCTGCATCCCGAACCCGCGGAGGTTCCCGCTGCCGTCGGCCACCTTCTGTAGTCCGCCGGGCGGCATCTTCACCACCCGGTACAGGTCGTGACCCCTCCCCGCCGCGACCTGCTGCAACTGCGGAGCCGCGCGGATGGTCTCGTCAAGGAGCCGAGGCGCGATGCTGGACGGCAGCGCGTCCAGGTTCGTGGGAAGGTCGTCGACCGGCTGGATCATCACGGAGGAACCGCCGTCAGCCTCGAGCAGCACCAGGTCGGTCCCCGGCTCAACCTCGGGAACGGACGGCACGACGTCAGTCCCTTCAGCATCTGGCCCACGCCGCCGACGACGGCCGCCAGCGATCGCTCCGAGACCAGTGAGGACGCCCACGACGATGACGGCGATGATCATGTCCACCACGCAACCCCCGATCGACGTGGTTGGGTGCACCAGCCGGCAACGACGGAAGGCTCTCCGTTGAGCATCGACCCACCGCAACCGCCCGCCGAAGAGCTCGACTGGGGACCGGCCCTGTCCTGGCTGCCGGTGCTCGCCACCGACGGGTTCGAGCCGGGCCGGTTCGCCGGAGGCGAGGAGACCGAGCCCGGGGTGTTCACCATGCCGTACGCGGTCCTTGCACCCGAGGCTGCGGCGTTCGTCGGCTGCCTGTACGAGACAGACGTCGTGACCGGTACCGACTGGACGACCTGGCTCGAGGAGGGGGGTGTCGCGCTGTACGAGGACCCCGAACGGCTCGCCACCGCGACCCTCGAGGAGTGCCGCATCCTGCTCATCGCGCACGTCCGGAACGACCGGTTCGTGGAGGGGCACCTGCTGAGCATCCTGCGGGACGGACACCTCGTTGCGGTGCTCGAACGCATACGAGAACTGGTCGGACCGACCGACTGAGCAGCCGAAGCTCCTCACCCATCGGCACCTGCTGCACCGTCGGAGAGCGCGTGGCCCGTCGCGATCGGGACGCCTTCACCGCCGGTGGACGGGACCTGCTCGACCCTGGCGGTCGTCCCCGCCAGCGTGACGTACAGGAGCCCGTCACCGTCGGTCGAGGGGGTGAACCAGGACCAACCGTCTTCCTCCGGTCCACGCGCAGGGCTCGGGGCACCGGGCGCGACCGCCGTCTCGGAGGTGTCCGCGGTCGGAACCGGAGCAGCGGTAGCGGATACCGGCGTCACGTCAGCAGCCGGTAGCTCGGCGGGAGTGGTCGAACTCCAGTCCGTTCGTCGAGGTGGCCGGGACCAGCGTGACCGGCTCGTCCAGTGACCGCGCCGCCCAGGTGTGGCGGATCCCCGCGTCATCGAACGCCAGCGAGACCCGCCCCAGGGATACCTCGTCCGCGATGACCGCGATCGACCCGCTGTCAGCGTCGTCGGGTAGCACGGTCTCGACGAACGCCACGAGCTGCCGATCCAGGTCCTTCTCGTCGTCGACCCGGATGATCGCCGGCTCATCTCCGTCGGTGATGACGGAGGCCGCGGGCTCGATGTCGACGTCGATACTGGACAGCAGCCGGTTCGCGTAGTCCAGCAGCGGTGCCGTGGTGCGGTAGCTGTGACGGATCTGTGCGATCTCCATGACCTCGATATCGCCACTGCCGAGGTGGTTTCCCCAGCTGCTCGGGGCCCACGGCGAGGTGCCCTGGGCGAGGTCACCGAGCACGGTCATCGCACCGTCGCCGCTGAGCCGCCGCCGCAGCATCCGCAACTGCATCGGCGCCAGATCCTGCGCCTCGTCGACGACGATGTGCAGGTACCGCTTCCCGATCGCGGGGCTCCCGTCGAGCTGTACGGCAGACTGATCGAGGAGCGGCAGGTCATCCAGCGTTCAGCGCCTCTCCCTCAGGCGCCCGGTCGGGGACAGGATCGCCTCTCGTTCCTCCGAGCTGAGCAGCCCCTCGGAGGCCCGGGCCAGCAGGATGCGCCCGCTGGTCAGCTCGTGGACGACCTCGCGTGGCGAGCGGGTCTCCATCAGGCGGTTCAGGGCGTTCTCGAACTGCTCCGGCTCTGCACGGGCGATCTCCATACCTCGCCCTCGTGCGTTCCCGGGGGTCGGCTTGCCGTGCCGGGCCCGCCCGTGGGAGTGCGTTGGCAAGAAGTCCCGGCGGAAGGGACCGCGAGAAAGCCTGTCGAAGCTGCGCAGCTGCGGGGTGAGGTCTACGAACGTGCTTGAGAGGGCCGGGCGGTAGTGCCTCCACCGATCTGACCGCTGCCCAGTGGAAGCTCATCGACCCGTTGTTGCCGCCGCCCACAACCTGGCCGGCCGGTACGAGAAGCACCCTCGCCGCGAGATCGTCAACGCCATCTTCCACGTGCTGCGCACCGGCTGTGCGCGGCGTCACCTGCCCCACGATCCGCCGCCGTGGCAGACCGTCTACTGGCACTTCCGACGCTGGATGGAGGACGGCACCGTGGACCGCATCCACGACGCGTTGCGTGACCGGCTCCGTGACGCTGACGGCCGTGACCCAGCTGCCTCGGCGGGGATCGTCGATGCCCAGTCGGTCAAGGGGGCCGACACCCTCGGGGCCCGGACTCGCGGCTACGACGCCGGCAAACGCAGCAACGGCCACAAACGCCACATCGTGGTCGACACCCTCGGGCTGCTGCTGGTGGTGGCGATCACCACCGCCAGCGTGCAGGACCGTGACGGCGGTGCCACCGTGCTCGAGCGGCTCCGGTTCGCGATGCCGTCGGTGGTCACGGTGTTCGCTGACGGCGGGTACGCGGGCCGGCTGGCGGTCTACGCCAGACAGGTCCTGCGTGTCGCGGTCGAGGTGGTCAAGAAGCCCGCCGACCAGAGGGGATTCGCGGTCCTGCCCCGACGCTGGATGGTCGAACGGACCTTCGCCTGGATCGTGCGCTGCCGCCGACTCGATCACGACTAGGAACGCCTCCCGGCCACCGCTGAAGCGATGGTCAAGTGGGCCATGGTCGGCATCATGACTCGACGGATCGCACCCGGCCACGGACGCCGTCCCTGGCAGTCTCAACTCGCCGGATGACCCCATCGCAAACACGTTCTGAGACGTGCCACCACGCCGCGTGCCGGCACGAGCGCGCCAGCATCGAGGTCGTGAGGTTCCGCCCGCGGACAGCCGCGGAGACGATCACCGAGCAGCACCCGTCGATGCAGCTCTGGCCCCACCTCGGCAGATCCGTCGAGGTCGCTCGGGAAGCGCCCCCCCGGCCAACGTCCCACAGGAAGCGGGGGCGCCTGGCATCGACGAACCAGGCGTGCCCGAAGAGAACCAGGCGTGCCGAAAGAACCGGACGCTGTTCCGGAGCTTGACGTGGCCGCCCGTGTCCTCCCGTGTGCCGGGAGAGTCGTACCCGGAGCGCAGCCGTTCCGCGTCCACCTCGACCTCAGCGACGGGGGCACACGACGAGACGAAGCGCTCGGTCAACTGCCCGGCGAGGAAGGGCCGTGACACCTCCGGCTCGACCCGGAGGATCCCGAGCGGATCCAGGGGGCTACGGAGGTGGGGCGGAGGGGATCCGAACCCCCGACATCTTGTGTGTCGACCATCGGCGCCGGGCCCAGCACCGTCCGCCCCGGGTCACGGAACCGCCCCTGAGCAGGGTCGCTGCCGTCAGCGTTGGTCGCAGCCCAAGGCGACGGTGACTGCCTCGCAGATCCCTTCGAGCGTGTCGTGGTCCACGCTCCCGAGGCGCTTGGTCAGCCTGCGCTGGGCCACGGTGTGCAGGCCATCGCCGTTGACCACCGACGCCTGCTCGATCCCGCAGTCCGGATCGATGGGGACCTCGACGGTGAGCCCACGTGCCGTGGTGGTGATCTCGGCCACCGTGACGTTGGCACGGACGTCGAGCACCTCATCGCGTGTCACGATCACGACCGGGCGCAGCTTGCCGCCGACCTGCGCGAGCCAGACCTCTCCGCGCCTCACGCCTCGCCCCAGGACTCGGCCTCGTCCCAGTCGGCATCCTCGACCTCAGGGTGGGCGAGGTAGGCCGCGCGATCATGCTCCGCACGACGGCGGCGGATGGCCTGACGGAGCCCCTCCCTCGCTGCCTCGGACACGTTGATGCCGAGCTCCCGGGCTTCGGCCGCAAGCTCGTCGTCGAAGATCACGGAGGTTCGCATACACACAAGGTACTCACCCATGCACATGGATGTGATGCATCACGGTGCATCGATCGCCTTCACCTCGCTCTCCCGGCGAGAGCCGGAGGTCCGTTGACCGGCCGTCGAGATCACCGCCCGAGCACCACGGCCGACGCACATCGGGAGCGACGCTCGCGTCACGCGGGACCGGCCACGACCAACGGCTGGCCCGCGCGCCCTACATCGGCGTGGCCCAACGAACTGGCCCCGACGGGGGCCCCGGGCGTTCGCCGTGGAGCGTCGCTGCCCGATCGCGGCCGCTTCCCGGGAACCGGTCGATGATCAGAGGTAGCCGTGGAGGAGCACGTCGACGACCTCATCGAGCCGCTCCCGGCCGTCCGGCAGATCGGCCACGAGCCGGGACAGCAACACGACCGAGAGGAAGGAGCGGGCGAGCGCTTCGGCGTGGCCGGGCCCGAGCCGGGCAGGGTCGAGGGTGCGGCGTAGGTGGTCGGCGATGGCGCGCACCCCGTCGCCGAAGAAGCGGTGGAACAGCTGACGGGTGCCGGGGTCCTCGGCGTGGAGCATGATGCGGAGCACCTCGCCGCGCTCGGCGATGGTCTCGTCGATCGCGGTGGCGAGGTGGCACAGCCCGGCGCGGGCGTCGTCCGGGTGACGGGCGAGGATCGCGTCGAGGTTGGCGTGGGGGCTGCGCTCGGCGATGAGCTGTTCGAGGAGCGCCTCCTTGGTGGGGAAGTGGTAGAAGACCGCGCCCGTCGAGGTGCCGGCGAGGTCGGCGATCTGGCGGGTCGTGGTCGCGGTGAACCCGTGGGTCGCGAACAGTTCCTCGGCCGCATCGAGGAGGCGTTCCCGGCCGGTGCCGCGGGGTCGGGCGGGCGGGGAAGCGGGTTGGGAGGCCGGGGAGGCGTCGGTCTCGTTGGCGGTCGTCACGGCGGGTCCCGTCTTCGCGTTGCGGTCCGGTCGAGCGTAGGTCCACGGCCGGTTGCCGCCACCTCGACTCGCGTACTGACTGAGCGCTCAGTATAGTACCGGCTCGACCCTCGACCTCACCCTGGAGCTTCCTTGGACCGGCTGCTGACCCTGCTCGCACGCCCCTCGACCCGTCGTCCCGGGCTCACGCTCAGCCTCCTGCTGCTGATCACGGTCGGCTTCGCCATCGCGGCGACGAACCTGGTCATGCAGACCGACATGGCCTCCTTCGGCGCCGAGGACTCCGAGGTCGTGCAGGGCCTGGACCGCGTCCGCGACGAGTTCGACCGGGGCTCCGCTGCGCTCCAGGTCACGGTCGACGCGGGCCCGGAGGGCGACGTGCTCACCCCGGACGGCCTGGCGACCCTGGTCACCGTCGAGGAGACCCTGCTCGGCGAGCTCGATGGGCAGGTGCGCACGGACGCGCAAGGACGACCTCGCCTCTACACGCTCAGTACCCCGCTGCTGGAGGTGCTCGCGGCGCAGGGCGTGGAGCTCGCCGACGCTGATGGCCGACGGATCGGCGCCGCGACGACCGCGGCGCTCACCGAGCAGCCGCGGCTCACGGCCCTGCTGAGCGCGGACCTGGATGCGGCCAAGGGCCAGGCTCGAGCAACGACGGTGCTCGTCGAGCTGGATCCGGAGCTGACCACCGAGCAGCGGCTCGACGCCCTGGACCGGGTGCGCGCAGACCTCGGGATCGAGGAGGGTGAGCTCCGCGGCGAGCTGGACGGCATGCGGGTGACCGTGAACAGTCCGGAGGGCACCAACGCGGCGCTCGAGTCCGAGACCCAGAGCGAAGCCCCGATGCTGCTGCTCCTCGCGCTGCTCGCCGTCATCGTGGTGCTCGGCGTGCTACTGCGCTCCGCCTTCGACGTGATGGTCGGCATGCTCGCCCTCGCCGCGACCCTCATCTGGACCTTCGGGATCATCGCCATCCTCGGCCCCGGCGTGCTGGACCTCCTCGGACCGCTGAGCCAGATCGGCGTGGTCGTCCCCGTCCTGATCATCGGGCTCGGCATCGACTACGCGGTGCACCTGCTCAGCCGCTACCACGAGCAGCGCGCCACCGGGCAGGTCCCGAGCCTGGCCGCCGCCGCCTCGATGGGGACCGTGGGGACCGCCCTGGTGCTGGCCACGGTCGCCACCGCGGCCGGGTTCGCCATGACCGGGCTGGCGCCGCTGTCGGTCATCGCGGACTTCGGCATCTTCACCGCCATCGGTGTGGTCGTCGCGCTGGTGGTCATGGGTGGCGCGGTCCCGGCAGCCCGGGTGCTGCGCGACCGACGGGGCGCCTCGACCGCGCCCACACCGGAGACCAAGGCCGGTATCGGCCAGCTCCTCGCCCGTCCGACCCACCTCGCCGTCACCCACCCGGTCCCGCTCGTGCTCACCGGGCTCGTCCTGCTCATCCTCGGGGCCGTGGCCGCCAACGGGCTCGAGACCCGCTTCGACCGCGCCGACTTCATCCCCGAGGACTCACCGATCGGTGAGGTGGTCGCCGACCAGGACCTGCTCTTCGACGGTGCGTTGACCGAGACGACCTACGTGCTCGTCGACGCGGACCTGACCGACCCCGGCATGCTCGCGGCGCTGCGGGAGGCCCACGCCCGGCTCGCGGACGTCGACCTGGTGCGTTCCGATCCCGACGGCACCCCCCAGGCCACCTCGATCGTCACCCTGCTCGACCAGCTGCCGGACGCCCCCACCGACCTCGAGGACCTCGAGGGCCGCGAGCAGCTCCTCACCGGCGCGGCCGGCACCGAGCTGGCCCGCCTCGTGCGGGACGATCGTCAGGCCGCCGTGGTGGAGCTTCGCACCAACGCCGGCGACGGCCAGGCTGCGGCGCTCGCGGCGGACGTGCAGGACGCGTTCGCGCCGGTCCGTGACCTCGGCGGGGCCATCCTGGTGACCAGCGACGAGCAGATCATCGGCGAGATGGCCGACGACCTGCGGGACTTCCAGGTCCTCTCCATCGCGCTGACACTCGCGACCGTGCTGCTGCTCCTGGTCCTGTACTACGGCGTCGGACACCGTCGCCCCCTGCTCGGCGTCATCGCCATGATCCCGTCGGTGGTCGGCACCGCGCTGCTGCTCGGCACCATGGCCCTGCTCGACGTCTCCTTCGACGCGCTGACCGCCACCCTGACCGCGATCGCGGTCGGGATCGGCGTCCCCTACGGCGTCCACGTCACGAACCGCTTCGAGGAGGACCTCCGTGGCGCGACCGACATCGAGGCTGCCCTGCACCGCACCTTGGCGACCACCGGCGGGGCGCTGCTCGGCTCCGCACTGACCACGTTCGCGGCCTTCGTGGTGCTGTCGTTCTCCGGCCTCGCCCTGATCAGCCGGATGGGCGCCCTCGGTGCCGCAGGGATCACCTACGCGCTGCTCGCGGCCGTGGTGATCCAGCCCGCCGCGCTCGTGCTCTGGGCCAGGCGCGGCCATCCCGCCCCGAACCGCACCACCACCACAGCCGTACCGGCCTGGCAGCTGGTCGGTTCGGACAACGAGACACCGACGACACGACCGACCCCGGACGCACCACGGGCCGCGCCGGAACCCGCCCACAGCACGGCAGAGGTGACCGGTGCCTGGGAGCTACGCATCGACGACTCCCGATCGGTGCCGTACCGGGTCGAACTCGCCGGCACCAACGGCACCACCGCGATCCGTTCCATCACCATCAACGCCCGACCGGGTCATCCGCTCGATCCGCAGCACCTCGACGAAGGGGCGCTCCATGCCATCATGGAGCTGACCCTGTCCTACGCAGCAGGTGCCACCCGCCCCCAGCAGCCCGATGACACGGGGCCCAGCGACCGCTGACCGCCGCAGCCTGGAACCTCAGCCAGAGCGACCCGTCAGCGACCGTGTCGAACCCCGTCCTCGCGGTGCTGCTCACCGGCATCGCGGTGGTCCGCTGGCGGGTGCACCCCATCGAACCGAACCGGCCGTGACCCGACTGCCGAGTGACGGTCTCGGACGCTCGCGACCTCGGCGTGGCGCGGGCCACACGCTGCCTCGCCGCGACCCGCGAGGGTCTCCGATGGCAGCTGCACCCCGGCCATCCCAGGGCGGACCACGTGGGTTCCCGGTTCGTCGAAGACGGACTGCACGTCGACGTGCGAGCTCCCGACGGACCTGGCGAGCGAGCCGACCTCACCACCACAGCCGACCCGGCACACCGATCCGCGGACAGACCCCTGAACAGCACCCGCCACGGCGAGCATGGCTCCCGTCAGCGCGGATGGTTTCCGCGTCCCGCACGCCGGGCAGCCGTCCGACCTGCTTCTCGATCTTGCCGATGCAGGACGGGCAGGAGAACCCCTCGGCCCGGAGCACGGTCCGGGTGGTGTCGGTCACGGTGGTCATGGTCATGCCTCTCGGGTGGGTGTCAGGTGGTGACGCTCCTGACGGTACGAGCACGTAGGACCCCGTCCCTGACCCCCGTCAGACTGGTGCACCCCAGTTCCCCCAGAACCGAACCGACCGCCACGAACCACCCCGAGGCGGCCTTGATCCCACGTGGAGCCGGTCGGCGTCAGACGGCGGCGACCTCGGCAAGAGCGTCCGGACGTCGCAGCGCGACCCAGCGGCGGCCGGTCTCGATGATTCCCTCTCGGCTCCACATCGCGAGGCTGCGGCTGACCGTCTCCGACGCGCACCCGGACATGCTCGCCAGGTCATCACGAGCCAGCGGCACATCGATCAGGATCCTCTCCCCTTGATCGATACCGAGGCGATCAGCCAGCATGAGCAACGTGCTCGCGATCCGGACCTGCGCGATCGCAGCGGCGGTCCGCTCGATGCGCTGCTGGGCCGCATGGAGTCGCCGACCCATCGCGACGAGGGCACTGCGAGCCACCTGCGGGTGTTCGCCGAGGACGGCATCGAACTGCCCGCCGGTGAACGCCAGCACACACCCGGCGGTCAACGCCCACGCGTCCTCGGCGTAGGTCGCACCCCCGAGCGCCGGCAGGGTCCCCAGGAACGAGCCTGCCCGAGCACGTCCAGCAGCACCTCGTTCGCCTCCGGCGTCCTGCCGGTGAGCTTCACCGCGCCGCTCTCGACCACGTAGAGCCGCTCCGCCGGGTGCCCCGCGAGGAAGACCGACTGACCCGCCTCCATCCCCCGCATCGCCGCCCGTCCATCGATGCGGTGGAGCCGATCGTGATCCAGGCCGGCGAAGAACGGTACGCAGGCCAGCGCGTTGATCCGGGCACCCCGGCTGCAGGTGCGAGGGTCCGACTCCGGGACACTCAGCGGCGTTGTCCGGGGCACGTGCGACCTCGCAGGCTCGAGCCGGCCAGGGTGGATCTCAGGTCCGATCCGCAGAACAGCTACGCAGGCTGGGACGACCGCACCGTCAGCCGGGCGAGGCAGGCCTCGCGGTCCGCCCACGGGAGGAGTTCGCGCGCCTGCACGTCGACACCGAGCTCCTTCAGCGCACCTCGCATCAGGCCGAGGTGGACCGCACAGACGACGTCCTGGTGATCCCGTGCGACCTCGAGGAACGGACAGCGCCGCAGAACGATCTCCGGGCTGTCGGGATCGGTCCCGTCGAGCTCGGGCGCGAACCCGAAACGGTCCAGCAGGTCCACCAGGTGCGTGACCGCCTCCACAGCATCGGGCTTTGTGAACGGTGCGGGCTTGTCGACGAGGAAGCTGCCCCAGGCATGACCGGCCTGCTCGGCGGCCGACGGGGCGTCGTCCGAGGTCGCATCGAGGTGGCTCGCCAGGATCTGCGCCAGGAACCGGTAGCCGCCCTCCCCCGGACCGGGCTCTGGCGACCCTCGATCGGCGACGGCGCGGTAGAGGAGCTTGGGACGGCCCGGCCGGTCCCGGTCCTCGACGATCGCCTCGATCAGGCCGGCCTCCCCCAGGAGGTTGAGGTGGCTGCGTACCGTGTTCACGTGCAGCCCGAGCCGTTCGGCCAGCGCGGCGGCATCAAGGTCGGACTCGTCTCCGAGAACCTCGAGCAGACGGGCCCGGACCGGACTCGACAGCGCCCGGTACACCTGCTGGTCCCGCGGAACGGATCTGTTCGGCGTCATCTCGCGCGTCACCTTCCGGCGGACGCGAGCTGGGGCCGGCGGTCCGATCCTGGACCGGTGGAGCCGCTGGAGAGGTGGTCGCGGATGGCTGCCGCGACGGCGGGCCCGGCGGATCGCAGGATCTGGTCACGCGGCTGCTTGTCGATGCGGGGCACGCTCAGGTCGTAGCCGGGTTCGCGCGTGGAGAGGATCGCGAGCCTCGATCCGCCAGCTCCGGTTTCTTCGATGAGCAGGGCGAGGTCCAGCTGGGGCCAGCCGGTGGCCTCCTCATCGCCGCGCCACCCGACCCACGCGCCGGCGGGCTCGCTCGTTCGGGCGAGCCGGGTCTGGACGTCCGGGCCAGCGGGTGCACGGAACCGGCCGGCGTGCAGCGGCTCGTGAGCGCTGGTGACCGCGATGGCGGTCGCCTCCTCGGCCAGTGCCTGCAGGTGGCCCGTCAGACGTGCGTGTGCGGCGCCGGCCGCGCCGTCGAGTGCCTGGAGCGCGTGGACGAACATCGGGGCGAGGTCGAACCGCGCGAGGCGCCCGGTCGGCCGACGAGCAACGGGATCGTCGAGGTGGCGGCCGAGCTCGTGCAGGAAGCGCTGGATGCTCACGTGGACGATGCGTTGGCGATGCAATCGGTCGAGCCGGCTGGTGGTGAGCTCCGCGTGGGGTGAGCGACGCGAGAAGAACCGCAGCCGGCTCCCTGCCGGCCCAGCGGGTGACACGACCAGCTGGCCGGAGAGCGCCGGCCAGCCGGTCGCATCCTCCGCCCCGGACCAGACCGCCTCGACACCACCGAGCTGCTCGGGCCCGATCGGGCGGGCCGTCGTGGTGGGGAGCGCGGAGATCCGCAGCCCCCACCGGCGGAGGTGGGGCCCCATGGCGGTCAGGGCCTCGGCGGTCGCCTGCTGCACCAGACCGTCGGGGTCGGCCTGGAGCCGTTCGTACACCGTCGCCGGGCTAGCGGCGAGGGGGACGGATGCGTACTGGTGCAGTGCCAGGAAGGTCATCGGATCTCCCGGGTCACGCGGCGGGATCCGGCTCTGCGGAGGGCGTCACGGTGAGCAGCACGACCGCGTCGGTGACCGCGTCGAGCGAGTGCGGCCCGACCGGGCAGGCGGCCCACACCCCCTCGGCGAGGGTTACTGCCCCGTCGTCATGGGTGAGCACGGCCTCGCCTCGGATGCCGAGCAGGGTGGTGGGCCCTGGGGCGAGGTGATCCTGCAGGCGCTGCCCGGCGGTCAGGGCGAGCAAGGTCTGCTTCAGGGGCGCCCCCGGACCAGGGGTCAGGGTGCGGGCCGAACGTCCGGCGTTGAGCTGGCCAGCTTCAGCGAGCAGCGCGTCCGCAGCCGCTTGCAGGTCAAGCGGCCCCTCAGCCGCGGCCGGTTCGCGTCGGGGTGCGTGGATCTCGGTGCTGTTCATGGCGGGGCTCCTGCGTTCGTCTCGCTCCGGATCGTGCGGCTCGGTCGGCGCACGTGAGACGTCAGGCGACCGACTCGGTGGCGGTACGGGTGAACCGCAGGCGCCACGCGTCGGGGCCACGCTCCAGGTACTCGATATCGAAGGCAGCGGGCCAGCGCTGCTCGATCTGCCGGAGCAGCGGCAGCGGGTCGTGGGGTGCCACCAGGATCAACTGGCTTGCCGGTGCGACCGCCCCGAGCGCACCGAAGATCGTGGCGTGACGGATCGCGTGCGGGATCACGCGCGCGTCGAGCTCCGGGGCCACCGACGCCTCGTCATGACACCCGCACGTGTGCCCGTGCGACGCCTCGGCCGGCTGCTGACGAGGAGTGGCCGCTACCGCCGCACGGTCCGCCCCCCGCAGCGCGGGTAGCGCGTCCATCTCGGCCAGCAGCTGCGCGACCGAGACGTCAGGGGCGGCAACCATCGCCGGGAGCAACAGGTCGTTCTCCTTGGCCACGTGCGCCTCGAACAGCGTCGTCGTGGCACCGGAATGGACCAGCGCAGCGGGTGCATCATCCGCCGTCGCCAACCGGGTGACGAGCTCGCCGAGCAGCGCGTGCTCGTGGGACATCGCCCGCACCAGCGGCTCGAGTGCCGACACCCCGAGCGCAGCCCGGTACAGCACCGCCTCCTCCGCTTCCGCGTGCGGCAGCAGTTCGCCCCGGCACCAACCGACGAGGCCATCGCGCGCACCCTCCCAGCCGTCGCCTCGCCGGA
>JBLRWQ010000057.1:0-17625 GCA_047921175.1 Nitriliruptoraceae bacterium | reverse complement strand
AAGGCATCCCCCACGGCCCGCAGCAGGAAAGCCAGACCGACCGCGGAGATCCCGATGGCGTTGGCGCCCCGAGCGGTGCCGGCGACCTGCACCGCGACGGCCGCGACCGCGGCGAAGCTCACGCCGACCAGGGCCAGCGCCGTACCCGCCAGCACCGAACCCTGCAGCGGGAGACCGGCAGCGACCAGGGTGACCGCCGTCAGCACACCGAGGAGCAGGTCCGCGCCGACCACCACCAGCGCCGCGACCAGGCGCGCATCCCGACCGACCACGGCGGCACCGACCAGCTCGGCCCGGCCGGTCTCCTCCTCGAGCCGGGTGTGCCGCACGACCGCCTGCACGCTCATGATGCCGGTCAGCAGCGCCAGGAACCCGAACACCTCGGTCATCACGATGGCGCCCAGGCTCGTGCCCGCCATCGGGCCGTCGAAGGCACGTGCGACCACGTTTGTCGCGGCCACGACGGCGTACTGGGTGCGTGCCTCCTCGGTGCCGTAGAGGGCGACGATGCTGGCGACGCTGGCGACCAGCAGGCCGAGCAGGGCCACCAGCCACACCGTCAGCACGATGCGGTCCCGGCGCAGCGCCAACCGGATCAGCCGGCCGGTCCCGGCGAGCGAGACGGACAGCGTGCTCGGGCCGCGGGGTGGGGTCGCGTCGGCGCCGCCGCGCCGTCCGGTCGTCGCCGTCACGAGCCGTCCACCTCGTCGTCACGGAGGTGCTCGCCGTAGTGGCGCAGGAACAGCTGCTGCAGGGTCGGTGGGGAGCTGATGAGCGTCACGACCTCGCGGTCGGCGAGGAACCGCTGGACGGCGGCGAGCGCGTCGGGCTCCACCTCGAACCGGGCCTGGACACCGTCGAGGTCGAGGTCGTGGACGCCGGCGAGCGCACCGAGCCCGGCCAGCGGCCGGGCGGTGGTGACGGTGATCGCGGTCCGGGTCAGGTGGCGTAGCTCGGCGAGGGTGCCGGACTCGACCGCGCGACCGTCGCGGATGATCGTGAGCCGGTCCGCGAGGTCCTCCACCTCGGCCAGGACGTGGCTGGACAGCAGCACCGTGGCACCGCGGCCGGTGGCCTCCCGCACGCAGGCGCGGAAGACGGTGTCCATGAGCGGGTCGAGCCCGGAGGTCGGCTCGTCGAGCAGGTACAGCTCCACCTCGGAGGCGAAGGCGGCGACCAGCGCGACCTTCTGGCGGTTGCCCTTGGAGTAGGTCCCGCACCGCTTGGTGGGGTCGAGCTGGAAGCGCTCGATCAGGTCCCCGCGACGCGTCTCGTCCAGGCCGCCGCGCAGCGAGCCGAGCAGGTCGATGGCCTCGCCACCGGTCAGGTTCGGCCACAGGTGGACGTCCCCGGGGACGTAGGCCAGCCGGGCGTGGAGGCGGACCGCGTCGTGCCACGGGTCACCGTCCAGCAGCACCACCTCGCCGTGGTCCTTGCGGAGCAGGCCGAGCAGGACCCGGATCGTCGTGGACTTCCCCGCCCCGTTCGGGCCCAGGAAACCGTGGACCTCGCCGACGGTGACGTCGAGGTCGAAGCGGTCGAGCGCGGTGACCGATCCGAAGGTCTTGGTCAGCCCGGCGACGTGGATGGCACGGTCGGTCATGGGTCGTTCCTCGTCGCTCGTGGGTCCGGGCGGCGCGCGACCAGCAGCAGCTCGACGTCGTCCACCGTCGGTGGCTCGCGGCGCCAGTCGCCGGCCCCGCCAGCCCAGATCGCCTCGACCTCGAGGCCGACGGAGGTCGCCAGCGTCGCGAGGCCGTCGGTGAGGTGGTAGTGCTCGCGCAGCCGGACCGTCCCGCCCTCCTCGAGCGGGTAGTCGGTCGTCTCGGTCAGGGTGAGCAGGTCGAGCTCGCCCGCGAGTGTCCCGTTCGCCCAGGAGGCCAGCATCGGTGCCGCGTGGAGGCCGGTCAACGCGAGGCGGCCGCCGGGACGCAGCACCCGCGCGATCGAGGCGAGCACGGCACGGTCGTGCTCCAGCGGTGCCACACCGTCGGCCACGAGGCAGAACGCCCCCTCGCACAGGCATAGGGCAACGTCGAACGGCCCGAGGTCCTCCGGCAGCGCACGGGCGTCGCCCTCGACCAGGGTGAGCGGCACGCCGGCGGCCGCGGCCCGGGCTGCGGCACGCTCGAGCATGGCCGGGGAGAGGTCGACCCCGGTCACCTCGGCACCGCGCCCGGCGAGCGGGACCGCATGCCGGCCGGTGCCGCAGCCGACGTCGAGGACACGGGTGCCGGGCTCGAGGTCCAGCAGGTCGGTGAGGAACCCGACCTCCTCCTGCGAGGCGCGGGTGAAGGCCTCCCCGTCGTACCGGTGCGCGAACGACTGGAAGAACCGGCGCCACCCGGGCCCATCGGGGCCCGGGTGTGCTCGCGACGTGTCGTCCACCGCAGCTTCCTCCACCCTGCGTCAACGGAGCGAACGGCGCGCTCGGTCCGCCCATCGAGGGTGTGGGTCCCGGCCACGCGCAGCGTCCGGCCAGCCCACGGGCATGCTCCTGCCTGGGGAGCTGCCGCACCTGAGCCTGTTCGTGTCGGCAGCAGCCGACCAGGGCCGGTCGGCACCTCCGCCGGGCCCGATCGGCCACGCGGACCGTGGCAGGCTGGCCGTTGGCGGCACGGGGAGGCTGCGCATGCGGGCGCGGGTCGAGCGACACCGGCTGCTGGTCGGCGTCGGCCTCGTGCTGGTCCTGGTCGGCGGTGGGCTCTGGGGCTCCCGGGTCGCGTTCGACCGGTCCTGCGCCGGGGTCCCCGAACCGGGGGCGTTCGTGACCGTGGACGGCGTACGGCTGCACTACCTCGACCGAGGGAGTGGCCCGCCCGTGGTCCTGCTGCACGGCGACGGGGGCAGCGTCCTGGACCTCACCGCCTCCCCCCTGGTCGACCTGCTCGCGGACCGCGCCCGCGTCGTGGCCATCGACCGTCCCGGGCACGGCTACAGCGATCCGGCGGACACGGTCGGCTCGCTCCGGGAGCAGGCGGCGCTGGTCCGCGGTGCGGTCCGGTCGCTGGAGCTCACGGACCCGATCCTGGTGGGGCACTCGCGGGGCGCCACGGTGGTGGCCGCCTACCTCGACGCGTTCGGGGACGAGGTGGCCGCGGCCGTGTCGATCGGGGGCGACCTGCTCGGCGAGCCCGACCCCGGGGACTACGGCGCCTACCGCCCGGCCACGTGGCCGGTCGTCGGCCCGGTGGTCGTGGACCTGCTCTACCCGGCCGCGGTGCGTGCCGGCGACCACCGGCTCCTGCGGGACGCGCTGGACCGCGCGTTCGCGCCGGAGGAACCCGCCCCGTCGGACTACGTGACCGGCTACGCCTGCCGGTGGACCGCCACCTCGACGTTGCAGGCGACCTACCGGTTGATGGAGGACACCCGCCGCACGATGCCGGCCATCCGCGCCGGCTACCCGGAGCTCGCGGTCCCCGTGGTGCTCGTGCACGGCGATGCCGATGGCAACGTGCCCCTCGGGGATGCCGAGCGAGCCCATCAGCTCCTGGCCACCTCCCACCTCCGGGTGATCCCCGGGGGTGGGCACGAGCTGCAGTTCACCCGGCCGGAGGAGGTCGTCGGTGCCATCGAGCTGGCCCGAGCCCTCGCCGACGCGGGGTGACCCGGTCCGCTCGGGTCCGTACGCTCCCCGGCGCGGGGTCGGCAGGGTGGAGTCGGTGTGCACGCGATCCAGGCGACCGGGCTGGTGAAACACTTCGGCCCCACCAAGGCCGTCGACGGGCTCGACCTCGAGGTGCCGGAGGGCTCGGTGTATGGCGTGCTCGGCCCCAACGGCGCCGGCAAGACGACCGCGATCCGGGTGCTCGCCACGCTGCTCGAGCCGACCGCGGGCCACGCTCGCGTGTTCGGCCACGACGTCGTCACCGCGGCCGAGCAGGTCCGCCGCACCGTCAGCCTGACCGGCCAGTTCGCGTCCGTGGACGAGGACCTCACCGGCGCGGAGAACCTCATGCTGCTCGCGCGCCTGTGGGGGTACTCCCGGGCCGGTGCGAAGCAACGCGCGGCGGAGCTGCTGGACGCGTTCGGGCTCAGCGAGGCCGGCGGCCGCCAGGTGAAGACCTACTCCGGCGGGATGCGGCGCCGGTTGGACATCGCTGCCTCGATCGTGGTCACCCCCCGGCTGATCTTCCTCGACGAGCCGACCACGGGGCTGGACCCGCGCTCGCGCAACCAGGTCTGGGCGATCATCCGGGCGCTGGTCGCCGACGGGACGACGGTGCTGCTGACCACCCAGTACCTCGACGAAGCCGACCAGCTCGCCGAACGCATCGCCGTGATCGACCACGGCCGGGTCATCGCCGAGGGCACCGGCACGGAACTCAAGGCCTCCGTCGGCGCCGGTTCGCTGCACGTCCGGCTCCGCGCAGCGACCGATCGAGCGGCCGCGGCCGATCTCCTGTCCCGCGTGCTGGGGGCCGAGGTGCAGCTCGAGGCGGATCCGGCAGCCCTGACGGTCCGGGCCGACGACGCGGCACCGGCGGGTTCGGCGCTGACCGCCCTGCACGAGGCCGGCATCGCGGTCGCGAGCGCCGGCTACGGCCAGCCGAGCCTCGACGAGGTCTTCCTCACCCTGACCGGCCACCCCGCCGAGTCCGACCCGGAGGCTGCCGCCGAGGCACCGCCGGGCACGCGCACCCTTGAGGTCGGCCCGTGAGCGTCCCGACGACTCCGACCAGCGACGTCGCCAACATCGAGGTGGCGTCCATCCTGGACGTGCTCGACCGCGGCCACCGGCCCGAGCCGCTGTCCCGCGCCGCCACGGCCGAGGTGTTCTGGTGGCGGGCGATGCTCAAGATCAAACACATCCCCGAGCAGCTGTTCGACGTGACCATGTTCCCGGTCATCTTCCTGCTGATGTTCACCTACCTCTTCGGTGGAGCGCTCGCCGGCTCCACCGGCGCGTACCTCCAGCAGGTCCTGCCGGGGATCCTGGCGATGACCGTGGCGATGATCACGATGTACACCGGGTTGACGCTGAACCGGGACATCGAGAAGGGCGTCCACGACCGGTTCCGGTCGCTGCCGATCTGGCGGCCAGCGCCGCTGGTCGGCGCGCTGCTCGCCGATGCCGTGCGCTACTCGATCGCCGCGACCGTCATCCTCACCCTCGGGCTGGTGCTGGGGTTCCGTCCCGACGCCGGACCGGTCGGGGTCGTGCTCGCGGTCGGCCTGCTGCTGGTGTTCTGCTTCGGGTTGTCGTGGATCTGGACCCTGCTGGGACTCACGATGCGGTCCGAGAACGCGCTCATGGGCGTGTCGACGATGGTGCTGTTCCCGTTGACGTTCATCTCCAACGTGTTCGTCCCGCCGGAGACCCTGCCGGCCTTCCTCGAGGCGGTGGTGGAGGTCAACCCGCTCACGATCCTCGTGACCGCGATGCGCGGGCTGATGCACGGCGGCGACGTCGGCGGCGAGATCGTGATCGTGCTGGCGGTCAGTGCCGGCCTGACCGCGGTGTTCGGTCCGCTGACGCTGCGCGCCTACCGCCGGCACGCCTGACCCCGGTCAGCCGCGGCACCACGAGCCACCGCGACCGGACCGGTGGCGTCAGCGGCCGGCGGCGGCGCCCGCGCCGGCGCCCATGGTCGCGATGAGCGCGGCCTGGGTGTCGCGGATCACGGCCCGCGCGGCCTCGGCGACCGGCGAGGTCTCCGCGAGCTCCTTGGCCCGCTGGCGGGCGGCACGGCGCTCCGACCGTGGCACGAGCTGGTCGAGGATGGCCGTCCCGCCGACCAGCGCGACCAGCACCGTCAGCCGATCGTCCGCCGGACGACCCCCGGCGAGCACCTGACGGACCTGCTCCGCCAGGCGCTCCACCTCGGCGGGGTCGGTCAACCGGTGCCGGGTCACGGAGAACAGTCCGAGGACCCTGCGCTCCTCGGGCGCGAGCAGCCCGGCTGCGACCAGCCGGTCGCGGACCTGGTCCCGGCGAGCGGTGGTGCCGACCTTGCGGACCCAGCCCTTGAGCTTGCGCCGCCGTGGCCCCTCCCGCACCTGCCGTGCGACCTCGTCCAGGAGGGCGTCACCGGTCGCCCGGGAGCTCGCCCGGGGGACGTCCACCTCGATGCGGAGCCGGTCGGTGAGCGCCAGGTCGAGCAGGAGCGCGCCACCGATCGCGGAGGGCAGCTGCACCGAGGTCGCGCTCCGCGGCTTGGCGTGGTCGGCGTCCCATGCGAGCAGCAGCAGGTCCTCCGCGAGGAGGCGGTCGTGGGAGGTCATCGGTCGGCCCCTTCCTGGGGTTGTTCTGGCGCGGCTGGCCGGCGCCGGAGCCGCCCGGAGCGCCGGGCCGCGTCGACGAGCACCGCCTCGATCTGCGCGTTGACGGAGCGGAACTCGTCCGCGGCCCAGGCCTCGTACACGTCGTACAGCTCCGGCGGGATCCTGAGCGGGAACTGCTTGCGCTCGCGGGCCATGAGCTCAGCGTGACAGCGTGCCGACGTTGACGATCGGGCTCGTCGGGGTGTCGCTCGCGATCACCGTCATCAGGTTGGAGGCGAAGGTGGCCTTGCGGTCGGCGTCGAGCGGGATCGCGTCCACCTCGGTGCTGCCCTCCTCGAGCTGCGCCACCGCCTCGCGGACCATCAGCACGGCACCCTCGACGATCTTCGCGCGGGCCGCCACGATCGCGGAGGCCTGCTGGCGGCGCAGCATCGCCTCGGCGATCTCCGGCGCGTAGGACAGGTCGGTGATGCGGGCCTCGAGCACCGTGACCCCGGCGTCGTCGGCCCGCTCCTGGAGCTCGGACAGCAGGTCGCGGTTCACGTCGATCGGGTCGCCGATGAGCGTGGTCGCGTCGTCGTCGTCCCAGGAGTCGTAGGGGTAGGAGCGCGCCAGCTGCCGCACCGCCGACTCGGACTGGATCCGGACGTAGTCGACGAAGTCGTCGACCCCGAACACCGCCCGGGCCGTGTCGGTGACCTGCCAGACGACGACCGCGGCGATCATGATCGGGTTGCCGTTGGCGTCGTTGACCTTGGAGGTCTCGGTGGTGAAGTTGCGCACGCGCAGGCTGACCTTCTCCTTCATCATCAGCGGGTTCGCCCAGCGCAGCCCCGGGGTGTGGTCGCTCCCCCGGTAGTCACCGAACAGGGTCAGCACGCGGGACTGGTTGGGCTGGATCGTGTACAGCCCGACCGCGACGAAGATGGCCGCGAGGAGGACCAGCACGGCGGCGACCATCCCCGTGACCCCGACCCAGACGGTCCCGTCCTGGGACAGGTAGCGGGCCGACAGCACGAAGCCGGCGACGGTCCCGAGCATCACGACGATGGCGGCGACCAGGACGGGGACCCCGCTCTGCGACCGTGCCTCGTGCTCCACGAGTTCCGACTTCGCCATGGTGCCACCTCCACAGGTCCCAGCGAGGATCACGCCACGCCCGGACGATCGTGTTGATCAATCTGATATCACTATAGCATCACGGCGGCCGCCCGCAAGTCGCCGTCACGCCTGCCGGCAGCACCGCCGCCGGGCCCTCAGGCCGCACCGACATCGCGGGCCCGAGCCAGCGGAGCGGCGCTCACCCCTGGCCGGCGTCCAGGGCGGCCAACGCGGCATCGACGGCGACGCGACGCAGCTCGGCAGGGTCGGCATCGGGGAACATGCTGGCGGTCCGGGCCAGGCCGACGATCGCGAGCGAGGCCCGGACCCGTTCCTCGAAGCTCGCATCGGGACCGGTCAGCACCGTCTGGACCCGCTGCGCCCAGTCGGTGACGTGCGCCACGTTGTCCCCCGCCGTCAGCGCCCCCGGATCGCGGCTGATCGCTGCGAGCAGCGGCGCGTGCCGGTGTACGACGTCGAAGTAGGCCTCCAGCGCCAGGCGCCGGTCCGGCTGCTCCACCTCGACGCGGGCGAACCAGGCGTCGATGTCGGCGACCATCGGCGCCAGCACCTCAGCGATGAGGTCGTCCTTGCGGCGGAAGTGGTAGTACAGCGCCGCCTTGGTGACCTCCAACCGATCGGCGAGGTCCTGCAGGCTGGTGACGGTGAAACCCTGGGTCGCGAACAGGTCGGTGGCGGTCGAGACGATGCGTTCGCGCATGTCGGTGGTCCGACGGTCACGACGGCGGCGATCAGCCATCGGCTCCCTCCGCGCCCGCCGGCCCGGCCCATCCGTCCGTCCGGTGCATCCGTTGACCCTACCTTGCTTGACAGCCGGCTAGGTACCTGGTTCCGTCGATGGGTGACCCTGCGGACGTCCGCTGGCGGATGGAACGCATGCGGTCGCGGCTGTGGCCCCACCGTTCGGGCCAGCCGAGGAAGGACGTCCATGACCGCGGTGCTGACCACCGAGGGGCTCGTCAAGACCTTCGGGCCGACCCGGGCGCTCGACGGCCTGGACCTCACGGTCACCGAGGGTGAGGTGCACGGCTTCCTCGGCCCCAACGGTGCCGGCAAGTCCACCACGATCCGGGTCCTGCTCGGCCTGCTGCGCGCGGACGCGGGCCGGGTCCAGGTCTTCGACGGGGACCCGTGGTCGGCGTCGGTCCGCCTCCACCGGCGCCTGGCCTACGTGCCCGGCGACGTGGAGCTGTGGCCGAACCTGTCCGGGGGGGAGGCGATCGACCTGTTCGCCCGGCTGCGCGGCCGGTTCGACAAGGCACGGCGCGACGAGCTGTGCGACCGGTTCGACCTCGACCCGACCAAGAAGGGACGGACCTACTCCAAGGGCAACCGACAGAAGGTCGCGCTGATCTCCGCGCTCGCGAGCGACGTCGAGCTGCTGCTGCTCGACGAGCCGACCGCCGGGCTCGACCCGCTCATGGAGGCGGTGTTCCAGGACGCGATCCGCGAGGTCAAGGCCGCCGGGCGGACCGTCCTGCTCTCCAGCCACATCCTCGCGCAGGTCGAGGTGCTGGCGGACCGCATCTCGATCATCCGGCAGGGCCGCATCGTCGAGTCCGGGTCCCTCGCGGACCTGCGCCACCTGCACCGCATCACGATCACCGCCGAGCTGCGCGAGCCGGCCGATCGGCTCGACGGGCTCGACGGCGTCCACAACCTCGAGCACATCGACGGGCAGGTCCGCTTCGAGGTGGACGGCAACCGGGTCGAGGCGACCCTGCAGGCGCTCGCCCCCCTCGGGATCCGCACGATCGTGGCCCATCCGCCGACCCTCGAGCAGCTGCTCATGCGCCACTACGGCGACGAGCTGGCCACCCGGACCAACCACCACGCGGACCCGCGATGAACGCCGCTGCCACCGATCGAGCGGTCACCGGCGCCGGCCCCCGGCGCGACCCCGGCAGCCTGACGGGTGTCGGCACGCTGGTCCGGTTCCTCCTGCGCCGGGACCGGATCAAGCTGCCGGCGTGGACCGGCGCGCTGGGCCTGTTCGTGGTCTACCTCACAGCAGCGTTCCCCCAGATCGCCGGCACCGAGGAGGAGCTGCGGAACGCCAGCGCCCTGTTCAACGACCCGGTCGGCCGCATGCTGATCGGGCCCGGGTACGGCTTCGACGACCCCACCTTCGAACGCTTCCTCGCCAACGGCTACGGCCTGTACTTCGCACTCGGCACGGCGCTGATGAGCATCCTGCTGGTGGTCCGTCACACGCGCCTCGAGGAGCAGACAGGCCGGGCCGAGCTGATCCGCGCCAACGGGGTCGGTCGCTCAGCGCAGCTCACCGCGGCGATGCTGGTCGCCGTCATCACGAACCTGGTCGCCGCCACGATCGTCGCCGGCATGATGATCGTGGTCGGCGGCTACACGCCCTACGGCTCGCTGGTCTTCGCGGTCTCGTTGGCTGCCACGGGGCTCGCCTTCGCCGGGGTCACCGCGATCACGGCACAGCTCAGTCCGTACAGCCGCGGAGCCGCCGGGCTGGCCGGTGCGGTCCTCGGAGCGTCCTTCCTGATCCGTGCCGGAGGCGACATGGCGGCCGATGGCGGGACGTGGCCGTCCTGGCTCTCACCGTTGGCCTGGGGGCAGCAGACCGCGCCGTTCGTGCTCGACCGCTGGTGGCCGCTGGGGTTGTCCGTGGCCTTCGCGGCGGCGACCACGGGCGTCGGCTATGCGCTCGCTGCGCGTCGCGACCTCGGTGCCGGGGTGCTCACCACCCGGCCGGGCGCCCGTGAGGCCGCCCCGCGGCTCGGGACACCGCTCGGGCTGGCTGCACGGCTGCAACGTGGCAACCTGCTGGGGTGGGGTGCCGGTCTTGCGGTCGGTGGGCTGGCCTACGGCGGCTACACCAACGCGATTGCAGATGCGTTCGTCGACCTCCCGGAGGTGTTCCTCGAACTGTTCGGCGCTGAGGACATGATCGCCGGCTACCTGGCCTACATCGCCACCTTCATGGCCTTCCTGGTCGGTGCCTACGCGATCATGGCGATCACGAGCCTGCGGAACGAGGAGACCGGCGGCCGGGCCGAGCCGGTGCTCGCGACCCCGCTCAGCCGGACCGTCTGGCTCGGCAGCCACCTCGTCGTCGTCACGGTCGGCTCGGTGGTCCTGCTGGCCGTCACCGGGCTGTTCACCGGTATCGCTGCGGCATCCGTCGTCGGCGACAGCGGACTGGTCTGGGACCTGACCCTGGCCCACCTGAACCAGGCCCCGGCGGTCTGGGTCGTTCTCGGGGTGGCCGTTGCCCTGTTCGGGGTGTTCCCCCGCGCCGTGCCGGCGACGTGGGCGCTGGTGGTCTACGGCCTGATCGCTGGGACCTTCGGGCCGCTGCTGGACCTGCCGGAGCTCGCGCTCGACCTGTCCCCCTTCGCCCACCCCGCCGAGATCCCGCTCGAGGACCTGGCCCTCGCCCCACTGCTGGTCCTGACCGCGACCGCGGTCGTGCTCGCAGGCGTCGGGCTGCTGGCCTTCCGACGCCGCGATCTCGATCTGACCTGACCGCGAGGTACCCCGCCCGTGACCACCACCGACGAACGGCTCGCCGCCTGGCGGGCCGACCTCCTGCCAGCCGTGCGGGCCGAGCACCGGCACCTCCAGGAGCTCGAGACCGCGCTCCGTCGCGAACTCGCCAGCCTGGAACCCTCCGGTCTCCCCGACGACGAGGCCTGGCTGCTCGCGGTCAAGCGACTCGGTGACCGCACGGCGCCGTCGACCGCAGCCGCGTCCGAGCGCACCGAGCAGCTGTCGCGCCAGCTCGCTCGTGCCGCGACGGGACCCTGGCACGGCGCACCCACGGCCCACGCGGCCGTGGCCGCCGATCACCGTTGGCGCGACGCGCTGGTGCTCGCCGTCGCCGCCGCGGTCACGGTCCAGCTCGCGCGCCTGGTCTCGGGCTTCCCCGACGGTGGCGGCACGTGGCTGGTCCGCAACGCGAGCCTGCTGGTGCTGCCGTTCCTGGCGGCCTACCTGGTCCGGTCGGCGCACCCCTCGCGGCGGCAGGTGCTCCTGATCGCCGGCGCGTTCGTCGCCGCCGGGCTGGTGAGCAACCTGTTCCCCTTCGTCGAGGCAGGCGCGACCGAGGTGCTCGCGATCGCGCACCTGCCGGTGGCGTTGTGGGCCGTGGTGGGCTACGCCTGGCTCGGCGCGGACCTGCGCGGGAGCGACGGCCGGATGGCGCTGGTGCGCTCCTCCGGTTCCTGGTTCGTGACCTACGTGCTGTTCGCGCTCGGCGGTGGGGTCCTGGTCGGGCTCACGCTCGCCCTGCTCGCCCCGACCGGGCTCCTCGACGCGGAGCAGCTCGTACCGTGGGTCCTGCCGTCCGGCGCGGCCGGCGCCGTGGTCATCGCCGCCTGGCTGGTCGAGACCCGGCCCCAGGTCGTCGGTGCGGTGGCGCCGATGCTCGCCCAGGTGTTCACCCCACTGTTCGCGGTGATGCTCGTCGGCGTGACCGCCGTGTACGCGGCGACCGGGTTGGCCGGCGCGTTCGACCGTGCGCTGCTGGCCACCTTCGACGCCCTGCTGGTGGTCGTGGTCGGGCTCGTCCTCTACGGCCTGGCGGCGAGGGACGTGGCACGCCCGGCCGGCTGGTCCGACCGGGCCCTGCTGGTCACGGTCCTGGCGGCGCTGGTCCTGGACCTGCTCGTGCTCGGCGCCATGGCCGCCCGGATCGGCGAGCTCGGCCTGACCCCGAACCGCGTGGCGGCGATCGGGCTCAACCTCGTGCTGCTCGGCAACCTGGTGGGGACGGCCTGGCACGGCGCCCGCTTCGTCAGCGGCCGTGGGGAGCTCCACCGACTGCTGCGGTGGCAGACCGCCTACCTACCGGTCTTCCCGGCCTGGGCAGCCGTCGTGGTCGTGCTCCTCCCGCCGCTGTTCCGCTTCGCCTGACCCTGCCGCGCCGGGACGTGGCCCGCTGATCGCGAGGCTCGCGCGGACCCGGGCCAGCTGCCGGCTCCGACGGTCCCGACGCGCCAGACGCCGTGCCGCATGGAGCTCGACGATGGCGTCGGGCAGGGTGGGGGGACGGTGGAGCCGCTCGGTGGCGGTGGGGTGCAGCAGGGTGGTCACGGTCGTTCCTCGGTGCGGGGCGCCCACACCGTGTCCGACGGCCCTGTCGCGACGCTGTCGCGGCCCTGTGGTCGGCGCGAGTGAGCGGTTCACCGTGCCCCACCGCCCGCGAGCCGCCCGACATCGAGGTGGAGGATGCGCGCGCCAACGGGCAGCCGGTCGATCCGGATGCCGGTGGCGTCCGGCGCGGGCAGCACGAGGTCGCTGAGCACGACCGTCCCGTCCGCGGCGAACACCTCGACGGAGCAGGTGTCGGTCAGGATCCGCAGATCGAGCCGGTCCCGCGCCGGCAGCGGCGTCGAGCGGTGCACGGTGGGGAACCCCGGTGCCACCTCGGTCCCCGACCGCGACCGATCCAGGACGACCTGCCGTGTCACCGGGTCGTAGGACACCCGGGTACCGGACGGAGCCGACGCGCCGCCCGCGGGGTCGACCTCGCGGTGCGCGTGCACCCGCAGCGCGAGCTCGCCCGTGGCCGCGGGCGGGAACTCCAGGAGCAACCGGACATCGAGGCACGGGCCGTCGACGTCCGCGATCGCTGCCCGGGCGGCCGCGAGCTCAGCTCCGTGCAGCTCGACCAGCGTCGTCCGCCCGCCGTCGAGCTCGCGGACGGGGCGCTGGGACAGCACCGGTAGGCCCGCATCGTCCCGGACCAGCCGGACCTCACGCGGGATGGACAGCATCCCGCGCCAGGTGGTCGCCGGGACCTCGTTCGCGTAGGCCCAGTTGCTCATCCAGCCGACCCAGATTCGGCGACCGTCGGGCACCCCGGACCAGGCCTGGAGGGCGTAGAGGTCCGCGCCGTGGTCGACCCACCTCACCTCGGTGTCCGCGTCGGTCGGGCTGAAGCGCTCGCCGTCGAAGTGACCGACGAGGTAGCGCGCGCCGGACCCGCCGTTGGGACCACCGGCGTTCACTCCGATGACCAGGACCCAGGCGCGCTGCCGAGCCGTGCGACGTCCCGGTGCCACCGGCCCGGGTGCCTCCGTGTCAGACCGCTCCCCACCCGGCAAGCCCGCTTCCGGCAGTGCCAACTCGAGCTCGAGCAGCTCCGGGGTCTCCACCACGCCGCCGTCGGCACCGGGCAGACCCGCCAGCGTGCTCGTCGGCGTCCAGGCGAGCAGGTCATCGGAGCGGTAGAAGCGCAGGACGGCGCCCGCAGCGACCACCATCACCCACCACGACGCCCCGCGGTCGTCCTCGTAGCGCAGGACCCGGGGATCACGGAAGTCCGGGCCGTCGCCCGGCGCGGGCAGGACGGGGTTGTCCGGGTGCTTGGTCCACGTCAAGCCGCCGTCGCGGCTCCACGCGAGCCCCTGGCCCCGGTCGCCGTCACGGTGGTAGGTGAAGAACGCCAGCAGCGCTCCCGCCCCGCACCCGGCGCTGCCGTCGTGGTCCACGACCGCGGAACCGGAGAAGATCTGGCCGAGCCCGTCCGGGACGAGCGCGATGGGGCGGTGCTCCCAGGTGAGCAGGTCCCGGCTGACCGCGTGCCCCCAGTGCATCGGCCCCCACACGAGCGCCTCCGGCTCGTGCTGGTAGAACGCGTGCCACGTGCCGTCGTGGTGGACCAGGCCGTTGGGGTCGTTCATCCAGCCCGACGGTGGGGTCAGGTGCACCACCGGTCGCTCCGGGAGCGGTGGCACGGTCGGCACGGCGACCCCCTAGTCTGGGCGACATCCTGCACCATGGCACACCCAACCGTGCGGTCCGCGCCTGGACGAGCATCGAGGTGGCGGGCCCTGCGGTAGTTCGCGGACCTCGCGAGCCGCTCGGGACGTCGCGCCGTGCCAGGGAGGAGCATGAACCATGGAGAACCTGATCGTCGGCATCCTGGCCGTGCTGGTCGGCGGCCTCCTGACCGTCGCCGGGTACGCCGCGCTGCGGGCGGTGATCGCGGTCTGGGGTGCGTTCGCCGGCTTCCTGCTCGGCGCCGCCGCGGTCGCCACGTTCACGGGCGACGGCTTCCTGTCCACCGTGCTGGGCTGGGGGGTGGGGCTGGCCGTCGGGCTCGCGTTCGGCCTGATCGCCTACCTCTACTACGCGGTCTCCGTGGTGCTGGCGATGTCGGCGATCGGCTTCACGCTGGGCTCCACCCTCCTGGCGGCGCTCGGGGTGACCTGGACCTGGCTGCTGGTGCTGGCCGGGGTGGCTGGCGGTGTGCTGCTCGCGGTGCTCGCGATCGTCGGCGACGTGCCGATGCTGCTGCTCACCGTGCTCGGTGCGCTGGCCGGGGCGGGCATCACCGTCACCGGGCTGCTGCTGCTGTTCGGGGTGCTCGACCGGACCGACCTGGTCGAGCCGGAGACGACCACGAGCCTGGAGCTCGCATGGTGGTGGACGGCCATCTACGCCGGCCTGGTCGTCGTCGGCCTGGTCGTCCAGTTGCGTGACCAGGCCTCCCGGTCCGGCACCCTGCGCCAGTCCTGGGAGCGCACCGCCTGAGGAGCACGGACGCGATGACCGGCACCGCGGCGACGGCCGGGTCGCGCTCCCTCGTCTCCCGAGAGGGCCAGCCCCGGGTGCGCCGGGCCGGGGACGTGACCAGCGTGCTCGTCGGCGCGCTGCTGCTGCTGTGGGCGGTGGTGAACGTCGACCGAACCGATGCGCTGAACCGGGCGCTGGCCGCCCTGGTTCAGGTGCTACCGACGTGGGCGCTCGAGCCGCTGTCGATCGTGTACTCGTTCGCGTTCATCTAGGCCGTCGTCGTCCTGCTCCTGCTCGCCGGCGGTGGCCGGGTCCATCGGGATGCCCTGCGCGACGTGCTGCTCGCCGTCGTCGTCGCAGCGGTGCTCGGCAT
Organism: Nitriliruptoraceae bacterium; assembly: GCA_047921175.1. Taxonomy (GTDB): domain Bacteria; phylum Actinomycetota; class Nitriliruptoria; order Nitriliruptorales; family Nitriliruptoraceae; genus T1Sed10-7. The sequence goes on along the minus strand of JBLRWQ010000057.1, from coordinate 2,408 downwards.
CGTCCTCGTGCGCATCCATCAGGGTGCCTGGCCGTACGTGGTGCCGGAGCTAGGCCTGGGCGACCCCGAGCGCCAGACCCCGGTGTTCCGCATCGCGGTCACCAGCGCGACCCTGGTCACCGCGGCCCCGCACCTGGTCCGCCCGCTGCGCCGGGTGGGCTGGACCATCCTGATCCTGGCGGCGCTGGCCGGCTCCGGGCTCGGGTTCGGGCTGCCGAGCGATGCGGTGGGCGCCATCGGCGTCGGGCTCATCGCCGCGGGCACCGTGTTCCTGCTGCTGGGCGCACCGGCGGGCCTGCCCGACCTCGACCGCATCGAGGTGGCGCTTCGCCAGCTCGGGGTGCCGGTCCGCGACCTCCGCCTGCCGCCCAGTCGGTCCTGGGGGGTCCGGCGGGTGCTCGCCCGGACCGACGACGGCATCGAGGTGGTGATCAAGGTCTACGGGCGCGACGCCTCCGATCAGCAGGTGCTCGCCAAGCTGTGGCGCAGCCTGTGGTTCCGGGAGCAACGCCGGACCTTCACCTTCGCCCGCTTGCAGGCCGTGCAGCAGGAGGCGCTGCTGACCCTCTGGGCCGCCCGCGCCGGGGTGCCGGTCCGTGAGGTGCTGGCCGCCGGGGCACCCGACGGCGAGGTCGCCCTGCTGGCGCTGACCACCGGCGGGACCCGGCTCGACCGGCTCCCGGAGGATGCCTGCTCCGACGAGCTCCTGACGAGGCTGTGGGGCCACGTGGGCCGCATGCACGCGGCCGGGATGGCCCACGGTGCGCTCGACACGCGGGCCGTGCGCGTGGACGCCGGCGAGCCGGTCCTCGAGGACCTCGCCGCCGGCAGCATCAGCGCGTCGCGGACCGAGCGCGGCGGGGACGTCGCCGGGCTGCTGTACGGCCTGGCCGCCAAGGTCGGACCCGAGCGGGCGGTGGCGACAGCCCGGGCCGGACTCGGGGACGACGCGCTTGCCGAGGCCTGGCCCTACCTGCAGCTCCCCGCGCTCACCACCTCGACGCGGGCCCTGGCACCGGAGCCCAAGGCTCTGCTGCGCTCGCTGTCGGCGGCGCTGGCGACGCAGCTGGACCGGGCGCTGCCGGAGCCGGTGGAGCTGCGCCGGGTCCAGCCGAAGACCCTGGCGCTGGTGGTGCTCGCGGTCGTCGCCGCCTGGACGCTCGTGCCGGCGGTCGCCGGGATCGATCTCGCCGCGGTGGCGGCCGAGCTCGCCGAGGCCCGCTGGCTGTGGGTGCTCGTCGCCGCCGTGATCGGCCAGGGGGTCTTCGTCACCGAGGCCACCAGCATGATGTTCGCCACCACGGCGTCGGTCCCGTTCCGGCCGTTGGTGGTGCTCCAGGTCGCCGCCAAGATGGTCGGCGTCGTCACCCCCGGCGTGACGGGCACGGTCGCGACCAACGCCGCGTTCCTGTCCCGCTACGGGGTCAGCCCGACGGCCTCGCTCACGCAGGGGACGATGGACGCCGTCGCCGGCGTGGTCGTCGCCGCCAAACGGATCACGCGCGGTTTCCTCGATCAGACGCAGCAATCGCCTCGCCAGTTTCGGGTTGGTTTGCACCCAGAATTGCAGATCCTCGAAGGCCTGCGGCTTAAATTCCAAGCGCATCCTTCAGGTCTTCCACGGATTCGAAAACGCGGTGTTCAGAGTCAGAGGTCGCAATGGCTTCCCGAAATCGCGCCGCATTCTTCGCGCTTCCCATCAGACGATCCGTGGCATCACCCGGCACACCTCGTTGAGGACCGAGCGTCTTGCTCAAGATGAATTCCTTGATCGTCATGCCGGAAAACGTCGCCAATGTCTTGATTTGCCGGTGTTGCTCCGGCTCGATTTCAATCGTCAATCGGTTCATGCTGTAAAAATTGTCAACTTTTACAGCTTTGTCAAATTGGGATTTTCGGACACATCACCGTATTTCGGCTATGGCCTCACCCATGGCAGGAAAACCCGGACTCCCCAATCTCAGCGCCATGTGCGGACGTCGCAAAGGCGGCGCTTTCACACCGCAGGCCCGCACGCTCCAAGGCATCGCCGCACACGCCGACGCCTTCCTTGGAAATCTCGCCGCCCGCGCCTACTCGCAGCCATCCATCGACGCACCGCTGGGCGCTGCGGCAATTCACCGCATGGGCCGGCGACCGCGGCACACACGATCCCGCCGCCTTCACCCGCGCCGATCTCGAAGCCTATCAGCTTTTCCTCCACCACTACCGCAGTCCGCGCGGCGGCAAACCGCTCGTCACCAACACCCAGCTCGCGCGCCTCGGCTGCATCCGCCGCTTCTTCGCCTGGCTCTGCCGCTCCGGCACCATCCCCGCCAACCCCGCCGCCGATCTCGACCTGCCCCGCAAACAAGCCCGACGACTCCCCAAAGCCCTCGACGAACAGGAAATCCAGCGCCTCCTCGCCA
>JBLRWQ010000056.1:0-18169 GCA_047921175.1 Nitriliruptoraceae bacterium | reverse complement strand
GTCGGCGTCGGGTACCAGTAGCTCCAGGACGCGTTCGGCCAGCCGGGCGTGCCCGATCGGGCCGGGGTGGAAGCCGTCGCGACCGAACACCTCCGGGGGGAGCGTCGCCTTCGGGACCTCGATCGTCGGCACGCCGTGCAGGGCGGCGACCGCGGTCTGCGCCGCGGCGACCGCCCGGCAGCGTGCGCCCACGAGCGGCCGCAGCAGCAGCGGCAGCCCCGGCGCGGCGGACAGGTCCGGGCAGGTCAGCAGCACGACGTCGGCCCCGTCGGCAGCCCGGGCACGGACCGCCTCGAGGACCTCGGAGGTCAACGCCGCCACCTCGGTGTGGGAGATGGCGGGTCGCAGCGCATCGTTCACGCCGACGCCGACCAGCACCACCTCGGCGTCCGCGGCGGCGTCCACCTGGGTGGCCAGCACGTCGGCGGTCCTCGCCCCATCGACGGCCACGCTGCGCACCGCGGTGGCCCGACCGTCGGCGGCCAGCAGGCCCCGGCCGACGAGCCGGGCGATCGCCACCTCGGCGTCGGGGAGGTCGTAGCCGGCGGCAGCGGAGTCGCCGAGGACGACCAGCCACCGGGGCGGGAACCGGCCGGGCAGGTCGAGGTCGTGCTCGAGGGGGGTGACCTCGGCGCGGTGGGCACGGAGCCGATGGACCCGCCGGACCGCGTCGCCGGCCAGGGTGATCGAGCCGAGCGCCGCACCGCCGAGCACCAGCGCCGGCCACGCCGGCGCACGCCGCCCACCCGCGGACGGCGCACGCCGCCCACCCGCGGACGGTGCGGGTGACGAACGACCTGGCGCAGCCCATGCCTGCGCGTCGGACGCTGAGGTCGGAGCCGTGGGGTCGTCGGAAGCCATAGCGTCGCAGCCTACGGGCACGGTGGGACCCGCGAGGACGAGGAGCAGCAGGTGCGAGGACACGGCGGGATGCCGCTCAGGCCGATGGGCGATGCCGCGGAGCTGAAAGCTCGCGGGCTGGACCGGGCCGTGGCCCGTCGCGCCTGGGGTCTGGCCCGCCCGTACCGGGGCAAGCTGGCGGGCTTCGTGGGCCTCATCGTCGTGGCGGCCGGTGTGTCGGCGCTGCCGCCGCTGCTGATCCGGGAGACGATCGACGTCGCGATCCCGACCGGCGACCGGACCCTGCTGCTGTGGTTGGTCGCCGGGATGGTCGGCGTCGGACTCGTGGTGGCGGCCGTGTCGATGGTCGAACGCTGGCTGTCGTCGTCGATCGGCGAGGGCCTCATCCTCGACCTGCGGACGCTGCTGTACCGCCACGTGCAGACCCTGCCGATCGCCTTCTTCACCCGTACGCAGACCGGCTCGCTCATCACCCGGCTGAACAACGACGTGATCGGGGCGCAGCGGGCGCTGACGGGCACCCTCGGCGGCATCGTGGACAACCTCATCGGGGTCACGATCACCCTGGCGGTGATGGCGAGCCTGGAGTGGCGGGTCACCCTGATCGCCGTGTCGCTCCTGCCACTGTTCATCCTCCCGGCCCGCATCGTCGGGCGGCGTCTGCAGGCGCTGTCGCGTGAGTCGATGGGGCTGAACGCCGAGATGAACACCGTCATGACCGAGCGCTTCCACGTGGCGGGGGCACTGCTGGTCAAGCTGTTCGGCCGGACCGACCGCGAGGTCGAGGTCTTCCACGGCAAGGCCGAGCGGGTCGCCGCCATCGGGGTCAAGCAGGCCATGACCGGGCGGGCCCTGTTCGCCTCCCTGGGCCTGGTCGGGGCGCTGGCCACCGCGCTGGTCTACCTCGTCGGCGGCTGGCTGGTGATCGGGGAGACCTCCGACATCCAGGTGGGGACCGTGGTCGCGCTGGGGCTCTACGTCACCCAGCTGTACGGCCCGCTGGCACAGCTGTCCAACGCGCGGGTCGACCTGATGACCGCCCTGGTCAGCTTCGAGCGGGTCTTCGAGGTCCTGGACCTGCCGCGGCCGATCGAGGACGCCCCCGACGCGGTGGAGCTCGTCGAGCCCCGCGGCCACGTGCGTTTCGAGCACGTGTGGTTCCGGTTCCCGGCCGCGAACGGCTCGGCGCTCGCGTCGCTCGAGGGCCCGACGGCCGAGCACGGCAACGACGCCTCCGCCTGGATCCTGTCCGACATCGACCTCGACATCGCGCCGGGGTCGATGGTCGCCCTGGTGGGTCGCTCCGGTGCCGGCAAGTCGACCCTGTCCTCACTGCTGCCGAGGTTGCACGACGTGACGACCGGCGCCGTGCTCCTCGACGGCCACGACGTGCGCTCGCTGACGCTGACCTCCGTGGCCGCCGCGGTGGGGGTCGTCAGCCAGGACCCGCACCTGTTCCACGACTCGATCGCGGTGAACCTGCGCTACGCACGGCCCGACGCCACCGACGCGGACCTCGTGCGGGTCGCACGGGCGGCGCGGATCCACGACACGATCGCGGCGCTGCCGGACGGCTACGGGACGATCGTCGGGGAGCGCGGCTACCGGCTGTCCGGGGGCGAGAAGCAGCGGCTGTCCATCGCCCGGGTCCTGCTCAAGGACCCCGCCATCGTGGTGCTCGACGAGGCCACCGCCCACCTCGACACCGAGTCCGAGCGGCTGGTCCAGGCAGCGCTGAAGGAGACGCTCCAGGGCCGGACGAGCCTGGTGATCGCCCACCGGCTGTCGACGGTGGTCGACGCGGACGAGATCGTGGTGCTCGACGCCGGACGTATCGTCGAGCGTGGGACCCACCGCGAGCTGCTCGCCCAGGGCGGGCTGTACGCCGAGCTGGCACGCACGCAGCTGGTCGGCGTCGGCTGACCTGCGGGTCGACCCGCGGGTCGACCTGACGGCGCACCTGGGACCGGACCTGTGGCCGACCGGGCCCCCGGGGCCCCACCACCTCGACCGGCGCGCCGTCCGGGGCCACGCGCTGCACGGAACCGCGCTAGAGCGCGGTTTCGTGCACCCCGACGGGCTCCCAGGAGCCGGATCGTGCACGGAACCGCGCTGGAGCGCGGTTCCGTGCACACCTCCACCGTGTTCGCGGCCGGACACTGCACGCAACCCTGCTCAGGCAGGGTTCCGTGCACACCTCGGCTCGGCGTGGCTCAGCCGGCGGGGCGCTCAGGATCGGCGTCAGGCGCCGGCGCGGCATCGACCGGCGGCGCGCCATCATCCGCAGGCGGCTCCTCGTCCGCGGCCGGCGGCGCGCCATCATCCGCAGGCGGGCTGGCGGCAACAGGCGGCTCTTCCTCCGCAGCCGCGGCATCGACCGGCGGCGCGCCATCATCCGCAGGCGGCTCCTCGGCTGCGACCGGCGGCTCCTCGTCCGCGGCGGGCGGGGCGGCCAGCTCGGCCCGCTGCGCGGAGCTGAGCTCCGCCCGCTGGGCCGATGCCAGCTCCGGCCGATGCGGGGGCGGGGCGAGCCCCGGCGGCGTCGCGGGGGCGTCGGCGGCCGACGGCGCGTCCGCGGGAGACGCCTCTGGCGGGGGGGCCAGGGGAGCCTCCTCCGTCGAGGGTTCCGCGCTGCTAGCCGACGGGGCGTCAGCGTCAGGCGCCTCCGCTGCCTCCTCGCTCGACGGCGTCGCCGCGGGCTCCGCGGCCGCACCTGCCGGCGCCTCGGCGTCGTCGGCACCAGCGTCCGTCGGCGGCACCTCGACGGTGCCCACGTCCTCGGCGTGCTCGTCGTGGTCCGGCAGTCGGGTGCGGGTCTCGCCCGATGCCCACCGCAGCGCGGCCTCGTGCCGGTCGTCCGGGGTGATCCCGGCGGCGACCATCCGGTCGTAGACGGCTTTGGCCTGCTCGTGCTTGCGCTGCCGGGCGTAGCCCCAGAGCAGCTCACGGAAGGTCGGCTCGTCGACGCTGACGCCGGCCTCCGACAAGGTGGCCACCAGCTGGTCGACCCGCTCGAAGGCCTTGTCCCGCAGCAGCACGCCGAGCAGCCGGGAGGCGTCCGCGCTCGTCGGTGCGACGCCCTCGGCCAGCAGTCGATCGAGCAGCGCGAAGGCTTCGTCGGCACGCTTCGCGCCAACCAGCGCCCGCAGCAGCGGGCCGTAGTGGCGCCCATGGGTCAGCGTGCCCGAGGCACGCAACCGCTCGAGCAGTCCCGCGGCCTCGTCCAGCCGACCGGCCCGCACGAGCCGCTCCACGAGGTCGCGCGCGACCTTGCGGTCCGGGGGGACCCCGCGCGCGGTCAGCTCCTCGAACAGGCTCCAGGCCGTGTCGAGCTCGCCGGCCTTGAGGTGACGGCCGAGCACCTCGGCGGCCTTGCCCGGCGGGACCGGGATGCCGAGGATCATCATCCAGTCCAGCACGCCGCTCGCGGCCGCCCGGCGACCGACGTCCAGGGACACGTCGATGAGGCCCTCGAGGTTGGCGCCGGAGGGGATGCGGCCGTCCGCGGCCAGCTCCAGCGCCGTCGCCCACGCACCGGTGGCGTCGCCGGCGGCGATACGGGCCTCGAGCACCGCGTTGCGGTGGAAGCTCGTCGGCTCGGTCCCCCCGGCGCGCATCGCGACCAGCGCCTGCTCGGCGGCCGCCGCATCACCCGCCTTGGCGTAGGCCAGCAGCAGCTCGGTGTGCACGTCACCCGGCAGGGTGACCCCACCCTCCTCGAGGCGGGCCAGCAGCTCCTGGGCCCGGTCGGTGTGACCCGCCCGGGCGACCATGGCCACGAGCTCCGTGGCGAGCCGCGGATCCGGCCGCGCCCCGACCTGCAGCATCAGGTCCACCAGCGCGCGGGTGTCCTTGATCGCCCGACGGTCGAGGCAGTCCCGCAGCAGCGCCGTGTACTCCGCCGCCGTGGCCGCCTGGCCATGCTGGGCCATCTGGCGCAGCACCGCGCGCGCTGCCGGGTAGCGACGGGCGGCGAGGTAGACGGCCAGCACCCCGTGCGCGTGCTGGGGCGGTGGCTCCTCCCCCTCCCCGTGCAGCTGGTCGAGCATGGCCAGCGCGTCGGCGGTGCGACCCGCGCGTGCGGTGGCCAGCGCCACGTCCCAGCGCACCGATCCGCCGAGGCTGATGCCCTCCGCGGCCATCCGGCCGAACAGCCGTTGCGCGCCCTGCAGCTCACGGGCGCCGAGGTAGGCCTTGACCAGCAGCTCGTAGTGCTGGGAGGTGAAGGTGACCCGTCGGGCCTCCATCGACGCCTCGACCTGCTGGATCATCCTGAGGTCGCCGGCGAAGCGCTGCAGGGCCTCCAGGTACGTGTCGCGTTCGGTCACGGGACGTCCTCCGTCCCCGGGGGTGACGCGACGCGTGCGCCGGCCGCGCTCCCGCGGGCTGGTGCGCTGCTCCACGCGCACCTGTGGCCGACCGGCTCTCGGCCGGACGAGGGACCGTAGCGCCTCACGAGCGGCCACGGCGACTACGGTCGAGAGCCCGGGGATGAGGATGCAGGGTGTCGGGACGCGAACTGGTGATCCTCGGGACCGCGAGCCAGGTCCCGACCCGCGCACGCGCCCATCACGCCGCCCTGCTGCGCTTCGACGGGCACGGCATCCTGCTCGACCCGGGCGAGGGCACCCAGCGGCAGCTGTCCCTGGCCCGCATCCCGGTCTCCAGCATCGACCGCATCTGCATCACGCACGCCCACGGCGACCACTGTCTCGGGCTCCCCGGTGTGCTCCAGCGGCTCGCGCTCGACCGCGTCACCCACCCGGTCGTGCTCCACTACCCGTCCGAGGCGGAGCCCTACATCACCGCGCTGCGCCACGCCTCGGCCAGTAGCACCAGCGCCGAGGTGGATGCGCGACCAGCCGCCCCCGGGATCCTCGCCACGGACCCGCCGCTGACCATCGAGGCGCAGGCACTGTCGCACGCCATCCCCACCCTCGGCTACCGCTTCTCGCAGCCACCGGGCCGGCGCCTGCTCCCGAGCAGGCTGGAGGCGCTGCGCGTCCCCCACGAGGCCCGCAGCGAGCTGGCCGACGCGGGGCGGGTCCGCGTCGCGGGCCGGCTCGTGCACCTCGAGGAGGTCAGCGAGCCCCGGCCGGGCGTGCGCATCGCCCACGTCATGGACACCCGGGACTGCCCCGGGGCCCGCGAGCTGGCCGAGGGCGCCGATCTGCTGCTGATCGAGGCGACCTTCCTGGAGCCCGAGCGGGAGCTCGCCGCCGAGGCGGGCCACCTCACCGCGGCCCAGGCGGCACGCATCGGGGCCGACGCCGGTGCACGACGCGTGGTGCTGACCCACCTGTCGCGCCGCTACCCCGGGACCGCGGCCCACCAGGCCGAGGCCCTCGCTGCCGCGCCGGGACTGGACGTGCACGTCGCCCGTGACCTCGACCTGGTCCCGCTGTCGGGCCCGGTCACGCGCCTGCGCTGACCGGCACCGTCGAACGCCGGCAGCGCGGCACGGCCGTCACAGGACGGCGTCGAGACCGACCACCAGCCCGTCCAGCCCGCCCACGGACCGGCAGGCCAGCAGCACCCCCGGCATGAACGAGGTCCGGTCGATCGAGTCGTGCCGCAGCGTGAGCGTCTGGCCCTGCCCGCCGAACAGCACCTCCTGGTGGGCGACGAGGCCCGGCAGCCGCACGCTGTGGACCCGCACGCCGGCGTGCTCGGCGCCGCGGGCACCCGGATGCCGCTCGTCGCCGAGCGGCACCTGCGGGACCTGCTGGCGGGCCGCGGCGATCAGCTCCGCCGTGCGCAGCGCCGTGCCGGAGGGGGCGTCGACCTTGCCGTCGTGGTGCAACTCGACCACCTCGACGTGGGGCAGGTGGCGGGCAGCCTCGGCGGCGAAGCGCAGCAGCAGCACGGCGCCGATGGCGAAGTTGGGGACCACCAGCGCGTTGGCCTGCGAGGTGGTGGCCAGCGACCGGGCCTGCTCCAGCTGCTCCTCGGTGATGCCGGTGGCACCGACCACGGCGTGGATGTCGTGCTCCAGCAGCCAGCGCAGGTTGTCCCCGACGCTGGCCGGGCCGGTGAACTCGACCGCCACCTCGACGGCAGCGTCGACGAGCGCATCGAGGTGGTCGGCGACCACGACGGCACCCGCGGGTCCGTCGAGGTGGGCGACCTCGGCCAGCGTCCGGCCGGTCGCCCCCGGGTCGACCGCGGCGACCAGCTCGAGGTCGTCGGTCGCCGCGACGGCCCGGCAGGCCTCGGCTCCCATGCGTCCCCCGGCACCCACGATCCCGACCCGCACGTCCACCTCGATCTCCGACGATGCCCACGAGCCTAACGGGGGCGACGGCGCGGGAGCCCGGGCGCTGCCGGGCAGGTGCGGTCAGCTGGCGGCGGGACCCCGACCGGCGGTGACCGCCGCCCGGTCCAGTGCGACGCGCGTCGTCTCCTCGGGGAACGGCGACATGACGACCGCGCTCGCGAGCGAGCGGATGCCGCCGACGGTCTCGCGGCAGATCGCCGCCAGGTGGGCGTGCTGCTGGCGGCGGATCGACAGCAACGCGTGCCCGGCCGGGGCGCCGTGTCCCGGCACCACGACCTCGGCGTCCAGGGACTCGATGCGGGCCAGGGTCGCGGGCCACTCGAAGGGGTAGGCGTCCTCGAAGGCCGGCGGTGCACCGACCTCCACGAGGTCGCCGGCCAGCACCGTGGACGCGTCGGGGACGTGCAGCACCAGGTCGTGGTCGGTGTGCCCGTGGCCGAGCAGGAGCAGCTCGACGTCGCGGTCACCGAGGTCGATGCGGTGCGAGCCCTCGACGAGGTGGTCGGGGACCGGGATGGGGCTGGCACGCAGGTGGGCGCGCTGCTCCTCCTCGATCCAGCTCAGCCACCGCTCCCGCTCGGCCACGCCGTGCCGGGTCAGGGTCTCCCGGCAGCCGCGGCTGGCGTACAGCGGCAGGCCGGGGAAGGCGCCCGCCCCCAGCGCGTGGTCGAGGTGGGCGTGGGTGAGCGCCACCGCGGTCGGCGGACCGACGGGTAGCTCGGCGAGGTGGTGGCGCAGCTCCGCGGCCTCGTGCAGCGAGGTGCGGGTGTCCACCAGCAGGACGCCGTGCGTGCCGGCCACCACCGTGACGTTGACGTCGAAGGGGTCGTAGCGCCGGACCCAGATACGGTCGGCGACCTCGTTCCAGGCGGTGACCGCGGGCATCAGGCCACCACCTCGGCGAAGCGCGCCACCGCGTCCTCGGCGATCGGTCCGACCACGGCGAGGTCCCGGGGTCCCGCGTGGAGCCGGGCGGCCACCCGGCGGACCGCGTCGAGGTCGACAGCGGCGATGCGCACCAGCGCCTCCTCCACCCCGATCGCCGGCGCGCCGGTGACGAGCTGCCGGCCGAGCCGGGACATCCGCGACCCCGGGTCCTCCAGCCCGAGCACGGTGCTACCGGTCAACATCCCCTTCGCCCGCTCCACCTCGGCGGCGGTGACGTCGTCGGCCAGGCCGGTCAGCGCGTCGCGCAGCAGGGCCAGGACCTCGTCGACCTTGCCCGGCGCGGTCCCGACGTAGGCGCCGACCAGGCCCGCATCGGTGTAGGAGGCCGCGTAGCTGTAGGTGCTGTAGGCCAACCCGCGGGTCTCACGGATGTCCTGGAACAGCCGGGACGACATCCCGCCGCCGAGGAGGGTGTCGAGGACCTTGAGCGCGAACCGGTCCTCGTCGTGCTGGTCGAGCCCGCCGCCGCCGAGCACGAGGTGGGCCTGCTCGCTGGGTCGGTGCCGGATCCGCACCTGGCCGCGGGCATAGCCGTCCGCCGGTCGGCGGCCGTCGGGCCCGTGACCGGGGCGGCCGAGGTCCCCGACCAGCTGATCGACGAGGCCGACGAGGTGGTCATGGTCGAGGTTGCCCGCAGCGGCCACGACCAGCTGCTCCGGGCGGTAGCGCTCGAGGTAGTAGGCGTGGATCGTGTCACGGTCCAGCGCGACGATCGATGCCTCGGAGCCGAGCGTCTCCGCGGCGAGGGGATGCTCCCCGAGCACCGCGTGGGCGAACTCGGTGTGGACGAGCTCATCGGGCGCGTCACCGAGCGCATCCAGCTCCGCCAGCACGACCTGGCGTTCGGCCTCGACGTCCTCGGGGGTGTTGCGCGCGTCGATCACCATGTCGGCCAGGACCTCCAGCGCGAGCGGGAGGTCGGCATCCAGCACGCGGGCGTGGAAGCAGGTCACCTCCTTGGAGGTGAAGGCGTTCAGCTCGCCGCCGACGGCATCGAGGGACTCGGCGATGTCCCGTGCGGAGCGCCGGCCGGTGCCCTTGAACAGGGTGTGTTCCAGGAAGTGGGAGCAGCCGGCCTGCCCGGGGTGCTCGTCGCGTGAGCCGACGGCGAACCACAGCCCCAGGGACACCGACCGCACCGAGGTCATCGACTCGGACACGACCCGGACCCCGGAGGGCAGCGTGGTGGTCTGCTGGGACACGGGGACCTCACGGCGCAGGGGCGGGGGCGGGTAGCGGCAGGGTACGCAGGTCGACGCCCCGGACACGCCGGTGGGCGGCCCGAGGGCCGCCCACCAGGGTCATCGCACGTCGCGTCAGTCGCGGTCCCGCGACCGGCTGCGGGTGCGGGTGCGGGTCCGCCCGCCGCCCTCGCCGCCACGGTCACGGTCGCCGCCCTCGCGCTCACCGCGGTCACCGCGGTCACGGTCGGCGCTCTCGCTGCGGTCACGGTCACCGCCCTCGCGCTCACCGCGGTCACGTCCCCCGCGGTCGCGGCCGCCACGCTCGCCGCGGTCACGGTCGCGCCCACCACGCTCCCGGCTCCCGCGCTCGCGGGGCCGGTCGCCACGGTCGTCGCCACCGCCGTCGCCCGTGGGCTCGGCACCGCCGTTGTCGTCGGCGACGTCACCGACGAACTGCAGCTTGAACTTGCGCCCACCGTCGAGCACGTCGAGGACCTCGACGAGGATCTGCTCGCCGACCTCGACCGCCTCCTCGGCGTGGCTGAGTCGCTTGCCCTTCATGCGGGACAGCTCGGAGATGTGCAGCAGGCCGTCGGTCCCCGGGGTCAGCGACACGAAGGCGCCGAAGTCCACGGTCTTGACGACGGTCGCGTGGTAGCGCTCGCCCTTCTCCGGCAGCTGCGGGTTGGCGATCGCGTTGATGCGGTCCAGCGCGTCCTGCGCGATCGCGCGGGAGGTCGCGTAGATCTTGACGACCCCGCGGCCACCCTCCTCGTCGACGTCGATCTGGGCGCCGGTCTCCTCGACCAGCTCCTTGATGATCGCACCGCGCGGGCCGATGACCGCACCGATCTTGTCCTGCGGGATGTGGACGACCTCCACCCGCGGGGCACCGTCGGCGACCTCGTCGCGCGGCTCGCTGATGGCGGCGTTCATGACGTCCAGGATCTCGAGCCGGGCCTCACGGGCCTGCAGCAGCGCGTCCTGGAGCACGTCGGCCGGGATGCCGGCCAGCTTGGTGTCGAGCTGCAGCGCGGTGATGAACTGCTCCGGCCCGGCGACCTTGAAGTCCATGTCGCCGAAGAAGTCCTCGACGCCCTGGATGTCGGTCAGGGTGGTGTACTTGCCGTTCTCGTACACCAGCCCCATCGCGATGCCGGCGACCTGGCCGTGGGTCGGGACCCCGCCGTCCATCAGCGCCATGGACGCGGCGCAGACCGAGCCCATCGAGGTGGAGCCGTTGGAGCTGAGCACGTCGGAGACGACGCGCATCGCGTACGGCCACTCGTCCTGCTCCGGCAGGATCGGGATCAGCGCCCGCTCGGCCAGCGCCCCGTGGCCGATCTCGCGGCGCTTCGGGGTGCCGACCCGGCCGGCCTCGCCGGTCGAGTAGGGCGGCATGTTGTAGTGGTGCAGGAAGAGCTTCTCGTCCTTCGGGTCGAGCGTGTCGAGCCGCTGGCCGTCACGCGTCGTGCCGAGCGCCAGCACGGACAGCACCTGGGTGTCACCGCGCTGGAACAGCGCGGAGCCGTGGGTGCGCGGCAGCACACCGACCTCGGCGGTCAACGGGCGGAGCTGCGTGGCGCTGCGGCCGTCGATGCGGAAGCCCTCGTCCACGATCAGGCCACGGACGACCTTCTTCTCCGTGGTGCGGAAGGCCTCGGAGGCCTGCTTGCGCACGTCGTCCTCGTCGAGGTCACCGACCCCGGCGGCCACGACCGCGTCGACCACGTCCTTCTTGACCGCACTGATGGCCTCGTCCTTGCCCTCCTTGGAGAGCTCGGCCTGGCGGTAGACGTCACGGACCTTGTCCTCGGCCGCGGCCCAGACCGCGGCGAAGACCTCGTCGCTGTGGTCGAGGAAGAGCGGGAACTCGCCCGCGTCGCGGACCCCGACCTCGTCCACGAAGGCCTGCTGGGCCTCGCACAGCTGCTTGATGATCGGCTTGACGTCCTCGATGGCCTGCCCGACGACCTGCTCGGTCGGGGCGGTGGCGCCCATGTCGACCTTGATCCAGGCGTCCGGGGTGGCCTCGGCCTCGATCATCAGGATCGCGACCTCCCCGTCGTCCTCGACCCGACCGGAGATGACCATGTTGAACACGGCCTCCTCCTCGAGCTCCTCGAAGGTCGGGAAGGCGACCCAGTCACCGTCACGCATCATCGCGTAGCGGACCGCCGCGACCGGCCCGGCGAAGGGGATGCCGGACAGCATCGTCGACAGGGACGAGCCGTTCATCGCGACGACGTCGTAGGGGTCGACCTGGGTGGTCTGGATGATGGTGTTGACGACCTGCACCTCGTTGCGCAGCCCCTCCGCGAAGGTGGGGCGCAACGGGCGGTCGGTGAGGCGGCAGACCAGGATCGCGTTCTCCGACGGACGTCCTTCACGACGGAAGAACGAGCCGGGGATGCGGCCGTTGGCGTACATGCGCTCCTCCACCTCGATGGTGAGGGGGAAGAAGGGCAGGAAGTCCTTCGGCTGCTTCGACGCGGTGGTGGTCGACAGGACCTTGGTGTCGCCGAGGCTGACGACCGCGGCGCCGCCCGCCTGGGCGGCCAGGGTCCCGGCCTCGAAGGTGATGGTGCGACCGTCGATCTCGACGGTGTGCTCGTGCTGTCCGAGCTTGCCCACAGTGGGCCTCCTTGGGTGTCGGTCCGTGCCTCGCACGTCGTCGTGCGGGGCGGGTCGCCACCACGGTCCCTCCGGCTCATCAGTGGGGGCGGCTCGGGGTCCGAGCCGTCTCCACTGACGACCGACGGGGTGGTGGCGGTGCGCCATCGGGCCGGGATGCGGCCGACGACGCGGGCCGGGTCGCCTCCTGGCGGACCCGGCCCGGGTGGTTCAGCGGCGCAGTTCCAGCTCCGCGATGAGCGCTCGGTAGCGCTCGATGTCCAGCTTCTTGAGGTAGTTCAGCAGGCGCCGCCGCTGCCCGACGAGCTTGAGCAGCCCGCGCCGGGAGTGGTGGTCGTGCTTGTGCTCCTTGAGGTGCTCGGTCAGGTGGCTGATGCGCTGGGTCAGCAGCGCGACCTGGACCTCCGGGGAGCCGGTGTCCGTCTCGTCACGGCGGAACCGCTCGATGATGGCTTGCTTGTCGTTGGGCAGCGTGATCGCCACAGGTGGTACTCCGGATCGTGGTCGGCCCTGCCGCGCCGGGTAGGACGGTGCGTGGCACCGTCACCGCGGGGTCCCGCACCGGCGGCCGCCACGACGCGGCTGCTGGCACCTCGCGCCGGCGTCCCGGTGGTCCGGGGCGGTACAGCGCTCGAGGGATCCCGACACCCGTACGGGCACGGTTGGGAACGACCCACCTCGGGTCGTCGCCACGAGTGTGGCACACCCCCGGACGTCCGGCAAGCGGACGAGGGTGGCCGTGCGTCGCGCGGGACGCCGGCCGACCGGCCCCTCACGCACCCGCCAGGCGACCGCGGGCCGCCCGCACGTCCCGCGCGATCTGGGCGACCAGCGCCTCCGGCCCGTCGAAGCGCTGCTCACCCCGCAGCCGGTGCTCGAACCGGAACGTGAGCTGCCGGCCGTACAGGTCGACGTCGGCGTCGAGGAGGTGGACCTCCACGGTCATGGTGCGACCGTCGAAGGTGGGGCGGACCCCGACGTTGGTCACCGCCGGCAGCCAGCTGCCGTCGACCTCGGCATGGCCGGCGTAGACGCCCGCACCCGGCACGACGATCCCCGACGGCGTCGCGAGGTTGGCGGTCGGGAACCCGATGCTGCGCCCCCGGCCGTCACCCCGGATGACCTCGCCGGGGAGCTGGAACGGACGGCCGAGCGCCGCGCGGGCCCAGTCGACCTCGCCGGCCTGGAGGTGCTCGCGGATCGCGGAGGAGGAGATCCGCCGCCCGTCGAGCTCGAGCAGCGTGACCGCCTCGGGGGTGAAGCCGTGGGTCTCCCCGAGCTCCAGCAGCGTGACGACATCACCGGCCGCCTTCGCGCCGAAGCGGAAGTTCGTGCCCACCACGACACGGACCGCCGCCAGCGGACCGGCCAGGACCTCGGCGACGAACCCGGCCGGCGACATCGCCGCCAGCTCGCGCGTGAAGGGAAGGACGACCACCGCGTCCACGCCGGCCTCGACCAGACGGGCGACCCGCTCGGCGAGCGGCTGGAGCAGCGGCGGGGCTGCCTGCGGCCGCAGCACCGTGGTCGGGTGCGGGTCGAAGGTGACGGCGACGGCCCGAGCGTCGTGGTCGGCAGCGAGGGTGACCGTGCGACGCAGGAGTACCTGATGCCCGCGGTGGACCCCGTCGAAGTTGCCGATGGTGACCACGGACGGGCCGGGGTCGAGCGCCGCGAGGTCCCGCACGACGTGGGTCATGCCAGGTCCTCGGGTCGGGTCCAGACCAGCGCCGGTCGCGCACGCCCGGTGGCCGGGTCGTCCTCGACGATGGCCAGCAGCTGCGCCGGTCGGGCACCGTCCTGCGGTCGGACGACCGCGACGGCACCGGCCCGCCCCAGCGCCGGCAGGGGCTGCCCCTGGACCAGCCGCCGCGCCACCGATCCGTCGGTCACCTCGACGACCTCCAGGGTGCGCCGCACCGCGTCGAGCGGCTCGATCCCGAGCGCCTGCAGGCCCGCCGCGTCGATCTCCTCGATGGTGCGGAGCGGGACGCACTCCTCCACGGCGAAGGGTCCGTTGGCGACCCGTCTCAGGCTCCCGAGGGAGCCACCGACCCCGAGCGCGGCACCCAGGTCGTGCGCGATCGTGCGCACGTAGGTCCCGGCGGAGCAGGTCAGCAGCACGTCGACCTCCGCGACCGAGCCGGGCACGAAGCGGTCGATGACCAGCGAGCTGACCTCGACGCGACGCGCCTCTCGCTCCACGGTCTCACCCCGGCGGGCCAGCACGTGCAGCCGCTGCCCGTCGACCTTCACGGCCGACACCATCGGGGGGATCTGCTCGATCTCGCCCTGGAAGGCCCGCAGTGCGCCACAGACGGTGGCCTCGTCGAGGTGGCTCGCGTCGATGCGTGCGAGCTCCACCCCGGTGGCGTCCTGGGTGTCGGTGGCGACGCCCAACCGGATCCGTGCCGTGTAGGTCTTCGTGCCGGCCTGCAGGAAGCGGACCAGCTTGGTCGCCCGGCCGAGGCAGACCACGAGCACCCCCGTGGCCGGCGGATCGAGGGTGCCGGTGTGGCCGACGCGGGTGTGGCCCGCCGTCCGGCGGACCCGGGCCACCACGTCGTGGGAGGTCGGACCGGCCGGCTTGTCCACGAGCAGGACCTGGTCGTGGACCGGGCCACGGGGTCGGGGGCGACGTCCCACGCGGCTCAGCCCTCCCGCAGCAGCGCGACGACGCGCTCGGTGATGGCGGCCGGCGTGCCGTGCGCCGTGAACCCGGCGGCGAGCCGGTGTCCCCCGCCGCCGAGCGCCGCAGCGACACGTCCGATGTCGACCCGTCCACGCGAGCGCAGGGAGCCCTTCCAGCTGTCCGGCCCGTCGGGCAGCAGGGTCAGGGCCACCTCGGCCCGGTCGACGGTGCGCACCAGGTCGATCAGCCCCTCGGCGGTGGCGGTCCCGAGCTCGTCCGCCTCGAGGTGCGTGGCGACCAGCGCGACCTCCCCGTGCAGCTCGGCGCGGGCCAGCGCCGTGCCGAGCACCGCCAGCTCGCGGAGCGGCCGGGTCTCGTACAGGGCCTGGGTCCAGGCCGCCTGGTCGACGCCCGCAGCGAGCAGCCGGGCGCCGAGCTGCATCGCGCTCGGGTCGGTGGCGGCGTAGGAGAACCGGCCGGTATCGGTGACGAGGCCGACGTAGAGGCAGTCGGCGACCTCCCGGCTGAGCGGCAGCGCGAGCTCGTCGAGCAGCAGCGCCAGCAGCTGGACCGTGGCCGCCGCCTCCGGGGCGTTGCAGGTCAGGTCCCCGAAGGCCTGCCGGCGGGCATGGTGGTCGAAGGCGATCGTCTCCACGCCCGCATCGAGGTAGGCCGCCACCGAGCCGAGCCGGTCGGCACTGGCCACATCCACGCTGACCAGCAGGTCGACGTCCGCCGCCGCCGGCAGCTCACCGGCGGTGACCAGCGCCTCGATGCCCGGCAACCGGTCCATGCCGGCGTCGAGGCGGACGGGCTGCTCGCCGATCGCCGGCACCGTGCGGGCCCCGGCAGCGCCGAGCGCGTGGTGCAGGGCGAGCACGGAGCCGAGCGCATCGCCGTCGGGCCGGACGTGACCGGCGATCAGGACGCGCTCCTCCGCGTCGATGGCACGACGCAGCCTGGCGAGCACCGCCGCCCAGACCTGCGGGTCCAGCGCGGCGGCCCAGGCGCGTGGAGGCGCCGTGTCGACGGCCGGCCGGGTCACCGCGACTGCCCGTCATCGTCCTCGATGCCGCCGGTGCCAGGCGGGACCTCACCACGGGTCTCGAGACCGCGTAGCAGGTCCTCGACCCGGGCGGCCTGCTCGGCGACCGGGTCGGGACGGAAGCGCAGCTCAGGCGTGATCCGCAGCCCCGCCCGTCGGGCCACCGGACCACGCAGCCGCCCCGAGGCCACCTCGAGGGCCTCCGCGACGTCGGCGGGATCGGCGATGCGGTCCCCGCCGGTGCGTCCCGGGTCGCGGCTGAGCACCTTCGGGTCCAGGGTCGAGTAGTAGACCGTGGCCACGTCGTGGTCCGGGGTGACGTCGGCCTCGGTGACGGTCACGAAGGTCAGCCGAGGGTCGGCCAGCTCGGTCTGGAGCAGGTCGGCGACCGCGGCGCGTACCTGCTCGTCCACCCGGGGGTTGCGCTTGCGGGCCATGGGAGCTCCTGTCGGCGGGGCACTGCTCGGTTCGGTGGATGGCGACGGCTCGTGCTCAGCTCGGGAGCGGCAGGTCGCCGTCGTCCGGGTCGAGGTGGTCGGCGAGGTCGGTCACCGCGAGGACCTCCACCCGGGGGTCGCGCTCGACGACCGCCGGGATCCGGTCGAGGACCCGTTCGACCCCGGTCGCGGTGGAGGCGGCCACCGCGACGCCGAGCACGGCCCGCTGCCAGCGGTCCTGGCCACCCACCTCGGCGACCGAGACCCCGAGCTCCTGCACGAGCGCTGCCTGGGCGCGGCGCACGAACGCGCGCCGGGCCTTGAGGCTGTCCGCGCCGGGCAGGTGCACGTCGATGCGGGCGACGCCGAAATGGACCCGTCCGTCACTCACCGCACCATCCCCGTCCCGGTCAGACGCGCTCCACCTCCACGGTCTCGTAGACCTCGAGCACGTCGCCCTCCTTGATGTCCTGGAAGCGCTGCAGGCCGATGCCGCACTCGAAGCCCTCACGGACCTCGCGGACGTCGTCCTTGAAGCGCCGCAGCGAGGACATCTTGTCCTCGGCCACGACCACACCCTCGCGGATGACCCGGACGCCGGCGTCGCGCTGGATCTCGCCCTTGAGAACCATGCACCCGAACACGAAGCCCTTCGGGGTCTTGAAGATCTCGCGGACCTCCGCCTCGCCCAGGACCTGCTCGCGGAACTCCGGTGCGAGGAGCCCCTTGACGGCCCGCTCGATGTCCTCGATGGCCTCGTAGATGATGCGGTAGGTCCGCACGTCCACGCCGGTGCGGTCGATCTCCTCGCGTGCGTTGGCGCCCGGGCGGACGTTGAACGCGACGATGATCGCGTCCGAGGCCTCGGCGAGACGGACGTCGCCCTGGGTGATCGCCCCGACACCCTTGGACAGGACGCGGACCTGGACCTCGTCCAGCTCGAGCTTGAGCAGCGCGTCCTCGAGCGCCTCCGCGGAGCCGGAGACGTCGGCCTTGATGATGACGTTGAGCTGGGCCTTGTCCCCGGCCTGCACCGCCGAGGTGAACTCCTCGAGCGTGGTCGGACGCCGTTCCGCGAGCTCCTTGCGTCGCTCACGTGCCGAGCGCCGCTCGGCGACGTCGCGGGCGAAACGCTCCGCGTCGACGACGCGGAACTCGTCCCCGGCCTCGGGGACCTCGTTGAGGCCGAGCACCTGCACCGGCCGTGCCGGCTCCGCCTCGTCGACCTGCTGCCCGTTCTCGTCGAACATGGCCCGGATCTTGCCGTCGGCGGTGCCCGCCACCAGGATGTCGCCCTTGCGGAGCGTCCCGGCCTGGACCAGCACCGTGGCCACCGGCCCGCGACCGCGGTCGAGGTGGGCCTCGACGACCCGCCCGCGGCCGTCCTTGTCCGGGTTGGCCTGCAGCTCGAGCAGGTCGGCCTGCAGCAGCACCACCTCGAGGAGGTCCTCGATCCCGAGCTGCTGGAGCGCGGAGACCTCGACCATGGGCACGTCGCCACCGAAGTCCTCGGCGACGAGGTCGTGCTCGGTGAGCTGCGCCTTGACCCGGTTGGGGTCGGCGCCCTCGACGTCGATCTTGTTGACCGCGACCACGACGGGGACGTCCGCCGCCTTGGCGTGCGCGATGGCCTCCCGGGTCTGCGGCATGACGCCGTCGTCGGCCGCGACCACGAGGATCGCGACGTCGGTGACCTGGGCCCCACGGGCACGCATGGCGGTGAAGGCCTCGTGGCCCGGGGTGTCGATGAAGGTGATGCGTCGGCCGTCCTTGGTGACCTGGTAGGCACCGATGTGCTGGGTGATGCCCCCCGCCTCACCGGCGACGACGTCGGTCTGCCGGATCGCGTCCAGCAGCTTGGTCTTGCCGTGGTCGACGTGCCCCATGACGGTGATGACCGGTGGGCGTGGCTGCAGCTTCTCGGGTTCGTCGGGGGTCTCGACCCCGAACTCGAGCTCCTCCTCGGACAGGAAGTAGACGTCCACACCGAGGTCGGCGCAGATGATCTCCACGGTGTCGTCCGGCAGGGACTGCTGGACCGTGGCCATCTCGCCCATCTCGAACAGCTTCTTGACCAGCGCGGCGCCGGCGACCCCGAGCTTGTCGGCCAGCTCGCCGACGGTGATCCCGGAGATCACCTCGATGCGCTCG
>JBLRWQ010000055.1:0-19264 GCA_047921175.1 Nitriliruptoraceae bacterium | reverse complement strand
GCGGCCGCCACCGCCACGCCGAACTCGCGGAACAGCCGCCCGATGTTGCCCTGGATGAAAGAGATCGGCAGGAACACCGACACCAGCACGAGGGTCGTGGCGATGACCGCGAATCCGATTTCACGGCTGCCCTCGACGGCGGCGAGCAGCGCGCCGGAGCGCACCAGCTCGGTGGCGGCCTCGAGCTCCGGCGCGAGCCAGCGGTCGGGGCCGGGACCGGCGACCACGGTGCGCAGGGCCGTGCGCGCCGCCCCGGTGCCGGCGGCCGGGGTCAGCGGCGCCCGGAGGTCGAGCGCCCGGGCGGCAGTGACCACCTCGATGGCCAGCACCCGCGTCAGCCCGTCCAGGGCACGCCGGAGCTTGCGGGCCGCGGACCAGCCCATGGAGACGTGGTCCTCCTGCATCGCCGAGGATGGGATCGAGTCGACGCTGGCGGGTGCGGCCAGGCGCTTGCACTCCGACACGATGGCCGCCTGGGTGTACTGGGCGATCATGAGCCCGGAGTCCACGCCGGGGTCGTCGGCCAGGAAGGCGGGGAGGTCCTGGTTGCGGGCGACGTCGAGGAAACGGTCGGTGCGCCGCTCGGCCATCGAGGCCACGTCCGCGACGGCGATGGCGAGGAAGTCCAGCACGTAGCCCACGGGTGCGCCGTGGAAGTTGCCGTTGGACTCGATCCGCCCGTCGGTGGTCACGACCGGGTTGTCGATCGTGCTGGCCAGCTCGTAGCCGGCCACCCGACGGGCGTGGTCGAGGGTGTCGCGGGCCGCCCCGTGGACCTGCGGGGCGCAGCGCAGCGAGTAGGCGTCCTGGACCCGCGTGCAGTCGGGGGTGCGGTGGCTGGCCACGATCGGCGAGCCGTCGAGCAGCCGGCGCAGGTTGGCGGCGGCGACCGCCTGGCCGGGCTGGGGCCGGAGCGCCTGCAGGTCGGCGGCCAGCACCCGGTCGGACCCGAGCAGGGCCTCGATGCTCATCGCCGCAGCCACGTCGGCGACCTTGAGCAGCATCGCGAGGTCGTGGGTGGCGAGCACCAGCATCCCGAGCATGCCGTCGGTGCCGTTGATGAGCGCGAGGCCCTCCTTGGCCTGGAGCTCCACGGGCGCGAGCCCGGCCGCGGCCAGCGCCTCGGTAGCGGGGCGGCGCACGCCCTCGGCATCGCGGACCTCTCCCTCGCCGAGCAACGCCAACGCCACGTGGGCGAGCGGCGCGAGGTCGCCGGAGCACCCGAGCGAGCCGTACTCGTGCACGACGGGGGTGAGGGAGGCGTTCAGCAGCCCCGCCAGCAGGTCCGCCACCTCGGCCCGGACCCCGGTGTGTCCGGTCGCGAGCGTGCGGAGCCGCAGCAGCATCATCGCCCGGACGACCTCGCGCTCCACCTCGGGGCCGGACCCGGCCGCATGCGAGCGGATCAGGGAGCGCTGCAACTGGACGCGTCGTTCGGGGGGGATCGAGCGGGTGGCCAGGGCTCCGAACCCGGTGGAGACGCCGTAGGCCGGGCGGTCCTGGTCGGCGAGGTGCTCGACCACGGCCCGCCCCGCGTCGATACGGATCCGGGCGGCCGCGTCGAGGTGGACCGGCGCATCGTGGCGCGCGACGGCCACCACCGCCGCCGGGGTGGGTGGGGTCCCGTCGAGGATCACCGCGGTGGACCGGGGCGCGGGACCGCCACCGGACGGGGACGCGTGGGTCGGGCGGGTCGTCATGCCTCCATCCCACACCCGATCGGCCGCGGCGTCGAGGGGCACCGCGCCACCCGGCGTCTCGTATGCGAGACTTGAGCCCGGACCGGCAGCGACCGCTGCGCCGGTGCGACCCGAGGAGGCGACCATGGCCCGCGCCGTCCCCGCCGCCTCCCAGGCCCTGCGGGTGCTGCGCTACCTCGCGAGCCGACCACGACCCGTCTCCGCCGCAGCCGTGGCGCGGGACCTCGACCTCCCGCGGTCGAGCGTCTACCACCTGCTCACGGCCATGATCGCCGAGGGCTTCGTCGCCCACCTGCCCGAGGAGCACCGCTACGGGCTCGGCGTCGCGGCCTTCGAGGTCGGGTCCGCCTACCTCCGCCACGACGGCCTGGAGCGGCTCGCCCGGCCCCTGCTCGGTCGGCTCGTGGACGAGGCCGGCGCCAACGGCCACCTCGGCGTGCTCGACGGCCGGGACGTGCTGTACCTGCTGGAGGAACGGCCACGGTCCTACGAGCCGCTCGTCTCGGACGTCGGCGTGCGGCTGCCGGCCCACCTGACCGCGTCCGGTCGCGCGCTCCTCGCGCACCTGCCGGCCGCGCAGATCCGGGCCCTGTACCCCGACGCGGCCGCCCTCGTGGGCCGCACGGGCCTCGGGCCGGCCACGCCCCGCGACCTGCGCCGACTCCTGGCCGAGACCCGGACCCGGGGGCACGCGACCGAGGACGGCGAGGTCACCCTCGGCTACGCCTCGATCGCGGCCGCCGCCTTCGATCACACGGGCCGGCCGGTCGCGGGCGTGGCCATCACGGTGCGCAGCGACGCGGACGCGGACACCCGGCTCGCGACGATCGTCCCGGCGGTGACGACCACCGCAGCGGCACTGACCGCACGCCTGCACGGCGTCGCGCCGGGGAGCTCGTGATGCGGCAGGTCGGGACGGGGCATGCTGCCGCGCGACGCGGTCGGGTCGATGTCGGTCAGCCGGACGGCTCCTCGAGGTGGGGAGCTCGACGCCGGATCGCGGCCGCCAGCGCCTCCGGATCGGTGACGGTGACGGTCAGCGCCGGGTGCAGCATCCGCTGCCCGAACAGCGCGGGGACGGGCTCGTGGAAGCAGACGCAGGTGCCCGCCCGGGTGGTCGTCCCGAAGGTCGCCCCGCGATCGGCGAAGGAGCCACGTGGGCCGATCGCCCGCCACCAGCGGTAGTCGCGGGTGATCTGCACGCTGCGCACGTTCGTCAGCGGCGTCTCGAGCCGGAACGGACCGAAGCGTGCGCGCAGGTGGGTGTCGTCGAGGACGACCTCGGCCCGACCGCGCCGCACGCCGAGCAGCGTGAGCATCGGCACGAAGGGCCGGTCGAAGGCGAAGCCGAACCGTTCCACCGTCACCGTCGACCTCCTTGTCGTGCCAGCATCGCACGTTGCCGTCAGGACCGCAGCCTCACGAGCCGAGCGCGGACAACGCGGCGATGCGCTCCTCGAGCACCGCGATCGCCTCGACCGCTTCCTCGCGCTTGGCCCGCTCCTTGTCCACCACCTCGGCGGGCGCGTTGGCGACGAAGCCCTCGTTGGCGAGCTTGCCCTCGACCCGGGCGAGATCACCGCGGGCCTTGCCGAGCTCCTTGTCGAGCCGCGCCAGCTCCGCCTCGACGTCGATGAGCCCGGCGAGGTCGACCTGCGCCTGGCCGCTGCGGAACCGGATCGTGGAGGTCCCCGCCCGGTCCCCGAGCTCGTGGGTGGTCTCCACCTCGCTCAGGCCCGCGAGCGAGGACAGCAGCGCCGCCTGGTCGTCCAGCAGGGCCCGCTGGTCGGAGGCGATCAGCAGCTTGAACCGCTTCGACGGTGCGACGCTGTTCTGCGAGCGGAACCGGTTGGTCTCGGTGACCAGGTCCTGCAGGACCGCGAACGCGGCCTCGGCCTGCCCGTCGTGCCACGCGGGATCGGCTTCCGGCCAGGCCGCGACCATCAGCGAGTCCCGCCCCCCGGCCGCGCCGGTCAGGGTGCGCCACAGGGTCTCGGTCAGGAACGGCATCACCGGGTGCAGCAGGCGCAGCACGTGGTCGAGCACGTGCCGGCCGACCCGACGGGCGGCCGCGGCCGCCTCGGCGTCGTCGCCGTACAGCCGCAGCTTCACGGCCTCGACGAACCAGTCGGCCAGCTCGTCCCACACGAAGTGGTAGAGCGTGCGGCACACCGTGGCCCAGTCGTAGGCCTCGTAGGCCGCCTCCGCGGCGGTGTGGGCCGCGTGCAGGCGCGAGAGGATCCAACGGTCCTCGAGGGTGAGCTGCTCGTGCGGCCGCAGCGGCTCGAGGTCGGCGCCGGGCTGGCCCGGGTTGGCCTCCAGCCGGGCCAGCACGAAGGAGGCCACGTTCCAGAGCTTGTTCGCGAACCGCTTCGTGCCCTCGACCCACTCCTCCGCCAGCGGCACGTCCGCGCCGGGCGAGGCGGAGCGCAGCAGGGCGAAGCGGGTCGCGTCCGCGCCGTAGCGCTCCACGAGGTCGAGCGGGTCGATGACGTTGCCGAACGACTTCGACATCTTCTTGCCGTGCTCGTCGCGCACGAGCCCGTGGTTGTGGACCACGTGGAAGGGCACCTCGTCGGTGAACCACAGGCTGATCATCAGCATGCGCGACACCCAGAAGGTGTTGATGTCGTACCCGGTCACCAGCACCGAGGTGGGGAACCAGGTGCGCAGCTCACGCGTGTCCTCGGGCCAGCCGAACACGCTGAACGGCCACAGCTGGGAGGAGAACCAGGTGTCCAGCACGTCCTCGTCCTGGACCCAGCCCTCCTCGTCGAGGTCCTCCCGGGAGACCCGCACCTCGCCGTCGGGGCCGTACCAGGCCGGGATGCGGTGCCCCCACCAGATCTGGCGCGAGATGCACCAGTCGTGCAGGTCGTCGAGCCAGTCCAGGAACGGCTTGGTGCGGGACGCCGGCACGAACACCGTCCGGCCGTCGCGCACGGCCTGGGCGGCCTTGTCCGCGAGTGCACGCATCGCGACGAACCACTGCAGGCTCAGCCGCGGCTCGACCACGGTGCCGCAGCGCGAGCAGTGCCCGACCGAGTGCTCGTGCGCATCGACCCGGACGAGCAGCCCGGCCTCCTCGAGGGCGTCCTTGACCGAGGCGCGGGCCGCGACGCGGTCCTCGCCCGCGAACCGCTCCCCCACCACCTCGGTGAGCACCCCGAGGTCGTCCATGATGTCGATGATGTCGAGGTCGTGGCGCTCGGCGATGGCGAGGTCGTTCGGGTCGTGGGCCGGGGTGATCTTGACCGCGCCGGACCCGAAGGCCGGGTCGACGTAGTCGTCGGCGACGACCGCGAAGGTCCGGTCCTGGAACGGGTGGCGCACCTCCATCCCGACGATCGCCTGGTAGCGCGCATCGTCGGGGTGCACGGCGATGGCGGTGTCCCCGAGCATCGTCTCCGCCCGGGTGGTCGCCACCTCGATGCCGAGCTCGCCGTTCGGGGCGCGGACGAGCCCGGCGTCCGCCACCTCGGTGCTGGCGAGCAGCTCGTCCGGCACGGCGCCGGGGTCGGCGAGGGGGTAGACGAACCGGGCCAGCTCTCCGGTGGCGTCCTCGTGCTCCACCTCGATGTCGGACAGGGCGGTGTGGCAGCGCACGCACCAGTTGATGAGCCGCTCGCCGCGGTAGATCAGCCCCTGCTCGTACAGGGAGACGAAGACCTCGCGCACCGCCTCGGAGCGGGGACCGTCGAAGGTGAACACCTCCCGGTCCCAGTCGGCCGAGGCACCGAGCTTCTCGAGCTGGTTGAGGATCTGCCCGCCGGACTGCTCGCGCCAGGCCCAGACCCGCTCGAGGAACGCCTCGCGGCCGAGCGCGTGCCGGTCGGTTCCCTCCTCGGCGAGCTGCTTCTCGACCACGTTCTGCGTGGCGATGCCGGCGTGGTCGGTACCCGGGATCCACACGGCGTTGCGGCCCTGCATCCGGGCCCGGCGGATGAGCACGTCCTGGATCGTGTTGTCCAGCGCGTGGCCGACGTGCAGCGACCCGGTGACGTTCGGCGGCGGGATGACGATGGAGTACGGCTCGCCGTCGTCGTCGGGCTCGGCGTGGAACAGCCCCGCCGCGCGCCAGTCCTCGTAGATCCGGGACTCGACGGCAGCGGGGTCGTAGGCCTTGGGCAGCGGGGGCATCGGGCGGGTCCGGAGGCTCGGGGATGGGTCCGGGCGAGCGTAGCCAGCCCCGCCGGTGGTCCCCGGCGGGGCTGGCAGGTGGGTGGGGTTCGCCCGGGGCCGAGGTGGCGCGGCCCGGCTGGCGGGACGCTCAACCGTCGAGGCCCGGGACCGGGGTGCCCTCCCACACCGCGGCCTGCCAGGACATCACGTCCTCGAGCCAGACCCGGGGCTCCTGCGCCCCGGTGGCATCGAGCAGCAGCAGCCGGTCGGCCGAGTCGACGGCCACGACGAACCGGTCGTCGGGGGAGACGGTGCCGGTGTTGAGCCAGTAGGACTCCGGTGCCTCGACCTCCCAGATGACCTCGCCGTCGAGCCGGACGGTCAGGACGCCGTCGAGGTTGCGGGTGTCGATGCGGCGCCAGTCACCCTCACGCTCCTCCCATGGGTCGCCCGGGAGCGCCCGCCGACCTACGACGTCGCCGGTGTCCGGGTCGAGCACCTCGATCGCCTCGGTGCGCTCCCACACCAGCAGGGCGATGCCGTCGTCGTCCCAGCCGAGCACCTCCTCACCCCGGACGCTGCAGGTCACCTCCCGCAGGGCACCGTCGGCGGTCGCGACCATGAGGCAGTTGTCACGGTCCCACTGCAGCCAGGCGACGGCCGGGAGGTCGGGTTCGGGCTGCTCGGCCAGCGTGGGCAGGGCGGGCGGCCGGGCCAGACCGAACAGCAGCACCAGGGCGACGGTGACGATGACGACCGCAGCCGCGGCGATCAGGGCGATGAGGCTGCGCGCGGGGGCGGGTCCGTGGGGGCCGGGTGGTGGCCCACCGGGTCCTGCGCCGGGGCCTTCGGGCGGCGGGGGCGGCGCGGCCGGGACGCCCGACGGCACCGAGGTCGGGGAGGCGTGGGGCGGGGTGGACGCGGACGGGGTGGACGCGGACGGGGTGGTCATGACCCACCTCCTTCGGTGGTGGCGGTCCGGTCGTGGACGACCTCGCGCCGGGCACGACCGAGCCCGACCGCGAGCAGGACCAGCAGCAGCCCGACCAGCAGCAACGTGGCCGGCGCACCGATGGCGTCGCCGAACAGCTCGAAGACCAGCTGCGGGGCGAGCACGAACAGGGCGATGGCCCCGACGACGAGGTGGTGGAGCTGGTCACGCTGGACCGACAACCACACCAGCACCGCAGCAGCCACGAGCCCGATGGCCAGCGCCGTGACGCGCGGACCGTCGGAGGCGGCGATCTGGGTCCCGACCAGCGCGACGAACGCGCCGGTCACCTCGGCCGGCATGCGCGGGGTGAGCCAGCCGCCGCTCGCGAGCAGGAACCAGGCCACCCCGACCGCACCGACGGTGATCCCGTACCAGACCGGATCCGGGGTGAGCGCCCCGAGGGACAGGGCCGTGGTCGCGGTCGCGACGGTGGTCGCCAACGTGGCGAGCTGCAGCAGCAGCCCACGGCGCCACAGGTACAGCGGGGCGGCGACGACGAGCATGCTTGCCGCCACGACCACCCCGCGTCGGTCCCAGGGCAGGTCCAGCACGTCGGACGCGACGACGCCGGCGAACCAGCCCACGCCGGCGACCGTGGCCGTGAACAGCACGCTCGACAGCCGGCGCATCGCCCCGGAGGTCGTCGCCCGCAGGGCGAACCCGGACCCGAAGACGGCCACGGTGAGCACCGCGACGAGGGCGAGACGCCCGCCGACGAGCAGGTCACGCCACAGCTCACCGAGCAGGAGCCCGATCGCGCCCAGCGCCAGCGAGGCGCCGACGTAGCCGATGGCCTCGGCCAGCGTGATGCGGCCGGCCCGATCGGCGCCCCGGTGCTCCCGCACCGGTGCCGGCGGAGCGGCCGGGACCGCGGACGCTGGCTGCCCGGGCGGGCCGGTCTCGTCCGAGCCTTCGAACGCCGCGATCCGGGCCGCCTGGTCGGGCTCCAGGAGCCCGGCGGCGACCCAGGTGTGCAGGCGTTCGGTGAGGGTGTCCAGGGGCTGCATCGTCGTCCCGCTCTCCCGGTGACCTCCATCGTCCCCCTTCCGGCGCGATCCGGCTACGGGGGGAAGCCCCTACGTGCCGTAGGGGGCGATCCGGCGGTCGTCCGGACGCGCACGCCCCGCGCCCGTGCCCGACTCACCCGTCGGTGGCCACGGTGGCGGGATCGGTGTTGGCGCCGCACACGAGCACCCCCACCCGCTCGTCGGGTGCGGGGCGGTACCGGCCGTGCAGCAGGGCGGCCAGGGCGACCGCCCCACCGGGCTCGGCCACCAGGCGGGTCCGAGCCCACAGCCACCGTTGGGTGGCCGCCACCTCGGCATCGGTGACCAGGAGCGAGCCGGCCAGCCGGTCGTGGACGGCCCAGGCGTGGGTCCCGATCCGACGGGCCCCGAGGGCGGAGGCGGCCAGGCCACCCACCTCGACGTCCACGGGACGGCCCGCGTCCAACGCGGCGCTGAGGGTCGGCGTGCCCTCGGTCTCGACCGCGACGACCCGGGCCCGGCCCTCGACGGCGGCCACCGTCCCGGCCAGCAGCCCCCCGCCACCGCAGGCCACGAGCACGGTGTCCACCGGCGCGTCGGCGAGCAGCTCGAGCGCCGCGGTCCCCTGCCCGGCGACCACCAGCCGGTCGTCGTAGGCGTGGGCCGCCAGGGCTCCGGTGCGCGCGAGAAGCTCCTCGGCGACGGCGAGGGCGTCGGCGTAGGCGCCGTCCACCAGCCGGAGCGTGGCGCCGAGCGCCCGGATCGGCGCGAGCTTGGCCGCCGGCGCCGAGGCGGGCGCGACGATGGTGGCCGCGACCCCGAGCCGGGCCGCAGCCCAGGCGATGCCGAGCCCGAAGTTGCCCCCCGAGGCGGCGACCACACCCGCGTCCGGCACCTCGCTGCCGGTCAGCAGTGAGGTCGCGCCACGCACCTTGAACGAGCCCGTCGGCTGG
Source organism: Nitriliruptoraceae bacterium (assembly GCA_047921175.1). Taxonomy (GTDB): domain Bacteria; phylum Actinomycetota; class Nitriliruptoria; order Nitriliruptorales; family Nitriliruptoraceae; genus T1Sed10-7. Next base: position 10,509 of record JBLRWQ010000055.1, on the reverse strand, counting down.
AGCACGTCCAGCTTGAGCTGGACCGGCTGCCCGATCCCGAGTAGCTCGGCGTCGAGGGCCAGCACCGGGGTGTGCCGGAGACGGCCCAACAGACGGCCGGCAGCCGCGACCACCTCGACGTGCTGCACCGGAACAGGAATCTCGACGCCAGGAGGAGTAGGGTCGAAGGATGGTGGTCGCATGGCGCGGGACCGTAGCGGGACCGGGTGGCGGTGTTGCCGCGCGCCGGGTTCATCGCACGGCAACGTTGCGGTCACCGCGGATGCCACGTCACGGACCGACCTGGTCATCAACCCGACGTAGCGTCCGGCACGTACGTCCCTACTACCGAGAACGGAGGGTGCTTCATGCGCCTGACCCGACGCGCGGCCCGAACGGCCGCGATGGCCCTGGTGGCCGCACTTGTGCTGGCCGCCTGCGGCGATGCCAGCGATGACACCGACGCTCCGGCGGACGACGTCGAGGAGCCCGATGATGCCACGGAAGATGACGCGGAGGTCGCCGAGCCGGAGGCCGTCCCCGAGGACGTGACCGAGGTCCCGATCTGGATCGCCTTCACCGACTCCCGGCTTGACTGGGCCCGCGACGTGGCGACGGCCTTCAACGATCAGGTCGAGAACGTCCAGGTCACGATCCAGGGCTACGAGAACTACGAGGCCCTCTTCGATGCCGCGCTGCTGGCCGTCGACCAGGGCAACCCGCCTGCCGTCGTCCAGTACTTCGAGGCCGCGACCACGGAGGCCCAGGATGCGGTGACCGCGGCCGGGGACCCCCTGTTCAAGAACATGGAGGAGACGCTGGCCGGGCGTGACGAGGTGCTCGGCGTCCCCGTCATCATCGACGACATCGTCGACGCGGCGCGCAACTACTACACCCTCGACGGGCAGCTGACCTCGATGCCGTGGAACACCTCCTCGGCGATCATGTTCACCAACCAGGACATCCTCGACGCAGCGGGCATCGACGAGATCCCGACCACCTGGCAGGAGCTCGAGGCCGCCTGCGACGTGCTGATGGCGTCCGATGCGGCCCCGTCGGACTGCGTGACCTGGCCGAACCACGCCTGGTTCACCGAGCAGACCATCGCCCAGCAGGGTGAGGTGCTGGCCAACAACGACAACGGCCGCTCGGCCCGCGCCGACGAGGTCAACATCGACTCCGACGCCATGGTCGACTGGGTGACCTACTGGCAGGACATGCAGGACAAGGGCCACTACGTCTACACCGGCGTCCAGCGCGACTGGGACGGCACCTACAACGCCTTCGCGTCCCAGCAGGTGGCCTTCCTGGTCTACTCCTCCTCCGACACGACCCTGCTGACCAACGAGGGTGTCGAGGGAGGCTACGAGGTCGTGGCCTCGTTCATGCCGCGCAACGCCGACCGCACCGAGGGCGGGGGCAACATCATCGGCGGGGCGACCCTGTGGCTGGTCGACGGGTTGGAGCCGGACGTCGAGGAGGCCGCGCTGGCCTTCCTGAACTTCCTCAACAACCCGGAGAACGCCGCGGACTGGCACAAGGTGACCGGCTACATCCCGATCACCAACGCCTCCATCGACCTGCTCGAGGCCGAGGGCTGGTTCGCCGAGAACCCGAACTCCGCGGTCGCCGGCGAGCAGCTCGAGGCGGCCCCGTCCACCCCGGCCACCGCCGGGGTGCTGATGGGCAACTTCGTGGCGATCCGTGACGTGATGACCGGGGCGATCGAGGACGTGCTCGTCAACGACCTCGACCCGGCGGAGCGGATGGCCCAGGCCCAGACCGACGCGCAGCGTCTCCTCGACGACTACAACGCGTTGTTCGGTGGCTGAGCCACGCTGAGTCCGTCCGGTCGCCCGTCGTGCCACGGCACGGCGGGCGACCGTCGCATCGTCCCGCGACGCGCTGGGGCCGGGTGAGGAGCGAGCGCGGTGGAGATCACACTCGAAGCGATCGGGCTGATCGCCATCTCGACGGTGGTGGGCGCGGTCATCCTCGGCCAGGCGGCCGAGACCGCCGAGCGAGCCCGAGGGTTCGGTCTGGCGGTCGGCGCGGCAGCCGGGTTCACCGGACCGCTCCTGCTCCACGTGCCACTACGCTTCTGCACCTTCGGCGCCGAGGTCCCGCTCGCGGACCGTGTGCTCGGCTACCTCCTCGCGGTCGGTGGGGCGGCGCTGGCGTTGCGGCTGGCGTGGACGCTGATCGACCCGGTCGCCGCCAAGGCCCGCGCCCGCAGCTCCGACACCACCTCCCACGGGGTCTTCCGCAACCATCCGGTGCTGCCGTGGCTGCTGCTGGCACCGACGCTGGTCATCCTGATCCTGTTCCTGTACTGGCCGGCCCTGCGCACCGTGCGGCTGTCGACCAAGCTGGCGCGGCTCGGGGCCCCGCAGGAGGTCGATCGCTGCGTTGCCAACTTCACCGAGCTGGTCGGCCCGGGTCGACCGGCCCTGCTGCTCGGCGTGACGATCCTGGCCATCGGCGCCTTCTTCGCCAGCTCCTGGCTCAGGCGTCGCGGGGACCAGGCCGGTGAGCGGTGGGCCGGGTACGCCTCGACCGTCGGGGTCGGCCTGGCACTGACGGCGCTCTACCTGTTGTGGTCGCCGGCCTACCAGCGGGTCTACACGGTCACCTTGATCATCTCCGCCGGCACGGTCGTCCTCGGCCTGGCCATCTCGCTCGCCATCGCCTACCTGGCCTACCAGCCGATCCGCGGTGCCGCGATCTACCGGACCTTCCTGATCTGGCCCTACGCGATCTCCCCCCCGATCGCCGGGCTGATCTTCTTCGTCATCTTCGACCCCAACGCCGGCATCATCGAGCACTGGCTCAACCTCGCCTTCGGGATCGACCTGCCCAACTACCGGCAGAACGCGCAGTTGGCCCAGATCGTGGTCATCCTCGCCAGCGTGTGGAAGACGCTCGGCTACAACCTGCTGTTCTACATCGCCGGCCTGCAGACGGTCCCGAACGACCAGCTCGAGGCGGCCATGCTCGACGGCGCCAACTCCTGGCAGCGCTTCCGCTACGTCGTCATCCCCGCCCTGTCGCCGATCACCTTCTTCCTGATCGTGACCAACCTCACCTACGCCTTCTTCGAGACCTTCGGGACGATCGACTACCTCACGGCCGGTGGCCCGGCCGGCGCCACCTCGGTCGCCATGTACGAGATCTACCGGGTCGCGATCCCCGGCCGCGACCTCGGGCGCGGTGCCGCGCAGTCCCTGATCCTGTTCATCGGGGTCGTCGCCTTGACCATGTGGCAGTTCCGGTCGACCGGGCGCCGCGTCAGCTACGGCAGCTAGGAGCCTGTGATGTCGGAGAGTGCCTCCACCGCTGACCCCACCACGCTGACACCGACGCTGCCGCGTCGTCCTGACCTGACGGTGCGCAAGCGACCCCTGCTCGGCCACCGCCGCTCACGGGCCGACCGCTGGTACACGCACCTGGCGCTGATCGCCGCCTGCCTGCTGGTCGGGTTCCCGCTGCTGTACGCCATGCTGGTCGCCACCCAGGGCAACGCCGACTTCTTCGCCTTCCGGCTCACCCCCGGCGACCAGCTGCAGGAGAACTTCCGGGTCGTGTGGGAGACCCGCCAGCTCGGTGGCTACCTGTGGAACTCCACCATCCAGGCGGTCATCATCACCGTCGGCAAGACCATCACCGCGCTGCTCGCGGGGCTCGCCTTCGTCCACCTCGACTTCCCCGGCAAGTGGTGGATCTTCTGGTTCGTGCTCGTGACGCTGATGATGCCGACCGAGATCTCCATCATCGCCCTGTTCCAGATCGTGTCCGACCTGAACTGGGGCAACACGATGTACGCACTGACGATCCCGTTCCTCGCCTCGGCGACGGGGGCGTTCCTGTTCCGCCAGCACTTCGCGAACCTACCGAGCGACCTGTCCGAGGCGGCCCAGCTCGACGGCGCCAGCCCGGTGCAGTTCCTGCTCAAGGTGCTCCTGCCGCTGTCCTGGAACGTGATCGGCGCACTGGCGGTGATCCAGTTCCTGTACTCCTGGAACATGTACCTCTGGCCGCTGCTGGTCATCAACGACCAGGCCGCCCAGGTGGTCCAGATCGGACTCGGGACGCTGCGCAACACCGGTGGCGGCCAGACCTACGGCCCGCTGATGCTCGGCGCCGTGATCGCCTCGATCCCGCCGACGCTCGTGTTCGTGCTGCTCCAGAAGCAGTTCCTGAGCGGCTTCTCCATCAACGCGGAGAAGTAGCCCGGCCCCCCCGGGGTCGACGGCCGTGCCGGGGTCGCGTCCCTCAGGCCGAGCGCTCCTGGCGCTCGTCGACACCCCGCAGCTTCGCGTTCGGGACCAGCGTGGGGTTGGAGCGGGTCCGCACGGTGTCCGCGTCGATCACGCAGCGGCCGACGTCGTCCCGCGACGGCAGCTCGTACATGGTCGACAGCAGGACCTCCTCGAGGATGGCGCGGAGCCCCCGGGCCCCGGTCTCGCGCAGCACGGCGAGATCCGCGATGGCCTCCAGCGCATCCTCGGTGAACTCGAGCTCGACCCCGTCGAACTCGAAGAAGCGCTGGTACTGCTTGGTGAGCGCGTTGCGCGGCTTGGTCAGGATGTCGATCAGCGAGCCGCGGTCCAGCGGCTCGACGGAGGAGACGATCGGTAGCCGCCCGATGAACTCCGGGATGAGCCCGTAGCGGACCAGGTCCTCGGGCAGCACGTCGCTGAGCAGCGCTGCGAGGTCCTTGTCCCGTCGCGCCTTGACCTCGGAGCCGAAGCCGACGCCGCGCTGTCCCTGGCGCTGCTCGACCAGCTGCTCCAGCCCCGCGAACGCCCCGCCGCAGACGAACAGGATGTTGTTCGTGTCGATCTGGATGAACTCCTGGTGGGGGTGCTTGCGGCCACCTTGGGGCGGCACGGAGGCCACCGTGCCCTCCAGGATCTTCAGCAACGCCTGCTGCACCCCCTCGCCGGACACGTCACGGGTGATGGAGGGGTTGTCGGACTTGCGGGCGATCTTGTCGACCTCGTCGATGTAGATGATGCCCGTCTCGGCCTTCTTGACGTCGAAATCCGCCGCCTGGATCAGCTTCAGCAGGATGTTCTCGACGTCCTCGCCGACGTAGCCGGCCTCGGTCAGCGCGGTGGCGTCCGCGATGGCGAAGGGGACGTTGAGCAGCTTCGCGAGCGTCTGGGCCAGCAGCGTCTTCCCGGACCCGGTCGGCCCGAGCAGCAGGATGTTCGACTTCTGCAGCTCGATGGCATCGGCGCCACCCGGTCGGTCACCGCCGACCTGGATGCGCTTGTAGTGGTTGTAGACCGCCACCGCGAGGGTCTTCTTCGCCTGGTCCTGCCCGACCACGTAGTCGTCGAGGTAGGCGTAGATCTCCTTGGGCTTGGGCAGATCGTCGAGCTGGAGCTCCGCCGGTTCGGCCAGCTCCTCCTCGATGATCTCGTTGCAGAGGTCGATGCACTCGTCGCAGATGTAGACGCCCGGCCCCGCGATGAGCTTCTTGACCTGCTTCTGCGATTTGCCGCAGAACGAGCACTTCAGGAGGGCCTCACCCTCACCGAACTTCGCCATCCCACGACCCTTCGACCGTCACCCGGGCCCGATGATCACGCGCGCCTCGCCGCACCGTCGGGCGTCCACGGATGGTACGGCACCGCCCCGCGCGATGCCGGGACGACCGACACGGAGCGCGGGGCGGGCAGCAGGTGCACCCCTCACGAGGTGAGGCGCGCCTTGGCCTTGCGGCTCGAGATGATCTCGTCGACCAACCCGTACGCCTTGGCGGCCTCGGCATCGAGGATGAAGTCCCGATCGGTGTCGGCGTCGATCTGTTCGGGGGTCTTGCCGGTCTTCTCGGCCAGGATCTCGTTCAGCATGTCGCGCATGCGCAGGATCTCCTTGGCCTGGATCTCGATGTCGACCGACTGCCCCTCGGCGCCACCGGAGGGCTGGTGCAGCAGGACCCGCGAGTGCGGCAGGGCGAAGCGCTTGCCCGGGGTCCCCGCGGCGAGCAGGACCGCTGCGGCGGAGGCCGCCTGGCCCATGCAGATCGTGGAGACGTCGTTGCCGATGAACTCCATCGTGTCGTAGATGGCGAACAGCGCGGTGATCGACCCGCCGGGCGAGTTGATGTAGAGCGCGATGTCCTTGTCGGGGTCCTCGGATTCGAGGTGGAGCAGCTGCGCCATGACGACGTTGGCGATCTCGTCGTTGACGGGTGTGCCGAGGAAGATGATGCGCTGCTGCAGCAGCCGGGAGTAGATGTCGAAAGCCCGCTCGCCCCGGTTGGTCTGCTCGATGACCGTCGGGACGATGTAGTTGTCGGGCGAGGGCAGGCCGAACCCGCCGGGGATGAGGTCGGTGCGGTCCACCGGGGCTCCTGACGTCGATGTCGGACCGGTTCGGTCCTGGCACGGGCAGCGTACCGATGCCCCTGGGCGCGGCCGCGACCCTATCGATGGGCCACGCAACCTCCCTGCGTGCGCCACCAGGTCCGCACCGGGTCGTCGCCCCACGGCCGGGTCGTCGCCCCACGGCCGGGGCCGGCTGCCCAGGGTCGCCCGGCCGCTCGAGCCGTGGCCGCGCCGTACCGTTGCAGGGTCCGCACACGAGCTCAGGAGCCCCGGTGCGCCTTCGTCCCGCCGCAACCCGACGACCGCTCTCCACCGGGCGCGTCAGCCCGACGCTGGTCCTGCTGGCCGCTGGTGCGCTGGCGCTCGCGGCCTGCACCGGTGATGGGCAACCGGACGATCCCGAGGCCGTCGGCGCGCTCGAGGAGCTCGACGAGGACCTGTTCGACGCACTCGGGGACGACGGCGATCCCTTCGAGGGGCTCGAGGATCCGAACGAGCGCATCAGCGACGGTGTGTTCGCCGCGAACGGCGTCCTGCTCCCCGCCCCCGACGGCTGGAGCTTCGACCCCTTCGCCTTCGCGAGCGGCATCGCGCTGTCGACCTCACCCGATGGGAGCTCGCAGCTCCACGCGGAGGCGGTCGACCCGGCCGACCTGCCGGAGGAGCTCACCTACGAGGAGGTCGTGGACGCGAACCGCAGCAGCGTCACACAGGCGCCGGACGTCGACGAGGAGGTCGAGCTGCCCGGAGCCCGGCGTGCCCTGCACCTGCGCTTCCTCGGCCTGGTCGCACCGGAGGACGCCCCCGAGGGGCAACCCGCGGATACCTCGGTGGTCCTGCTGATCGCGGAGCGCGAGGACGGGGTGCTCGGGGTGTTCAGCTACGCGGCCGCCACCGACGCTTTCGACGAGTCGGTGGCCGATCTGCTGCTCGAGGCCGCCGGCTTCGACCCGGCCAGTGACCCCCTCGGCCCCTGACCCGCAGCCTGACCCGCAGCGGGGCGCCTCCCCCCCGCCAGGCACGTCTGTCCCGCGGTAGGGGGCGTCTGCCCCGCCGGCGGGTCACACGCGACCCGGGCTGACCGCCGCGTCGATCCGTTGCTCCTCGGGGTCCGTTTCGACGTCCGAGCGGATCCCGAGGAGCAACACCGTCAGGCCGTCGGGGTGTCGGCAGCGTCGTCGGCAGCGTCGTCGGCAGCGTCGTCGGCAGCGTCGTCGGCAGCGTCGTCGACGTCCTCGGCGCTGGCTGCCGCCACCTCCTCGGGAGCTGGCGATCCGGCCGCACCCTCGACGTCGGCAGCGGGGTCCGGCGCCAGCCCGAGCTCGATCAGCAGCTCCTCGCTCGGCGCACCGTCGATCGTTGCCGCCTCGACGATCAGGTCGATCGTCTTGCGTCGGACGATGTCCCCGATCAGCGCGGGCAGGGAGCCCTGCTCCTGCACGATGCGGGCGATCTCCCGCGGATCGACCCCGTTGGCCTGGGCGTGCCGGACGATCTCCGCGTCGATGTCCGCGGGGGCGAGGTCGGGCTGGAGCTTGGAGGCCAGCGCGTCCAGGACGAGCTGCGCCTTGACGCTGCCCGTGGCCTGGGCCCGCACCTGCTCCTGGTACTCCTCCGGCGAGCCCATCCCCTGCGCGGCCAGCAGCTGGTCGACGCTCATCCCGAACCGCTCGGCCTGGTGCTCCAGCTCGTGCAGGCGGCTCTCCACCTCGGCATCGATCATGGCCGGCGGCAGCGGTAGGTCGATGCGAGCGAGGTAGGCCTCGAGGATGCGGCCACGGACCTCGTGCTGGCCCTGCTCCACACGGCGGCGGGTCAGGGAACGCTGCAGGTCCGCCCGCAGCTCCGCGATGGTGTCGAACTCCGACGCCGAGGTGGCGAAGTCGTCGTCGAGCGCGGGCAGGGTCTTCTCGCGCACGTCCTTGACGGAGACGTGGAAGACCGCGTCGGCACCCCCGTGGTCCGGGTAGTCGTCGGGGAGCGTGTCCTCGTAGGTGAAGCTGTCCCCGGCGGTCCTGCCGACCACCTCCTCGTCCAGCTTCGGGGTCACGCCACCCGAGCCGACCTCGTACAAGGCGTCCTCGACCGCGGCGTCCTCGAGCAGCTCGCCGTCCACCTCGACCTCGAGGTCGAGGGTGACGAGGTCGCCGGTCCCCGCGGGCCGCTCCACCTCGTCGACCTCGGCGAAGCGCTCGCGCAGCTGGTCGAGCTGCCCGGCGACGTCGTCGTCGTCCACCTCCCACTCCGGGAAGCTGACACCGATGCCGGTGTGGTCGGGGGCGTCGAAGGTCGGCCGGAGCTGCAGGGTGGCCGTGAAGACGCAGCCCTCCGCCTCGTCGAAGGTCTCCACGTCGACCTCAGGCGAGGCGACGGGGTCGAGCTCCTCGGCCTGGAGCGCCTCGACGTAGTAGGCCTGCAGCGCGTCGTCCATGGCGGTCTGGGCGATGACGCCGGCGCCGAAGCGCTGCTCGAGGAGGCGGCGCGGCACCTTGCCCTTGCGGAAGCCCGGGATCTCGACCTGCTTCGCGAGCTCGCGGGCGGCGCGGTCGAAGGCCTGCTTGACGCGCTTGGGCTCGACCTCGACGGTCAGCTTGACCTGGACGGGATCGATCGTCTCGACGGACGTCTTCACGGTGGATGGTTCCTCGTCGTGGGTGGGTGGGGGTGCGCTCTGGCTGCCGGGCGATGCGCCGACGTGCACGTGTCGCGGAACCGGACGGTGAGGCCGCTCGACGGGCCCGAGGACGGCTGCAGGGCGCGCGTGCCGGGGATGGTTCCACCTCGGCGGGCCCGTGTCCATCCGGCGGCCCGGCCGAGGGGGCGGGGCGTCGCGTGCGGTGGCCCCGCAGGCCCACCGCCCCCGGGTGACGACGGGGGCCGTGGGACGGCACGGCTACGCTGGCGCCGCCACGGGGTGTGGCGCAGCTTGGTTAGCGCACCTGCTTTGGGAGCAGGGGGCCGCCGGTTCGAATCCGGCCACCCCGACCGACCGCCGCGGTCAGCGGCCGCCAGCCTTGCGCTCCGCTTCCCTGCGCGTCACGTGCCGGTTGATCTGCCGATGCACGTCATCGCGGACCTCGACCACGGCCTTGTCGAGCTCCGCCTCGGTCGAGGTGCCGACGATGCGCGGCACGCCGGTGATCCAGCACTCGAGCACGGTGCGCTGCGACGGCGTGTCGCGCTCCTTGACCGACAGCTCGAGCTCGACCTGCTCGGGGTCCCAACGCTTCAGACGGCGCTCGAGCCGGCCGAACAGCAGGTCGGTGAGGCGCTCGTACTCATCGGGGCGGAACCCCGGCACGATGCGCAGGCGGTCCTTCATCTCGGCCATCGTCGCTCCTCAGCATGCGGACCGCTCCGGCCCGTCGGCGAGACCCACGACGCTAGCGGGCCGGAGGACCGCAGCGGTCGCGCGGCGGCCACCGACCGTGGCCACGGGGCCACGCCGGGCGCGGGGGGGCTCCCGACGGGGGGGTCGTGGTCGCTACGCTGCCGCCGCACGCGGGTGTAGCTCAATGGTAGAGCCCCTGCCTTCCAAGCAGGAGGTGCCGGTTCGATCCCGGTCACCCGCTCCACGGCCGGACCGCGACCGCCGGAGGCGACGATGGCCAGCGTGTTCACCCGCATCATCGAGGGCGAGCTCCCCGGGCGCTTCGTGTGGCGCGACGACGCGGTGGTCGCGTTCCTGTCGATCGGCCCCCTGTCCCCCGGGCACACCCTGGTGGTGCCGCGCCAGGAGGTCGACCACTGGCTCGACCTCGATGCGGCCACCTGGCAGCGGGTCAGCGAGGTGACCCGGATCGTCGGGCTCGCGATCCAGCGCGCCTTCGACCCGCCGCGGGTCGGCACGGCCATCGCCGGCTTCGAGGTCCCGCACTGCCACGTCCACGTGGCCGCGCTCCGTGAGCTGGCCGACCTGGACTTCTCCCGGGTCGACACGGACCCGGACCCCGCAGCCCTGGACGAGCATGCGGCGCGCATCCGTGCGGCGCTCCGGGAGCTCGGCCACGACGCGCACGTCGGCTGAGGTGAGCGGGCCGCCGCCCGCCGACGGGCCCCCGCTGGCGCCACCGCCCGACGGTTCCTCCCTGCACCGCGTCGCACCCTCCGAGCAGAACGCGGGGAGCAACCCACCGCCGCCCACGCAGCCCGGGCCACCGCCGCCCACGCAGCCCGGGCCACCGCCGCCCAC
>JBLRWQ010000054.1:0-19325 GCA_047921175.1 Nitriliruptoraceae bacterium | reverse complement strand
GGGAGAGGGCGGGCGCCTCACCGGCATCGACATCGAGAGCGTCGAGCCTCAGGCCCGCCCCCGGGACAACTCGCCCCAGGCCCTGGCGGACTTCGGCACCGCGACGCTCGCCACCTACCTCGAGCTGACGCGGACCCCGCGCGAGCGGGTCGACGGCGAGCTGCTGCGCGAGCGGCTGCCGGACTACTTCGACCTGGTGCTGGGCAACGAGATCTTCCACGCGCGGACCAAGGGCGTCGGCCCGCTGCCGATGGAGGTCGCCCTGTCGATCGGGGTCACCGGGCCGACCCTGCAGGCGACCGGGCTGCCCGAGGACTCCCGGTCGACCGAGCCCTACCTGAAGTACGGCGAGCTCGACGTCGAGGTGCCGGTCGGCGAGAACGGCGACGCCTACGACCGGTTCTACTGCCTGCTGCACCGCATCCGCGTGTCGCTGGACCTGATCGACCAGATCCACGACCACATGCCGTCCGGCCCGGTCAACTCCAAGCTGCCCAAGATGGTCAAGGCCCCCGAGGGCGCCACCTACGTGCGCACGGAGAACCCGCTGGGGCAGCTCGGCTACTGGCTCGAGTCCGACGGGGGCCGCAACCCGTGGCGGCTGAAGATGCGCACGCCGTCCTTCTCCAACGTCCAGGCCATCCCGTACCTGATGCGCGGGCAGCTGCTGCCCGATGCCGTCTCGATCCTGGGCTCCGTCTTCTTCGTGGTGGGGGACATCGACCGATGATGCTGCTGGTCACCTCCGGCGTCGCGCCGCTGCTCGCCCAGGCCGAGTCCCTCCTGGATGTCGGCGACTCCTTCCTGCTGCCGCTGCTGCTCAAGCTGGCGCTCGTGCTCGGGGTCTTCTTCGTCGTGCCGCTGGTCGCCGGCTACGTCGAGCACAAGACCATGGGCCGCATGCAGCACCGCCGCGGGCCGGTCGAGGCCGGTCCCTTCGGGTCGCTGCAGCTGGTCGCCGACGGGATCAAGTTCATCCAGAAGGAGGACCTGATCCCCTCGGCCGCGGACAAGTGGGTGTTCGCGATCGCGCCCGGGGTGGCCCTGATCCCCGCGATGCTGGTCTTCCTGGTCATCCCCTTCGGCCCTGGCGTCTTCGCCCTCGACCTCGAGCTCGGGTTGTTCTACGTGCTGGCCGCCTCGTCGGTGTCGGTGCTCGGGGTGCTCATGGGCGGGTGGGCCTCGGCCAACAAGTTCTCCCTGTTCGGGGGCTTGCGCGCCGGCGCCCAGCTGATCGCCTACGAGCTGCCGCTGATCATCGCGGCCATCGCCGTCGCGGTGCAGGCCGGGACGCTGTCGCTGGTCGGCATCGTCGAGGCGCAGTCGAGCTTCCTGCTCTTCGGCTCCGACATCAACCTCTGGTACGTCTTCCCGCAGGTGCTCGGGTTCGGGATCTTCTTCATCGCTGCCATGGCGGAGCTGTCCCGGCCCCCCTTCGACATGCCGATCGGGGACTCCGAGCTGGTGTTCGGCTACATGACGGAGTACTCCGGCATCAAGTACGCCATGTACATGCTGACCGAGTACGCGGGCATGGTGTCGATGTCGGCCATCATGGTGGTCCTCTACCTCGGCGGCTGGCAGATCCTGCCGGGCGTGCCGCTCCCGGGCTGCGAGGCCGGCGGTGGGCTGTTCGACTGCGGTGTCACCGGCACCCTGCTCGGTGTGGCGGTCACGCTGGGCAAGATCCTGCTGCTGGTCTTCCTGATGGTCTGGGCCCGCGTCACCTACCCGCGGCTCCGTGAGGACCAGCTCCAGCGGCTCTCCTGGCTGGTGCTCGTGCCGCTGTCGCTGCTGAACCTGGCCCTGGTCACGATCGCCAAGGTGGTCTCCTGATGCCGGCATCCGCACCTCCGGGGATCGGGCTCCTGAAGGGGCTCGGTGTCACGATCAAGTACCTCTTCCAGCGTCCCACGACGCAGATGTACCCCTACGAGCGCCCCGAGCTGGCGCCGCGGACCCGCGGGGTCATCGCCCTGATGGACGAGAACTGCACCGTCTGCATGCTGTGCAGCCGCGAGTGCCCGGACTGGTGCATCTACATCGAGTCGCACAAGGAGACCGTCCCCCCCGCCAAGGAGGGTGGTCGGGCCCGCACCCGCAACGTCCTGGACCGCTTCGCGATCGACTTCTCGCTGTGCATGTACTGCGGTATCTGCGTCGAGGTCTGTCCGTTCGACGCGCTGTGGTGGTCCCCGGAGTTCGAGTACTCCGAGTACAGCATCGACGCGCTCCTGCACGAGAAGGACAAGCTGCGCGAGTGGGCGGACACCGTGCCCCCGCCACCGCCGCTCGAGGACGGGGCGATCCGGCCGGCCGAGGTGACCGACGCGATCGCCAAGGCCGCCAAGGAGCGGGAGCTCGAGGCGGCCAAGCAGCAGGAGGCGCGCAAGGCGGCCGAGGCGCCCAAGGAAGCGGCGGCCGGCACGGCCAAGGCGAAGACGGCGGAGCCGGAGATCGAGGTCAAGGCCGGCGAGATCGACCAGGAGGTCTTCGACCAGCTGATCGCCGAAGGCAAGTCCGAGCGCATCGCCCGGTCCAAGGCCAAGGCGGCCTACGTCAAGAAGGAGAAGGCCCGGTTGCGTGCTGAGGCCGAGCAGGCCGCTGCAGCCGCGCCCGACGCTGACGCCGATGCGACGCCGGCGGCGGCCCCGAAGCCGGCCGAGGTGAAGGTCGAGGCCGGCGAGATCGACCAGGAGACGTTCGACAAGCTGATCGCCGAGGGCAAGCCGGAGCGTATGGCCCGCGCCAAGGCCAAGGCGGCCTACGTCAAGAAGGAGAAGGCGAGGCTGCGCGCCGAGGCGGAGGCCGCCTCCGCCGGGACGGGCTCCGACGAGGCCGCCTCCAGCGACGCCGACGCCGGCGCGCCCGCCGCGAAGCCCAAGCTCGCCGACGTGCACGTCGAGGGAGCCGGCGAGATCGATCAGGAGGTCTTCGACCAACTGATCGCGGAGGGCAAGTCCGAGCGCATCGCCCGGTCCAAGGCCAAGGCCGCCTGGGTCAAGAAGCGCAAGCAGCAGCAGCTCGACGAGGAGTCAGGCGCATGACCGGCTACGACGTGATCTTCGTGCTCGTCGGGCTGCTGACCGCGGGTGCCGCGGTCCTGACCGTCACCTCGAAGAACCTCATGCACGCCGCGCTGTACTTCGCGGTCACCATGGGTGGGCTCGCCGGGGTGTTCCTGACCCTCTCCGCGGACTTCCTGGCCCTGGTCCAGCTCGTGGTCTACGTCGGTGCGGTCGCCGTGCTGTTCCTGTTCGGGCTGATGCTGACCCGGGCGCCCATCGGCCGTGAGGCCCTCGACGGGCAGAACCGAGGCCTCGCCCTCGGGGTCGCCGGCGGGCTGTTCGTCGTGCTGTCGACCCTGATCATCGGGGCGTTCTCCGGCCGGGGTGCCCCCGAGGTCACCGGTCCACGCATCGACGACATCGGCATCGCCATCTTCGCCGACTGGGTGCTGCCCTTCGAGGTCCTGTCGATGCTGCTGCTCGCGGCGCTGATCGGTGCGATCGTTCTGGCCCGTCGGGAGTCGGGGGAGTCCGGAGCGGAGCTCACGGTGACCCACATCGAGCTGGCCGAGGATCCCGACGCACACGAGGTCGAGGGCGACGCGACGCCGGCCCTGACCCGTGGCGAGGAGGGTGACCGATGAGTCCGCTCGGCCCCCTACTGCTCGCGACGTTCCTGTTCTGCGCCGGTGTCTATGGCGTCATCGCCCGACGCAACGCCGTGCTGGTGCTGATCAGCGTCGAGCTGATGCTCAACGCCGTGAACATCAACCTCGTGACCTTCCAGAACCTGCTGTTCCCCGATGACCCGGCGGTGACCGGGCAGATGTTCGCCCTGTTCATCATCGGGGTCGCCGCCGCCGAGGTCGGCGTGGGGCTGGCCATCGTCTTCAACATGTTCCGCAACCGCGCCACGGTCGACGTCGACGACGCCGACCTCATGCGCTGGTAGGGGAGGCTCACGTGGACGCGCTCCTCGAGTACACCTGGGTGGTCGTCGCCCTGCCGCTGCTGTCGGCGGTGCTGACCGCCGCGGTGGGCAAGCAGCTGCCCGGCAAGGGCTCCGAGATCGGGATCGTCGCGCTGGGGATCAGCTGGGTGCTGGCGCTGGCCATCGGGTGGCAGACCTTCGTGAACTCCCCGATGGAGCCCCTGGAGCGCGCGGTCGCCTGGTCGCCGCTCGGCGGCGGCTTCGTCTTCGAGCTGGGCATGCTCGTCGACGGGTTGACCGCGGTGATGCTGGTGCTGGTGACCACCGTGTCGTTCATGGTCCACGTCTACTCGCGCGAGTACATGAAGGGCGAGGTCCGGTTCACCTACTTCTTCGCGATGCTCGGTCTGTTCACCTTCTCGATGCTGCTGCTCGTGGTCGCCAACAACCTCCTGCTCGCGGTGATCGGCTGGGAGCTGGTGGGTCTGTGCTCCTACCTCCTGATCGGGTTCTACTGGGAGGGCAAGTCCAACCAGGACGCGGCCAACAAGGCCTTCCTGACCACGAAGTTCGGGGACGTCGGGCTGATCGTCGGGGTCATCGTGCTGTCGGCGGGGATGTTCTCCCTGACCGACACCCCCTTCAACATCCTCCAGATCAACGAGGCCGCGGCCACCGGGCAGCTGACCAACGCCACGATCGTCACCGGCATGCTGCTGATCTTCCTCGGCTGCGTGGCGAAGTCCGGCCAGATGCCGTTGCACGTGTGGCTCCCGGACGCCATGGCCGGGCCGACCCCGGTCTCCGCGCTGATCCACGCGGCCACGATGGTCACCGCGGGCATCTTCCTGCTCGCGCGGCTGTTCCCGGTCGTGGCCCAGAGCGCCACGGTCATGGCCACGATCGCGATCGTCGGGGTCATCACCCTGTTCTTCGGCGGCCTGCTCGCCCTGGTCCAGGACGACCTGAAGAAGATCCTCGCCTACTCGACCGTCTCCCAGCTCGGCTACATGATGGCCGCCATCGGCGTCGGTGGGTACACCGCGAGCGTCTTCCACCTCTTCACGCACGGGTTCTTCAAGGCGCTGCTGTTCCTCGGCGCCGGGTCACTGATCCACGCCGTGCACTCCAACAACATCTCGGACATGGGCGGGATGGCCAAGGCCATGCCGCACACGTTCTGGACCTTCATCGTCGGCTCGCTGGCCCTGGCCGGCTTCCCCCTGACGGCCGGGTTCTTCTCCAAGGACGAGATCCTGATCGCCGGGAGCATCTGGGCCGACGCCGGCTTCGTGACGGGCAGCCTCGTCTACTGGGTCGGCCTGGCCGCCGCGTTCGTCACGACCTTCTACATGTCCCGGGCGATCTTCCTCATCTTCGCCGGCGAGAACCGCAGCCACCACCCGCCGCACGAGTCCGGCAAGCTCATGGTCGGCCCGCTCATGCTGCTGGCGGTGCTGTCGATCGCCTCCGGCTACCTGCTGTCCCCCTTCTCACCGGAACGGCCCAACTTCGAGACCTGGACCGCCACGCCGATCCTGAACGAGGAGGCCACCTACCCCTTCACCGGGGACGGTGCCACCTCGGCGCTGGCCGGCTCGATCAGCGGCGATGGCCTGCTGGCGGGTGGCCCGCCTGCGACGAGCGAGCCATCGGGCGGCACGTGGTCCGGGCCGGTCGAAGCCGCCGGCGCCACCTCGGTGTCGGGGCAGGTCCAGGCGGCAGCCGCGGAGGACGGGTCGGTCAAGATCCTGCACGGGGTGCCGACGTGGCATCCGGACCTGCTCGCGATCGTGCTGGTGCTGTTCGCCTCGGCGGTGTACCTGGCCTACCGGTTCTACGGCAAGGGCCTGCCCGAGCAGGACCCGACGTTGTCGATGGGCCGGTTCACCGACGTGCTCGTGGCCAAGTACGGCTTCGACGACTTCGGCTACCGCTACGTCGTGGTGCCGGTGCGCGACAAGTTGTCGGCCTGGGCGACCTACTCCAGCAACGTGCTGATCGACGGTGCGGTGGCCGGGGTGGGTCGGGCCACGAAGCAGGTGGCGATGACCACCTACCGGGTGGTGGACCAGCAGGTGATCGACGGCGGGGTGAACGGTGCCGCGTTCAGCGCCGCCTGGTGGAGCGAGAAGCTGAAGAGGATCCAGTCCGGGGACGTGCAGCGCTACGCCGGTGTGCTCGTAGCCGGCACGATCGTGCTCGTCCTGGCCTTCGCGGCCGCGAGGTAGACCCGACAACCACGACCGGCGGGGTGACCCGCCACACGCGACGGGCTGGATGGCCAGCCGACTCGCACCGGGCGCAGCGGCCCGAGGTGAGCCAAGGAGACGACGATGGACCCCAACACCGCAGGCTGGGCCCTGGTGGTCGCGCTGTTCCTCCCCCTCGCGGGGGCGGGAGCGCTGTCGGTTCTGCCCAGGTCGTTCGACCGTGAGGTGCGCCGGGCCGCGGTGGTGATCACCGGTGTGGCCTTCGTGCTGGCCGCCGCGATCGCCGCCAGCTTCGACTACGGCCGGGCGGGGGAGCTGCAGTTCACCACGGACGTCGGCTGGATCACGGCCATCAACGCCCGCTTCTCCATCGGCATGGACGGGATCTCGCTGCCGCTGTTCGTCCTGACCTACCTGCTCACCTTCCTGTCGGCGATCTACACCACCAAGCACCTGCCGTCGCCGGGGAAGCCGAAGGCGTTCCTCGCGCTCATGCTGCTGCTGCAGACCGGGGTGGCCGGCAGCTTCGTCGCCTTCGACCTGATCCTCTTCTTCATCTTCTTCGAGCTCACCCTGGTCCCGATGTTCTTCCTCATCGGCATGTGGGGTGGACCCCGGCGCGACTACGCCTCGGTGAAGTTCTTCCTCTACACCCTGTTCGGGTCGGTCTTCATGCTGGTGGCGTTCCTGGCCATCTACTTCCAGGCCGGCGCGCAGACCTGGAGCATCACCGAGCTGTCGGCCATGGCGCCGTTCGGCTCGACCACCTTCCAGACCTGGGCCTTCCTCGGGGTCTTCCTCGGGTTCGCCATCAAGGTCCCGGTCTGGCCCTTCCACACCTGGCTGCCGGATGCCCACACCGAGGCGCCCACCGTCGGCTCGGTCCTGCTGGCCGGGGTGCTGCTGAAGCTCGGCACCTACGGCTTCATCCGTATCGGGCTGCCGATCCTGCCGGATGGCGCGACCCGCTTCGCCCCGATGATCGGGGTGCTGGCCGTCATCGGCATCATCTACGGCTCCCTGTGCTGCCTGGCCCAGACCGACGTCAAGCGCCTGATCGCCTTCTCGTCCGTCGGGCACATGGGCTTCGTGATGCTCGGCATCGCCGCCATGAACGAGGCCGGGATCCAGGCCGCGCTGTTCGGCAACATCGCCCACGGCGTGATCACCGGCATGCTGTTCTTCATGGCCGGCTCGTTGCACGAGCGCTACCACACGCGCGAGATCGCGGTCATCGGTGGCGGGATGCTGAAGAAGATGCCGGTCTACGGGGCGCTGTTCGTCTACGTCTCGGTGGCCTCCCTGGGCCTGCCCGGCCTGGCCGGGTTCTGGGGCGAGTTCACGGCCATGTGGGCCGCGATCAACCCGGGGCTCGGGCTGGCGGACAGCTACGGCGGGCTGTACCTGGCCCTGGTGATCCTGGCGGCGATCGGGACCGTGCTCACCGCCGGCTACTTCCTGTGGCTGATCCAGCGCATCGGGCTCGGGGAGCCGACCGAGCGTTGGGTGAACGAGCCGTTGGCGGACGTCCAGGCCATCGAGTGGGTGTCGTGGCTGCCCCTGCTGGCGCTGATCCTGGCGCTGGGGATCTTCCCGAGGCTGTTGTTCGGGGTGCAGGACGCAGCCGTGACCAACCTCGTCGGCTTCCTGGGCGGCTGACCGACACCGAGCCGGGCCGCGGCGAGGTGCGCGACGCACCCGGACCGCTGGACCGGACCACACTCGCCGACCGCGACCGGACCACCGGGCTGCGACCAGGGACGACGGCGACACCACGAGGAGGAACGAAGCGATGCAGATCGACTTCATCGCGATCCTGCCGGAGATCGTGCTCACGGTCACGGCCCTGCTCGTGCTGGCCGCGGACCTCGTGCTTCGCGGCGACGCCAAGCAGCTGGTCAACCCGCTCGCGGCGCTCGGCACCGTCGGCGCGATGGTGGCGACGGTGGCCATCTGGGGCCAGGAGCGGACCACCTTCGGCACGATGTTCGTCGTCGACAGCTTCGCGCTGCTGTTCAAGATGCTCTTCCTGGGCACCTTGCTGGCCATCCTCGCGATCAGCTGGCGGTACGTGGCCGAGAACCGGTTCTTCCAGGGTGAGTACTACTTCCTGCTGCTGACCAGCTTCATCGGCATGCTCCTGATGCCGTCCGCGCGGGACCTGTTGCTGCTGTTCGTGGCCCTGGAGACCGTGTCCATCCCGGCGTTCGTGATGGTCGGGATGCGCAAGCGGGACCTGTACTCGTCGGAATCGGCGCTGAAGTTCTTCCTGATCGGGGTGCTCTCGGTCGCCCTGATGCTGTTCGGCATGTCGATGATCTACGGCTTCACCGGCACCACGGACCTGAACGGCATCGCCGCGGAGCTCGCGGGGGAGACCGCGTCGGTCCCGCTCCTGCTCGGGTCGGTCATGCTGGTCATCGTCGGCTTCGGCTTCAAGATCTCCGCGGTGCCGTTCCACTTCTGGGCGCCGGATACCTACGCCGGTGCCCCGATGCCGGTCGCCGCGATGCTCGCCGTCGCGTCCAAGGCCGCCGGGTTCGCCGGGCTGATCGTGGTGGTCTTCATCGCCTTCGAACCCGTCGCGGACGTGTGGGGGCCGATGCTCGGGGTGCTCGCGATCATCACCATGACGCTCGGGAACCTCCTCGCCCTCCAGCAGCGTGACCTGATCCGGCTGCTCGCCTACTCCTCCGTCGCGCAGGCCGGGTACATCCTCATCCCCTTCGGTCTGGCCCGAACCGGGTCGGACGTGGTCAACGCGGCGGCGATCGAAGCGGCGCTGTTCTACCTGATCGCCTACGCGGTCATGAACGTCGGTGCCTTCGGCGTCGCGATCGCGGTCGAGCGCCGCACGGGCCTCAGGTCCATCGCGGACTACGCGGGCCTGTCGAGCCGTGGCCCGCTCCTCGCGATGGGCATGACCGTCTTCCTGTTCAGCCTGGGCGGTGCACCGTTGACGGTCGGCCTCTGGGCCAAGGTCGCCATCATCGAGGCGATCGCGGTCGACATCACCCTGTTCGGGGTCATCCTCGCCGTCTTCCTCGTCCTCAACTCGGTCATCGGGTTCTTCTACTACCTGCGGGTGGTCCGCACGATCTGGATGGACGCTGCCCCCGCCGGGCTGCCCCGGCTGCAGCCGGGGTTCAACCTGTCCGCGGTGGTCGTGGTGCTGATGATCGGCACCGTCCTCCTCGGGGTCCTGCCCGGACTCGTGTCGAACCTCTCGAGCACGATCAGCCTCGTCGCTGCCGGCTGAGCGTCGTCCTGGTGCCGCCGCGCCGGCACCGCGCGCGGCCGAGTGGGTGCCGCGCGGTGCCGAGTGGCTGCCCTACGCCGCGCGTGGACGAGCGGCCGGACGGCGCATAGTTCCGTCGTCCGAACCCCAGCGAGCAGTGCCAGCAACCCGGCCGAAGTCACCGGCCGAGGCCCGTGCCGGACGTTCGCGGGTGGTGGGCCACGGCTGCTGGTCGGTCGCCGGCACCCGCCGACGGTGCGGGACGCACGCTTGGCGGTATGCGTGGGGTGCCGGGGGGTCGGGTGAGCGGACGTGTCGATGGCTGCCGCCCCTCGCGGGATCGCCTGCGGCGGTTCGGGACCGACCGCTCGAGGACGTGAGCGTTCCACGATGTGGGCTCGCTCGCCCGGTTTCCTCCTTGCGCGGCGCAGGTCCGCGTCGATCACGGGAGGATCGACCAGGTGTGCAGACGGCACAGGGATCGTCACGACCCTGGACCGTGCGGCCGCCGTGCTCGGTCGTTGCGTCTGGTGCACGCCTGGACCACGGTCACGCTCCGGGCCCATCTGCTGGAGGCCGGGGAAGGTGACGGTGTCGCCGTGGATCTCGACCCTGCGTGCGCCGGCGTCGAAGGTCCGGTGGTGCCGACGGCACAGCAGCATCGCGTTGTCGGGGGAGAGGGTGCCGCCATCTGCGAAGGCGTCCCGTCCGTGCGCGACGTCGCACCAGGCTGCCGGCGCATCGCACCCAGGCCAGACGCAGCCCCCGTCGCGGACCAGCAGGGCCCGCCACAGCCCGACCGGCACCGTGCGGACGGTCGTGCTGACCTCGATCGGGGTGCGGGCGGCGTCCAGCACGAGCCGAACCAACCGGGCGTCAGCGACCAGGCTCCGCAGCTCGCGCCCGGTGACCACCTGACCGGAGTGCAGCAGGGTCCCGGTGACCGTGGTCGGTTCGTCCTCGAGCGCGGCGAGCTCCGCCGCGCTCAGGGTGACGATGACCTGCGGTCGCACGCCGTGCTCGGTGGGGGCGTCACCCGCCCGCAGTGCCGCCGCGCACAGCTGCTCGAAGGCATCCGCGCCGCGCTGGTCGGGCGTGCGGTGCTCGTCCGGGGTGTCGGGGCGCCGGAACGCTCGGAGCGCCACCCGGATCTGCTCGGCGGCAACCCCGTAGAACGCGCCGGAGACGGCGAGGCCGCCATCCTCGGTGTCCGCCGCGCGGAAGCGCCGCCGGAAGTGCTGGCGCCGCTCGTCGCGGGCCAGCGCCGGGGTCTGCTCGCGACCCAGGATCTGTCGGGCGCGTCGTCCGAACGCGACCGGATCGAGGTGGCGGGCCAGGTCGAGCAGCTCCGCCTCGACCGTGTCGCGACGGTCCAAGGGAACGTCGAGCAGGACGCGGGCGATGGTCTGCGCCTGTGCGCTGTCGAGCTCGCCGTCTCGGAGGGCCGCGCCGGTGCGCGGGTGATCGGCTGCGGCCCGGCCGGCGTCCAGGACCCGCTTGGTCTCCGTGGCGCTGAGCCGCTGCTGCTGGCCGAGCTGCTGCTGGTGGTCGGTGAGGATCCGACCGATCGCCTCGTTCGGCCGGCGACGGATCTCGGCGCGCTGGGCGGCTGCGCCGGCGCGGGCCCGCACCCCTTCGAGCTGGCGGATGAGGCGCGGCAGCTGGGCGAGCAACGTCTGGAGCGGGGTGCCGTCGAGGTCGTCCACCTCGACGCGGGCGAGCGCCCGCACGGAGGAGGCGACCGCGTCGAGCCGCTCCGTGAGCTCACCGGGACCCGCCGTGCTGGCGGCGCCGGCTCCCTCTCCCCGTACGTGCGTGGCTGTCACTGCGTGCCCTGACCCGCCCCCGGGTCGGTTCCGATGCAGGCACCGTAGCAGAACATACGTTCGAGTCAAGGGCGCGTCGGGATGGCGTGCGGTCACCGCGCGACGATGCTGTGATGGCCGTCTCGACGGGCTCGTCCACCCCGCTCGTTCGCCACGAACCTGTGTCGCGCCGGCGCAACGTCCCTGCGTGGCCACCATCCAAGGCACGGGCGGCGCGGAGGTGCCCCTCGGTACCGTCGCCGAGAGCGGAGGGATCCCGGACCCGCGCGCCCCGACGAGCAACGACACGCCACGACGAGAGGTGGAGAGACCGACGATGTTCAAGAGCGCGAAGACGTTCGTCCTGCTGGCGGCGCTGACCGGTGTCCTGCTGTGGATCGGCGCCATGCTCGATGCTGGCACCGGGTCGAACACGTTCCTGACCCTGATGCTCGCGGTCTCGCTCGCCATGAACGCCGTCAGCTACTTCGCCTCGGACCGGATCGCCGTGCGCATGGCGGGTGGGCAGCCGCTGGACCCGGTCCGGCACGCCGACATCATCGCCATCGTGGAGCGGCTCGCCGCCCGCGCCGGTGAGCCGATGCCGCGCCTGTACCTCAGCCCCTCGCCGCAGCTCAACGCCTTCGCGACCGGCCGCAACCCCCGCCACGCGGCGGTCGTGGTGAACCAGGGCCTCTACGACGCCCTGACGCGAGAGGAGCTCGAGGGCGTCCTCGGGCACGAGCTCCAGCACGTCTACAACCGGGACATCCTGATCGGCTCGGTCGCAGCGGCGATCGGCACGACGATCACCTACCTCGCCTTCGCGCTGCGCTGGATCCCGCTGTTCGGCTCCAGCGACGACAACGGGCCGAACCCGCTCGTCGCGCTTGCGGTGTCCATCATCGCCCCCATCGTTGCCCTGGTCATCCAGGCGTCCATCACCCGATCCCGCGAGTCCCTGGCGGACCACACCGGTGCGGAGCTGACCGGCAACCCGCTCGCGCTCGCCAGCGCGCTCGCGAAGCTCGAGGCCGGGGCAAACGACCCGCGTCGGCTGCGCGCCGGTGGGACGAAGGCCGAGACCAACCCGGCCATGCAGCACCTGTTCATCGCGGCACCCTTCGGTGGCCGGGCGGCGAGCAGGCTGTTCTCGACCCACCCGCCGATCCCGGAGCGGATCGCCGCGCTGGAGGACCAGGCGCGCCGCATGGGGCAGCTCGGCCCGCGTCACCGCTCCCGCTGAAGCTCCACGACGACCCGGACATCCGCGGTCATCGAGCCCTGCAGCGACACCGCACCGGTCGACCGGTCCACCACGGTGACCGGCTCGGTGAACGGCGCCGGTCCGAGCCCGATCGCCGGTCCGTCCGCCGCCACCTCGATGTCGGTGATCCGCCAACCTGCCGGCGCCTCGATGCGGGCATCGAGGTGGTCGGCGACGCCCTTGGCCTGCCGCCACAGCGTCAGGGGGTAGGTCACGCGGTCACCGTCGACGGCGATGCCGGTGGGACCACGGAGCACCACCTCGGTCCCCGTGGTGCGCCCCTGCGGCGTGTCCAGCAGCTGGTCCACCGTGTCGAGGTCGTGGATGCGGTCCTGCCAGGTCGCAAGGTCCGCCCCGGTCAGGTCGCTGGCACGCTCGAGCGTCGCACCGGGGGTCGACCACAGGGTCACCCAGCTGCGTACCAGGCCGAGCTGCCCGGTCATGATGCGGGGGTCGCCGGGGCGGGTCGGTTCCAGGGAGGTGCTGATGTAGGGGTCGCTGGCCGGATCGACGGCGTTCTCGATCCGCAGCCGGCTCACGCTGGCCCGCCAGAGCTGCGGCCCGGCGTCGGTCTCGACCACCTCGAGAAGGAGGTCGTGCTCCAGCCGGTGGGCGACGTGGACGTCGGCCTTGTTCCCCGCGATGTTCACCACCGTCACGGCGAGCAGGTCGTCGCCGACCTCCTGCGGACGCAGCGCGCCCGCGATGCCGAGGCGCTCGAGTCGGCGCTGCTCGCCCACCTCGGTGCTGAAGAGCTGGACATGCCGTGCGCTGATCGCGTCGTCGAGCGCCCGGGCGAGCGCGAGCGGGTCGCCGTCGCCGGAGAGCAGGGTCCGCAGGGCCGCGCCGGCGACCTCGGCGTGGTAGCGGCGGCGCTCGATGCTGCCCCCGCCCAGCTCCTCGTAGGCGTCGATGAGCAGCACCTGGGCGAGCATCTCGGCGGGGATCGGGTCCGGGAGCGCGCTGGAGAGCCCGGCGACCTGGTCGGGGACGTCCAGCGGCCCGATGGCCTCCAGGAGCAACTGCAGGCCGAGGGGGTCGATGGTGAGCAGCCCGTCGAGCACCTCACCGCTGGCCTGTGCGTACTGGGCGAGCACGAGTGGCGCGACGGTCGGGAGGTCCGGGTCGACGTTCGTGCTCGGCAGGAAGACGGCGCCACCGACGCTGCCGTAGCGGGCCTGGTAGTCGGCCGGCGCGTCGACCTCGAACCGCGTCGAGCGGCTGAAGGCGCCGAGCGGGACGAGCACCGTGCCGTCGATGGCCGTATCACGGTCGATGCCGGTGGGCTCCGCGAGGGTGACCTCGCCGGCGCGCAGCTCCAGCACCGCCAGGAAGCCGATCAGGCCCCCGGTACCGCGCAGCTCGCCAGGGTGCTGGACGGCGACGAGGTAGCGGCGCGGGCCGTCGCCGCCCAGCAGGTCGACCGCCAACGTGAGGGTGTCAGCGGCCTCGGGGAGCGCCTGCTCGAGCCGCGCCGTGACGTCGAGCACCCGACGCGCCGCGTCCCGCAACGCGGCGGACCGCGGTGCGTCAGCCACGGTCGCCAGCTGCTCGCGCGCGGCTGCGAGGGCGGTGAGGTCCGCACCCTGCACGGCCTCGGCGAGGTCGGCGAGCAGCTCGACCTGCAGGCGACCCTCGGCGATCAAGGCACCCGCGCCGTCATCGATGACCGGCCGTGCGACCTGTAGCGCGTCCTCGGCGATCGCTGCGGCGGTCGCACCGGTCCTGGCCAGGGCACGGAGCGTGGTGACGTCGGTGCCGATCAGCGGCATCGAGGACGCCGCGTGCCAGTGCCACCGGGCGAGCCGGCGGTCGGCCCGCTCGGACGCCTGGCTGGCGGCCTCGGTGGCGACGACGGCCTCACGGAGACCACCGGCCTCCAGGGCGGTCCGCACGACCCGTGCCTCGCCCTCGGCCGTGCGCAGGTCCCGGAGCACGAGGCCGGCATCCACGAGCGCGAACGTCAGCAGCGCGACCAGGAGCCCGGCCGTCGCCCACCCCAGCCGCCGGCGCCGAGGTGGCCGGCTGCCCGACGCGGGCATCGAGGTGGCGGTCTCGGACACCCGCTCATCCCTTCCCGGGCACGGGATCGGTCCCGGTCCTCACCGCGTGAGGGCCCCAGCGGGATCCGTGTCGTACCAGCGTGCCAGACGCACAGCGGTGGTGGCCGGCACCGGGCCGGCCACCACCACGGAGCCGCTGCGGCTCAGCCCGTGTAGTCGGGTTGCGCGGCGACCGGGGTCGCCGGTGTGGCTTCCGCCAGCACGTCCGGTGCCACCGGTGCTGGGGGTGCCGGCGGGTAGAGCACCTCGCCGAGGACCTCCGGCTCCGGCGGGTAGACCCCCTCGGTGCCGGCGAGGGCGATCGTGAGCGTGCGGCACTCGGTGACGGAGCCCTCGCCGCCGCCGTCGCTGCCGGTCGCGGTCACGCACAGCTCGTGCACGCCGACGCCCAGGGCGCCGACGTCCCAGGAGTAGTCCACGCTGACCGGGCCCTCCTCCGGGAGTGCCGGCACCACGCTATCGATCGCGACCGCAGGGCCGCCGTCGACGCTCCCGGTGAGCTCGGTGAGCTCCGAGGCGAGGACCGTCCCCAGCACGAAGCTCAGGTCCGAGAGGTCCTCCACCTCGATGCAGGTGCCGGGCGTGGTCCCCAGCGTCGCGACCTCACCGAGGCTGCCGTGGGTCCCGCCGCTGCCCTCGTCGCATCCGGAGCCGCTCGTGATGGCGAAGGTGTCGATGCGGGTGGTCCCGAACCGGTCGAACGAGCCCGCGAAGGTGGTGACGTTGCTGCCGGTGTTCGCCACACCGTCGGAGATGTACACCACCCGATGCACGTCGTACGGCGACAGTTCCAGGAGGGCCTCTGCCTGTTCCAGCCCGGCGGAGAAGTTGGTCAGTCCCGACGCGGTGATCGTGCGGACGGTGTCCTCGAGATCCGGGACCCCGTTCCCGTCGCCGTCGTGGTCCGGAGCGACGAGGTTGCTCGTGCCGGCACGATCGACGTTGTAGATCTGCCCGCCAGAGGAGTAGGCGCCGAGCCCCGTGAGCCCGACCGGCGAGCTGAGGTCCGCAGCGAGGCCGTTCACGAACGCGACGGCTTCGGCCTGGCACACCAGCCGCGAGTCGTTGGAGCCGTCGCCCGTGCAATCGACGCCTGACAGCGACGTCATGCTGCCCGAGCGGTCGAGGATGTAGATCAGCGTCGTGTTCTTCACGACCGCTGCACCACCCACCTCCGCGGTGCCCGTCACGGTCAGATCGACCAGCTCGTCCTCGTCCTCGACCTCGATGACCAGGTCCTCCGCCGGGTCGTCGATCGTCACCTCGATCGCCGTACCTCCCGGGAGGTTGCCCGTCGCCCCGATCGCCGCCTGTGCGGTCAGCATCGCGAGCGCCAACGCGGTCACCCCGATCGAGGTCGCTTTGCGTCCTCTTGTCCCGCTCCGTGCCGTTCCTGCCATGGCAGCCATCTCCGTCGTGTCTCCCTCTCGGGCCGGCAGTCCCTGAACCGCTCGGCTCTCGATCGTCCGGTTGTCTCCACACCGCTCCGCAACGGAAGCAGAGGCGATGGGTGCCGATCACGGCTCCCTCACGCACTCCGTCTCTCGCTGCGTCTCACCCCGCCGGTCCTGCTCGACCCGAGGGCCGCGGGCTCGTGACTCGTTGAGGCATCACTATCCACCACGCGCAACCGCCCGCTCAACGCCTCCGGTACCTACCTCGATGGGGCTCAGGCCCGGTCCTTCTCACTCAACGAACAAGGCTGCTCACGAAGGGTGAGCGGCACGGCCGATCGGCTGCCGCTGGTACCGCTCCGCTGGCGCTCCGGAGCCGCCACGACCGGGCTCGAGGCCAACGACTCGTCGGGGAGCCCGCTCTGCGAGGAACCACGACCGATGGAGACGTCCCGGTCCGCTGCCACAGCAGGATCAGGCCGGCTGACCCGCCCCGTCGGCCCGTTCGCCTGCGGGCCCCTGGTCCCGCTCGGCCTCGCGACGGATCCACCAGGTCACCAGCGCGATCATGGCGCCGAACAGGACCACGCCGACCACGGTCAGCCACACCCCGCCGTCCTCGTAGGCGCGGCCCAACGCGAGCCCGACCCCCACGGCCATCGCGAAGCCCAGCATCGACCCGATCGCGTCCGCGACCAGGTAGCGACCGGGTGCCACGTCCGAGGTCCCGGCCGCAGCGGCCAGCACCGTCGGCGGCATGGCGGCGATCCGGCCGATGATGGCGATCGCGGGCCCGCGCTTGGCGAGCACGCGCTGGGCCAGTTCCAGTTGCCGAGGTGGTACGGCCCGATGCAGCCAGGCCGGTCCGCTCTCCTCACGCAGAGCCGTGCGGTAGGCGCGGCCGATGACGAAGAACGCGCTCACCGCCAGCACCCCGAGCGGGAGGTAGGCCAGCAGGAGCGGCAGGATCCCCGGCTCACCGAGGTAGCGGGTCTGCCCGCCGCCGACCAGCAGGAACTCCTTCTGGGGGCGCAGCAGCACCAGCAGCGCGATGCGGTCCCGGAGCAGGAACGGGATCGCCGGCACCGCCGCCAGGGGGATCGCGAACCGCAGCACGACCACCGCCAGGGCGAGACGACGCCAGCCGGTCGACACGTCGCGCTCCGGCGCCGACGGCTCGCGCTCGTGCACCACGGCCCCTCCGTCGGTGGCCGCCGTGGCGACCGCATCCGTCGACAACGGCGTCTCACGCTCCACCGCATCCCCGCTCACGCCGCCACCGCCCGCGGCAACGGCTGGCAGGACTCGCACACGTAGGCCCAGCGGCCCGCGAGGTCGTAGCGCCGGATCTCCGCGCCGCAACGACGGCACCGCTCCTGCTTGTAGACGTAGGTCGCATCCTCGCGGCGCATCCGCGACCGGGGTCGACCGATCTCGGCCGGGTCGGTGGTGATGATGCGGCGCTCGCGGACCCCGCGCCGCATCCAGGCCACCAGCGTCGCCCAGATCGCCTCGAAGGTGGCCCGGTCGACGTCGCGCGCGGGGCGCTCCGGGTGGACCCCGTGCACGAACAGCACCTCGGCTCGGTAGACGTTGCCGACGCCCGCCAGCACCTTCTGGTCCATCAGCGCGCGACCGATGCCCACCGTGCGGCGCTGCAGCGTCGCGAAGGCCCGGTCGGGGTCCGCGTCGTCGCGGATGGGGTCGGGCCCGAGCCGTCCGATGATCCGGGTCACCTCGTCGTCGGTGAGCAGTTCGCAGGCAGTGGCACCCACCAGGTCCGTGGTCCGGTCGGTGCCGACGAGGCGATAGCGCGTCGTCTCGCGCGCCACGGGTGCGGGGTTGTCGTGCACGAAGAAGCGGCCGAACAGGCCCAGGTGGATGTGCACGGTCCGGCCGTCGGCGTAGCGGTGGAACAGGTGCTTGCCGTAGGCCTCGGTCCCCTCGAGGAGTTGCCCGTCGAGCAGCGCCGCGGCCGCGGCGAACCGGCCCTGCGGGGAGCTGACGCCCACGGGCGCACCCGCGAACCACGCCGCATGGTCGCGGGCGAGACGGTGGATCGTGTGGCCCTCTGGCACCGGGTCGACCTCCCTCGGGCGCACACCGCGCCCCGCAGGTCGTTCGGAGCCGACCGGCGCGCCTACTTGTAGTTGGTGAAGCGGAGCGGTGCGTCGTGGTCCTTGGCCGTGACCATCTTCTGGATCTCCTGCAGGTCGTCGCGCTTCTTGCCCGCGACCCGGATCCGATCCCCCATGTTCGTCGGCGTGACCTTGAGCTTGGTGGCCTTGATGTCCTTGACCAGCTGCTTGGCGAGGTCCGGGGGCAGGGTCGTCACCAGCGCGACGTCGATGCGGGAGCGCCCACCGCTCACGTCGCGGGGGTCCTTGATGTCGAGCGCCTTGAGCGAGACCTTGCGCTTGACGCACCTGTCCCGGAGCACCTCCAGCGCCGCGCGGGCACGGTCCTCGCTCGAGGACTCGACCTGGATCGCCTCGTCGCCGGCCCAGGCGATCACGGTGTCGGTGTCCTTGAAGTCGAACCGGGTCGCCACCTCGCGGGCTGCCTGGTTGATCGCGTTGTCGACCTCCTGGCGGTCGACGCCGGCCTCGATGTCGAAGCTGGACTCGGCCATGGTGGGGCTCCTGTCGGTCTCGTGTCGTCGGCGGCGCGACCCGTGGCGGGGAGCCTACTGCCGCGGCGTTTGCTGCTATGGCTCGAAGGTGCGTACCCTTCCCGGCCCCGAGCCCGCGGGTTCGGTCCGGAGGGATACCCGAGTGGCCAAAGGGGTCTGGCTGTAAACCAGATGGCTTCGCCTTCGCAGGTTCGAATCCTGCTCCCTCCACCAGCACGCAGCACGACACCGGCGGCGCGACCCGCCGTTCGCCGGCCGCGACGAGCCCGGCTACGCTGCGCGATCGCACGCCCTGGTAGCTCAGTCGGCAGAGCGCTTCCATGGTAAGGAAGAGGTCCGCGGTTCGATTCCGCGCCAGGGCTCGTCACCTGCTCCGTCCTCAGCGGCGCAGGCACCCGGCGGCGTAGCTCAGGGGTAGAGCAAGCGACTCATAATCGCTGTGTCGGTGGTTCAAGTCCACCCGCCGCTACGACACTGGGTCCTCCACCACCCGCTGCGGGCGGCCGGAGGGCCCTGCGTGTCTGTAGGCTCTGTGTCGACCACAGCACCACCCGGCGCGCGCCGACGGTCGAACGGCGTCGCCACCCGAGCGGGGCACCACGACCGCCAGCATCGCACCCGCGATGCACACGAGATCCACGGGTCCACCACGACCCACCCGCCCCACGACGTTCTCTCTCACGAGGAGCACCACGCGATGGCCAAGGAGAAGTTCGAGCGGACGAAGCCGCACATGAACATCGGGACGATCGGTCACGTTGATCATGGGAAGAC
>JBLRWQ010000053.1:0-20215 GCA_047921175.1 Nitriliruptoraceae bacterium | reverse complement strand
TCCCCGCGGTACCCGGCGTCGATCGTGCCCGGCGCGTTCGCGACGGTCAGGCCGTGCCTGCGGGCCAGCCCGGAGCGTGGATGGACGAGCCCGACCCAGCCATCGGGGACCGCGACGGCCAGGCCCGTCGGCACCGCGACCCGCTCCCCCGGCCACAGCCGGACCGGGTCCACCGCGGCGAGGTCGAGCCCGGCGTCGCCCGGGTGGGCGTAGGCCGGCAGGACCGCATCGGGCCGCAGCCGGCGTACCTCGAGCCGCACCACCTCCGGGCCGCTCACGACCCGCCGTCCCCGCCGGTCGCCCGCTCACGGGCGAGGTCGTCCGGAGCGACGGTGCCGATGACGGTGCTGCCGTCCTCGGCCAGGTGGAGCTCATCGGGGACCTGCGCTGCCGCACGACGGGCCCGCTCGAGCCGCTCCGCTCGTTCCGAGACCGCCGCGGCGCTGTCGACCAGCTCGGCGAGCGAGGCGAGCAGCAGCGCCGGGACCTCGTCAACGTCGGGCAGGAGGTCGCGGTCCGCGGTGACCCCGACGTTGAGCCAGCCGTCCATCGAGGTCACCCCGATGCTGTAGGCGTGGTTCGCGGCCAGGGGCGTGAAGGGGAACGCGCCGAGGAGGCGCGAGCCGAGGCAGTAGATCGGCAGCTGCGGGCCGGGGACGTTGGTGACCAGGAAGTTGAACAGCCGCGCGTTGACCGCCACCCGGGCGGCCATGGCGTGCAGCGTCGGCGGGGCGAACTCGCCGAGCCCCAGCAGGAAGCCGGCACCGACCGCGGCGTGGGAGTTCTTCACGTCCCGCATCGCCTCGTGGCAGACCCGGAGCCGGTGGATCGGGTCCATCTCGAACATCGGCAGGTCGACGAAGACCGCCACGACCTGGTTGCCGAGCGCGTGCGCCTCGGAGGCCTGGCGCGTGGATACCGGCACCATCGCACGCAGCCACATCCCGTCGGTGCGCTCCCCCCGGAGCCGGAGGTAGCGACCCGTCGCGTCCGCCACCATCGCGAGCACCACGTCGTTGACGGTGGTCGAGAAGGCGTCCTTGACCGCCTTGACCTCCGCCAGCGGCACACGCTGGATCGCGAGCCGCCGATGGGCCCCGGGCGGGTGGTTGAGCGGGGACCGAGGTGCCGGTCGCAGCAGGTTGGCGCGGGCAACGCGGCCGACCCCACGGGAGACGGCGAGCGCGGAAGCGGCGGCCGCCTTCGGCGTGCGCACCAGGCGGCCGGCGGCCTCGACCGCCAGCGCCGGGCTGCTCACGACCCCGCGGCTGGCCTCCAACGCCAGCGCGACCTGCGACGGCATCGGGCGGGGCTGCCACGGCTCGGGCTCGGGGAGCTCGTCGCTGGCATCCGGCGCCAGGTCGAGCATCACGGTGGCGATGTCGATGCCGGCCAGCCCGTCGATCATGGCGTGATGGGTCTTCCCGAGCAGCGCCACACGACCGTGCTCGAGTCCCTCGATGACGTACAGCTCCCACAGCGGGCGGTCACGATCGAGCTGGCGGGACAGGATCCGGGTGGCGTACTCGGTCAGCTGGGCGGTGGTCCCGGGCGCCGGCAGGGCCGCGTGCCGCACGTGGTAGGAGAGATCGAAGTCCTTGTCGTCGACCCACACCGCGGTGGCCAGGGGGAACCGCGGCTGGATGATGCGCTGCCGGTACCGGGGGATGTGGTGGATCCGGGAGCGGACCAGCTCGAGGAAGCGCGAGAACCGGAACGGCGCCTGGCCCGCTGGCGGCTCGAAGATGAACAGCCCGCCGACGTGCATGTGCCGGTTGGGCGATTCCATCTCCAGGAAGGCGACGTCGGTGGAGCTGAGCCGCTCCGCGTACGGCTCCAGCGCCGCTGACCGGCCCTGCTCGCGGTCCGCCACCTCAGCTCCCCACCCCGGCTCCCGGAGGCAGCGTACCGCCGGCCGTCAGCGCGGCCCCATGCGCAATGCCCCGTCGAGCCGGATCACCTCGCCGTTGAGGTAGGGGTTGGCGACCAACTGTTCGACCAGCAGCCCGTACTCATCCGGGTCGCCGAGCCGGGCCGGGTGCGGGATCTGCTCGGCGAGCGCGGTGCGGATCTCCTCGCTCACCCCGGCCAGCATCGGCGTCTCGAAGGTGCCCGGCGCGATGGTCACGACCCGGATCAGGTGGCGGGCCAGGTCCCGGGCTGCCGGCAGGGTCATCGCCGCGACGCCGCCCTTGGAGGCGGCGTAGGCGATCTGGCCGATCTGGCCGTCGAAGGCCGCGATCGAGGCCGTGTTGACGATGACCCCACGGTCCCCGTCGACCGGCTCGAGCTCGCTCATCGCCGCCGCAGCCAGCCGCAGCACGTTGAACGTCCCGGTGAGGTTGATGCCCACGACGCGCTGGAACAGCTCGAGCTCGTGCGGACCCTCACGGGTGAGGATCCGCGACGCCCAGCCGACGCCCGCGCAGCTGACCGCGACCCGCAGCTCGCCCTGCGCCCCGGCGGTGTCCACGGCGTCCGCGACCGCGGCCGCGTCGGTGACGTCCGCGGGGACGTAGGTCGCCCGCTCCCCCAGCTCGGCCGCCAGCGCGGTCCCGACCTCCTCCGCGAGGTCGACGAGCACCACCCGGGCACCGAGGTGGTGCAGGCGCCGGGCGGTGGCGGCGCCGAGCCCGGAGGCCCCGCCGGTGACGAGCGCGACGTGCTCCGAGGTGAGCTGCACGCGATCCTCCCGGGTCCGGGGCCGCCCCCGGCCCGCTCCATGCCGACGCTAGCGGGGCTGCCGTTCGCGCCGCGCGTCGGACCGGACGCCCCGAGCCGGCCTGCACGACCCACGAGCGCCCACGAGCAGCCCGCTACCGCCCACGAGCAGCCCGCTACCGGCCGCGAGCAGCCAGGAACCGGTCGCGGGCCTCGCGGTGGTCGACCAGGGGCGGTGGGTAGTCACCCGATCCGGCGAACAGCGAGCCCTGGGCCTCCCAAGGCGCGTGTACGTGCGCGTCGTCCACGTCGGCGAGCTCCGGCACGTAGCGCCGCACGTAGACCCCGTCCGGGTCGTAGCGCAAGCCCTGCGTGACCGGGTTGAACATGCGGTTGGGCCGGGAGTCGGTCCCGGTCCCGGCCATCCACTGCCACTGCCCGAAGTTGTTGGCCACGTCCCCGTCGACGAGGTGGTCCATGAAGTACCAGGCCCCAACCCTCCAGTCGAGGTAGAGGTGCTTGGTGAGGAAGGAGGCCACGAGCATCCGGGCCCGGTTGTGCATCCAGCCCTCCCGGAGGAGCTGCCGCATGCCGGCGTCGATCACCGGGTAGCCGGTCCGGCCCTCCCGCCAGGCCGTCAGGGCTTCGTCGTCCTCCCGCCAGGTGTCGTGCTGGGTCCGGATGTCGGTGTGGGAGAGGTCGGGTCGGGCGGCCAGCAGCTGGTGGTTGAAGTCGCGCCAGCACAGCTCCTGCAGGAACGCCTCCTGCCCCGGGTTGCGCCGGTCGACCCGGGCCGCCAGCTCCGTCGCGGAGAGGGTGCCGAGGTGGAGGTGGTGGGACAGCTTCGAGGTGCCGTCGACCGCCAGCAGGTTCCGGGCGTCGTCGTAGGCATCGATCGCGCCGTCGAACCAGCCAGCGGCCCGCCCGCGGCCGGCCGCCTCCCCCGCCGGGGGGAGCTCCGGCGCGAGCCGGTCGACGTCGGTCAGGTCTGCGAGCGCCGGCACGGCGCCGGTCGCGAGCGTCGTCGGGGTCGGGACGCGGGCCGGGGCCGGGAGCACCTCGCGCCGGGGGGCCTCGACCCAGCGGCGCCAGTACGGGGTGAAGACCTTGAAGTGGTCCCCGCCGGCCGGCTGGAGCTCCCCGGCGGGGACGACGGTGATGCCGTCGTGGGCGTGGACGGTCAGCGCGCCGCGGAGCTCCCCGGCCGCGAGCCGGCGCAGCCGGTCCTCGCGGCGCCGGCCGAACCCGCTCACCTCGGCGCTCAGGTGCAGCTCGTCGGCCCCGACCTCCCGGGCCAACGCCGCCACCTCGGCGACCGGGTCACCGCGCCGCACCACGAGCTCGCCCCCACGCGCCTTCAGCGCCGAGCGCAGCTCACGCACGGCCGCGTGCAGGTGCGCGACACGGTTCGGGGCGGCGTAGCGCGAGCCGAGGATCATCTCGTCGAACACGAACAGCGGGACCACCACCTCGGCCCGCTGGCACGCGGCGTGGAGCGCCGGCTGGTCGTGGACGCGCAGGTCGCGGGTGAACAGCACGATGGCGGTGGTCACGGCCGGGCTCCTCGGCGGACGGGACGACGGGCACGGTAGGTCGGTACGGACCCCGGCCCGCACCCGGACCGGGGACCGTCACCCCCGGGCGGTACCGTCGCCGGCGATGATCGAGGCGGTTGCGCGGTTCTCCGACCCCGTCCGCGCGTGGTTCACCACCACGTTCGCGGCCCCGACCGCTGCCCAGGCCGAGGGCTGGCCCGCGATCGCCGCCGGCGACCACACCCTGATCCTCGCCCCGACCGGTTCGGGCAAGACCCTGACCGCGTTCCTGTGGGCGCTGGACGGCCTGACCCGGACCCCGCCTCCCGAGGAGCCACGCGACCGCTGCCGGGTGCTGTACGTCTCACCGCTGAAGGCACTCGCGGTGGACGTGGACCGCAACCTCCGTGCGCCGCTCGAGGGGATCCGGCTCGCCGGCGAACGGCTCGGCGTCGACGTGCACCGGCCCGAGGTGGGCGTGCGCACGGGTGACACCCCGGCACGCGAGCGCCAGCGGATGCTGCGCCACCCCCCGGACGTGCTCATCACGACCCCGGAGTCGCTCTACCTGCTGCTGACCTCCCAGGCCCGCGAGACCCTGCGGTCGGTCGAGACGGTCATCATCGACGAGATCCACGCGCTGGCCGGGACCAAGCGGGGCGCCCACCTGGCGCTGAGCCTCGAGCGGCTCGAGCACGAGGTACGGCACGCCGGCGGGCAGGAGGGCGACCACCCGGCACGCCAGGCCCCGCAGCGCATCGCGCTGTCCGCCACCCAGCGGCCGCTCGCCGAGGTGGCGCGCTTCCTCGGCGGGCACGGCGACGACGGCCGACCCCGACCGGTCACCGTGGTCGATGCCGGCCTCACCAAACCGCTCGAGCTCCAGGTGGTCGTCCCGGTGGAGGACCTCGGCCGCCTGGGCGAGCCGCTGCCGGCGGACGAGCAGCTCGCGTTCGGCTCCGGCTCCGCTGCGACGGGCCTGGTCCGCCGCTCGATCTGGCCCGCGGTGCACCCGAGGTTGCTGGACCTCGTGCTGGCGCACCGCTCGACGCTGATCTTCGTCAACGCCCGCCGGCTGGCCGAACGCCTCGCCGCCAAGCTCAACGAGCTCCACGCGGAGCGCACGCGCGAGGCGGCCCTGCGGGCCGAGGGGCTCGACGGCGAGGCGCTCGAGCTGGCGCTGGCCGAGGCGGCGGACGAGGCGCCGGAGGAGCTGGTCAAGGCCCACCACGGCTCCCTGTCGCGCGAGCGGCGGCTCCAGGTGGAGGACGAGCTCAAGACCGGACGGCTGCGCGGCCTGGTCGCCACCTCGAGCCTGGAGCTCGGCATCGACATGGGCGCGGTCGACCTGGTCGTGCAGGTCGCCTCGCCCGGCGCGGTCAGCCGGGGCCTGCAGCGCATCGGCCGGGCCGGGCATCAGGTCGGCACGCCGTCGCGCGGGGTGTTCCTCCCGAAGTACCGCGGGGACCTGGTCGAGACCGCGGTCGTCACCCGACGGATGCACGAGGGCGCGATCGAGGCCACCCACGTCCCCCGCAACCCCCTCGACGTCCTGGCCCAGCAGCTCGTGGCGATGGCGGCGATCGACACCTGGGCGGTGGCCGACGTCGCCGACCTCGTGCGCCGCGCCGCGCCCTTCGCGGAGCTCACCGACGAGGTGCTGACCTCGGTGCTCGACCTGCTGGCGGGCCGCTACCCGTCGGAGGAGTTCGCGGAGCTGCGCCCCCGCATCGTCTGGGACCGGGTCGAGGGCACGATCCGGGCCCGGCGTGGCGCCCAGCGCCTGGCGGTGACCAACGCCGGCACGATCCCCGACCGCGGCCTGTTCGGCGTGTTCCTGCCCGACGGCACGCGGGTCGGCGAGCTCGACGAGGAGATGGTGCACGAGTCCCGCGCCGGGGAGACCTTCGTGCTCGGGGCCTCCACCTGGCGCATCGAGGACATCACCTTCGAGCGGGTGGTCGTCACCCCCGCGCCCGGCGAGCCCGGCAAGCTGCCGTTCTGGCACGGCGACGGCCCGGGCCGGCCCGCCGAGCTCGGGGCCGCCGTCGGCGCCTTCATCCGCGAGGTCAGCACCAACGCCGCCGAGGACCGCGACGCCGAGGTGGCCCGGCTGCGAGCTGACCACGACCTCGACGCGTGGGCCGCGGACAACCTGCTCGCCTACCTCGACGAGCAGCGCGAGGCCACGGGCGTGCTGCCCGACGACCGCACGATCGTCGTGGAGCGGTTCCGCGACGAGCTCGGGGACTGGCGCGTCTGCCTGCTGTCCCCCTTCGGCGCCCAGGTGCACGCCCCCTGGGCGATGGCGATCGAGCGGCGGCTCACCACGGCCGGCTACGACCCGCAGGTGCTCTGGGCCGACGACGGCATCGTGGTCCGGCTGCCCGACACGACCGCCACCTTCGGGG
Organism: Nitriliruptoraceae bacterium; assembly: GCA_047921175.1. GTDB lineage: Bacteria > Actinomycetota > Nitriliruptoria > Nitriliruptorales > Nitriliruptoraceae > T1Sed10-7. The sequence continues at coordinate 13,608 of JBLRWQ010000053.1, read as the reverse complement.
TGCCCGGGGCCGGCGGCTGGCACGACGGCGACGACGATGCCGGCCACCCCCTCGACGACGCCACGCTGACCGCGGACCTGCTGCCGGCCCCCGACGAGGTCCGCGACCTGGTGGTCGACCAGCTCGCGGGCACGGCGCTGTTCACCACCCTGTTCCGCGAGGCGGCCGGCCGGGCCCTGCTGCTGCCGAAACGCATGCCCGGCAAGCGCACCGCGCTGTGGCAGCAGCGCCAGCGCGCCGCCGGGCTGCTCGAGGTCGCGAGCCGGTACCCGAGCTTCCCGTTGCTGCTCGAGGCCACCCGCGAGGCGCTGTCCGACGTCTTCGACCTGCCGGCGCTGGAGCAGCTGCTCGGCGACCTGCATGCCCGCCGGGTCCGGCTGGTGGCGGTCGAGACCACCTCGGCGTCGCCCTTCGCCCAGTCGCTGCTGTTCGGCTGGGTGGGGCAGTACATGTACGAGTACGACGCGCCGCTGGCGGAACGCCGCGCCCAGGCGCTGGCGCTCGACCGCGACCTGCTGCGCGAACTGCTCGGTGGCGACGAGCTGCGCGACCTGCTCGACGCCGAGGTGCTCGACGACCTCGAACGGCAGCTGCAGCGCCTCGCGCCGGTCGGCGACGAGCTCGACCGCCGGGCCCGCGATGCCGACGAGCTCCACGATGTGCTGCGCGAGCTCGGGCCCCTGCCCCGCGCGGATCTCGTCGACCGCGCCGTCCAGGAACCCGGTGCGTGGATCGAGGTGCTGCTCGGGCAGCGCCGCGCGATCGAGATCCGCCTCGGGGGCCGGTCCGTGCTCGCCGCCGCTGAGGACGCCGCACGGCTGCGGGACGCGGTCGGCGTGGCCCTGCCCGCGGGCCTCCCGGCGGCGTTCACCGAACCGGTCCCCGATCCGCTGGCGGAGCTCGTCGCGCGGTACGCGCGCACCCACGGCCCCTTCGACGAGCACGCCTGCGGGCGGGCGCTCGGGGTGCCTGCCCCCCGGGTCGTGGCGACGCTGGGCTTCCTGGCACGCCAGGACCGGGTCGTCGAGGGTGCGTTCCGTCCGGGCGGTCGTGGCCGCGAGTGGGTCGACACCGAGGTGCTGCGCCGGGCGAAGCGGCGCTCGCTCGCGGCGCTCCGGGCCGAGGTCGAGCCGGTCGAGCCGGCGGCGCTGGGACGGTTCCTCCCCGCCTGGCACCAGGTGCGCGCCGCCACCGGCTCGACGCGCCGGGCCGGGCTCGAGGCGCTGCTGGAGACCGTCGGGCAGCTCCAGGGCGCGCCGGTACCGGCCAGCGTGCTGGAGGCCGACGTGCTGCCCGCCCGGCTGGCCGGCTACCGGGCAGCCGACCTCGACCAGCTGGTCGCCGCGGGCGAGGTGGTCTGGATCGGGGTGGAGCCGCTCGGCCGCGCCGACGGTCGCCTGACGCTGTGCTTCCGCGACCGGGTCGACGACCTGGCCCCGGCACCGGTCGGCGACCCTCCGGGGGACGAGGTGCACGACCGGCTGCGCCGCCACCTGGCCGACCGTGGCGCGTCGTTCTGGCCGGAGCTGTTCCCCGCCGCCGGGATCGCCGACCAGGACCTGGTCCTGGATGCCCTGTGGGACCTGGTCTGGGCCGGGCAGGTCACCAACGACACCTACGCACCGGTCCGCGCGCTGGTCGCCGGCCGGCCGACGGGCGGCGGCTCGCGTGGCAGGCCCCGACCGGGCCGCCTCGCGCGGCTGGGCCCGCCCTCGGCGCAGGGGCGGTGGTCGCTCGTGCGGCGACGCGACCGGGCGGCGGACGACCCACAGGCCGCCACGCGGCGACGGACCGCGCTGGCCGAGCAGCTGCTCGAGCGCCACGGGGTGCTGACCCGGGAGGCGATGCGCGCGGAGACCGTGGATGGCGGGTTCTCGGCCGTCTACCCGGTGCTGAAGGCCGCGGAGGAGGCCGGCAGGGTCCGGCGCGGCTACCTCGTCGCCGGGCTCGGTGCGGCCCAGTTCGCCCTTCCCGGCGCGATCGAGCGTCTGCGTGAGCGGCGGCGTGACGACGAGGTGCCGGTGGTCCGCCTCGCCGCGACCGACCCGGCCCAGCCCTACGGCGCCGCGCTCGCCTGGCCCCCGAGCGAGGGCCGGCCGGCTCGGACCGCCGGGGCGCACGTCGTGCTCGTCGACGGCAGCCCGGTCGCGCTGCTGGAGCGCGGCGGGCGGAGCCTCGTCACCTTCCCCCACGCCGCGGCACCGTCGACCTGGCTCCCGGCGTTGACCGCGCTGGTCGACGATGGCCGGCTGCGCAAGCTGGAGCTGGTCCGGGTCGACGCCCAACCGATCCACGACCTGTCGGACTGGCCCGACCAGCTGGAGCAGGCCGGCTTCACGCGCGGCTACCGGGGCCTGACCTACCGGGGCCGGGCGGGCGGCCACGCCGGCTGACCGCTCACTCGCAGGCCACCTCGACGTCGACCGCATGCACCAGCGGTGGGGCGCCAGGGGTGACGTCCCCAGCCTGGACGAACACGAGCTCGGAGCCGAGCGGCAGCCCGTCCGTGGGTAGGTCCCCACCCTCCCGACACGACACCTCGTCCAGCGGTGCACGCAGGGTGATCACCGTCGCGCCGCCGATCTCGGTCGCGAGCAGCTCGACGTCGACGGCCCAGGTCCCACCGTCGGAGCTGGCCTCCTCCAGGGTGACCGCGTCGTGCGCGCTACCGCCCAGCTCCAGGATGCCGCAGGACACCAGCCCGGTGGCGATGGCGGCGACGAGCAGCGGACGTGTCGGGCCAGGGAGGTGCACGTCGGCCCCTCGGGTCGGGGAGGCTGGCGGTCGATGCGACCCTACACGCGGGGCGGAGCGGCCCGTCGAGGCCCCGTTGTCGACCGTCACCCCGACCCGCCGGACACCGGCCAGAGGTTCGCATCGGTGCCGAAGGTGCCTCTAGAGTGCGCGCGACGCAGCCGCTGGGTCCCGAACGGCACCCGGTCCGCGGAACGGGGCATCCGTCGCGGGTGGCGCGCCGCCCACCGTCGAGCGGGGGAGACCCCGCCCTACCGAGCAACAGGAGAGCACCTCATGGCAGACTCCCTCGTCGTCCAGAGCAAGGTCAAGGAGGCCGTCAAGGGCCTCGAGCTCCGTATGGACTCGAACCTCCCCGATGCGCTGAACGAGAAGATCGCCGCGATGCTCGCGGACGCCGCCGCGCGCGCCAAGGAGAACGGTCGCGGCACGCTGCGCCCCCACGACCTCTGAGCACCGCCTCGTCTCGACGGAGGGCCGCCCGGTGGGCGGCCCTCCGTCGTGTGCACACCATCGATGGCGGACGGCGAGTCGATGCCTGAGGGCGACACGATCCACCGGATCGCCGCCCGACTCCGCCCGGTGCTCCGCGCACGACCCCTGACCCGGGTCGAGCTCCCCCGTGTCCCACCCCCCCACCCGACACCCGGAACCTCCGTCACGGGCGTGGAGGCGCGCGGCAAGCACCTGCTGGTGCACACCGCGGACGCACTCACGATCCACACGCACCTGCGGATGACGGGCTCGTGGCACCTGTACCGGCCCGGCGAGCGGTGGCGGAAGCCGACGCGGGCCGCCCGGGTCGTCCTCGCGGTCCCCGGCGCCGTCGTGGTCTGCTTCAACGCACCCATCGTCGAGGTGCTGCCCACCACCTCGCTCGGTCGGCACCCGGCACTCCGCGCCCTCGGACCCGACCTGTGCGAGGAGGCAGCGGACCTCGACGAGGCGCTGCACCGGCTGGGAGCCGTCGGCGGCGGGAACACCACCATCGGCGAGGCGCTGCTCGACCAGCGCGTCGCGGCCGGGATCGGCAACGTCTACCGCTGCGACGTCCTCTTCCTGCACGGGGTCGATCCGGCGACCCCGGTCGCGGCCGTCCCGACCGCGCTCCGCCGAGCCCTCGTGGAGGACGCCGCACGACTGCTGCGGGCGAACCTCACCACCTCGACGCGCACGACGGCGCCGTCGCACGGGCCCGGCGCCCTGTGGGTCCATGGCCGGGCCGGGCAGCCCTGCCGCCGCTGCGGTACCCCCATCGAGGTGGCACCGCTGGGAGACCAGGCGCGGCTCGCCTACCGCTGCCCGCGGTGCCAGCCGGCGCACCAGGCGCCACGTCACCAGGCCTGACGACCCGGCGGTCCCGCCGACCCGACCCACACCCCCGTTGCCGGCGCAACCTCTGCCTCGGCAACCGCTCGGCGCCGTCGATAGCCTCGGGCGCATGGACCCCGACACGACCCCGCTACCCGTCACTGCCCCCGTCGCCCCGGGGCAGCTGGACGCGTGGCGGGCGTTCCTGGAGGCCTACGCGGTCACGCTCGACGTGCTCGAGCGTGAGCTGCGGGCCGGCGCGGACCTCCCCCTGACCTGGTACGACGTGCTCGTCCAGCTGGCCGAGGCACCCGAGGGCCGGCTGCGCATGCAGGAGCTGGCCGAGGCCGTGCTGCTCTCCAAGAGCGGGGTGACCCGGCTGGTCGACCGGATGGAGCGCGCTGGACTGGTCGAGCGGACCCGCTGCTCGGACGACCGCCGTGGCACCTTCGCCACCCTGACCCGCGCGGGCCGGGACCGGCTGCGCGCTGCCGCCCCGACGCACCTCGCGGGTGTCCAGACCCACTTCGCCGCGCACCTCGACGACGAGGAGGCGGCCACCCTCGCTTTCCTGCTGCACCGCGTCGCCGAGGCGAACCGTGGCGCCGGTGCCCGCTAGCGTGTCCGTGAGGCTCCCGCGACCAGGAGAAGGTGGCCGATGAGCGACACCAAGGACACCCTGACGATCACCGACAACCGGACGGGACGGACCTACGAGGTCCCCGTCGCCGACGGGGCGATCCGGGCCATGGACCTGCGCCAGATCAAGGTCTCCGACGACGACTTCGGCCTGCTGAGCTACGACCCCGCGTTCAAGAACACCGCCAACGTGCGCAGCACCGTCACCTACATCGACGGTGATGCCGGGATCCTGCGCTACCGGGGCTACCCGATCGAGCAGCTGGCGGATTCCTCCAGCTTCCTCGAGGTGGCGTACCTCCTGCTGCACGGGGAGCTGCCCGGCGCCTCGGACCTGGAGACCTGGACCTACGACATCACCCACCACACGTTCATCCACGAGAACCTGAAGCTGTTCATGGACGGCTTCCACCACGACGCCCACCCCATGGGCATGCTGGTGTCGTCGGTTGCGGCCCTGTCGACGTTCTACCCGGAGGCCAAGGACCTCGACGAGGCCCTGGCCCGCAAGATGCAGATCATCCGGCTGATCGCGAAGTTCCCGACCCTGGCCGCGTTCGCCTACCGCCACTCGATCGGGATGCGCTACGCCTACCCGGACAACGACCTGAGCTTCGCCGGCAACTTCCTGAACATGATGTGGAAGACCACGGAGCTCAAGTACGAGCCGGACCCGGTGCTCGAACGGGCGATGGACGTGCTGCTGATCCTCCACGCCGACCACGAGCAGAACTGCTCGACGACGACGATGCGGGCCATCGGCTCCTCCGACGCGGACCCGTACTCCGCGGCAGCGGGTGCGGCTGCGGCGCTCTACGGCCCCAAGCACGGCGGGGCGAACGAGGCCGTCCTGAACATGCTCAACCGCATCGGTTCGGTCGACAAGGTCGGCGAGGCGGTCCAGGCCGCGAAGGACGGCGAGTTCCGGCTCATGGGCTTCGGGCACCGTGTCTACAAGAACTACGACCCACGGGCCAAGGTGATCCAGGGCCTCGCCCACGAGGTCTTCGAGGTGACCGGCAAGAACCCGCTGCTCGACATCGCCGTGGAGCTCGAGAAGATCGCGCTGGAGGACGAGTACTTCGTCTCCCGCAAGCTCTACCCGAACGTCGACTTCTACTCGGGCATCATCTACCAGGCGATGGGCTTCCCCACCTCGATGTTCCCGGTGCTGTTCGCGATGGGTCGCATCCCGGGCTGGCTGGCGCACTGGCAGGAGAACCTGCTGGACGAGGAGCAGGCGATCGTGCGGCCGCGGCAGCTGTACATGGGCCCCGCGGAGCGCGACTACGTGCCCGTCGAGCGCCGCTGAGCGCCGCGCCGTGGGGGTGACACCCCACGAGGATCCGTTCGGGGGTCGGCCACGGGTCGGCCCCCGAGCCGTTCAGCCACCCGCCCTGTCGCCCGAGCGCTCGACCTCACGTCGGACCGCGTCGGCGACCACGGTGATGACCCGGTCGTTGAACACGCTCGGCACGATGTAGGAGGCGCGCAGCTCCTCGTCGGTGACGACGGCCGCCAGCGCCCGCGCCGCAGCGGACTTCATGGCCTCGGTGATGGTGGTCGCGCGGGCATCCAGCGCCCCGCGGAACACGCCGGGGAACGCCAGCACGTTGTTGATCTGGTTCGGCTGGTCGCTGCGCCCGGTCGCGACCACCGCGGCGACCTGGCGCGCCAGGAACGGGTCGATCTCCGGATCCGGGTTGGCCAGCGCGAACACGATCGGCTCGGCCGCCATGGTGCGGATGTCCTCGAGCGTGAGCAGGTCCGGGGCGCTGACCCCGATGAACACGTCCGCGCCGCGGACGGCGTCGGCGAGTCCCCCGTGCCGGCGGTCGCGGTTGGTGCGCTGCGCCAGGTCATCGAGCACGGGCACGCCGCGAGGCTCGTCAGCGGCGAGGATGCCGTTGATGTCGCTGAGCACGAGGTCGCCGACCCCTTCGCGCAGCAGCAGGTTCGCGATCGCGACCCCCGCGGCGCCGGCGCCGGACATCGCGACCGATACCTCGGTGAGGTCCTTGCCGACCACGCGGAGCGCGTTCAGGAGGGCTGCCAGGACGACGATCGCGGTGCCGTGCTGGTCGTCGTGGAAGACCGGGATGTCGAGCGCCTCCCGGAGTCGGGCCTCCACCTCGAAGCAGCGTGGTGCGGCGATGTCCTCGAGGTTGATGCCGCCGTAGACCGGCGCCATCGCCACGACCGTCCGCACGATCTCGTCGACGTCGGTGGTGTCGAGGCAGACCGGCCAGGCGTCGATCCCCGCGAACCGCTTGAACAGCGCCGCCTTGCCCTCCATGACCGGGATGGCGGCGGTCGCCCCGATGTCGCCGAGCCCGAGGACGGCGGAGCCATCGGTGACGATGGCGACCGTGTTGGCCTTGATCGTCAGCGTGCGAGCGTCCTCCGGATGCGCTGCCAGCGCCCGGCAGACCCGGGCGACGCCCGGGGTGTAGGCCATCGACAGGTCGTCGCGCGTGCGCAGCGGGATGGTCGGCTGCACCTCCAGCTTGCCCCTGAGGTGCAGCAGGAACGTCCGGTCGCTGACCCGGTGCACCGTGACCGTATCGAGGGCATCGACCGCCGCGGCGATGCGCTCGCCGTGCTCGTCGTTGGCGGCGTTCACCGTCACGTCGAGGGTGAGGCGCTCCCCCGCGGTCTCGACGAAGTCCATCCCGGTGACCGCGCCGTCAGCGGCACCGATCGCGGTGGTGATGAGCCCGATCGCCGTCGGGTCGTCGGCGGCGACGTACAGGCGCAGGGTGAGGGAGTAGGACGCGGTCGGCTGGACCTGCGACGGGATCGTCATCGAGAGGGGCTCCGGGTTCGGCGGCGCCGTCACGCTAGCCGCGATGGGTCGCCAACCCGGTCCCTGCGGCCGGTGGGGCGGCCTGCTGGCCGCCCCACCGGGGGTGTCGGGTGTCCACGGGAGCGGCCGCAACCGGTCCCGTCGATCATCTCAGCTGCGACGGCGGCCGCCGAGCAGCCCGCCACCGAGCCCGAGGCCCAACAGGCCGAGCAGGCTCAGCCAGACCGCGGACACGCCGGTCTGCGGCAGGACGGTGCCCTGCACCTCGACACACGTGTAGGCGTTGACCCCGGCGAAGGTCACCGTGTCGACGTCACCCGCGATGAACTCCTCGGACCCGAAGTACACGGAGTCGGCCCCGCTCCAGGTGCAGCGCTCGGCACCCAGGTCGAAGGCGGCCAGGGGGTCGACCTCCTCCCAGGTCATCCGGTAGGACGCACCCTCGATGAGGCCGGTGACGAGCAGCTCGTCCCCCGGCTCCACCAGGTAGACACCGACCAGGTCACCGTCCGGGCCACCACGCAGGACGACCTCGTAGCGAGGCGCCGCGGTCGTGGGCACCGACGTGAGCTCCACCAGCCCGGCGGTCGAGGTCCGGAACCAGGTCTTCGCGGCCTGGATCTCCACGGAGGTCAACACACGCGGCTGCACCGACGTGCAGAGGTAGGCGTTGGTGACCTCGGCGGTCACCAGGTCGTCCCCGCCCGGCGTGACGGTCTCGGCGGACAGCACCACGTCCTGGGACACGAGCTCACAGCCCTCACCCAGGTCGTCCAGGTCCAGGCCGTCGATGGCGACCTCCTCGACCGCCACCGGGTAGGCGACGCCGAGCTCGAGCCCGTCGAACACGACCACCCCGTCACCGGCCAGGGTCTCGGTCTGCTCCCCCACGCTGACCTCGAAGGACACCGCGACCCCGTCGGGCACCTCCGTCAGCTCCTCCCCGTCGACCGTCCAGATCTTGCTGACCTGGACCTCGGCAGGTCCGGTGGTCGGCACGCAGTCGTAGGCGTTCTCCGCCGTGAAGGCGAAGGCCTGCGGCAGCGGCACCTCGACGTCGAGCACCAGCAGGCCACCGGCGACGACGGTCTCCTCGCCGGAGATCGCGGAGCTGCCCGCGTCGAACGAGCACAGGTTGCCGGCATCATCGAGGAACGGCGCCGGCAGCGAGCCGACGAGCTCCTCCCACGTGATCGTGTAGCTCTCCCCGGGCAGCAGCCCCGCGAAGGTCGCGATCTCGTCGACCCCGACCTCCTGGCTCATGCCGTTCAGGCTGACGGTGAAGCGGGGTGCCGCGCCCTCGGGGGCGCCGTCCAGGTCACCGGTCCACGCCTTGGCGATCGTGACCGTGACCTCCACCGTCGGCCGGCGGTAGGTCAGGTAGTAGCTGACGCCGGGCACGTTCTCCGTCCCGACGGTGATGCCGGCGTCCTCCAGGATCTCCCGCAGGGTCCGGCCCTCGGGCTCGACGATCCCGCTCGCGTACGGACCACCCTTGACGCACACGTGGTCGGCGTCGCTGACGACGTCGTCCAGTTCGGTGCTGAGTGCCTCGACCTTGTCGAGGACCTCGTACCCCTCCGGGACCGCCGGGGCGTTGGCCTCGTTGGCACCGGGACAGTGCTGCTCGGTCACCTCGGCGCCCGCGCTGACGGGGATGAGCACCGACAGCGCCAGTACCGCCAGGGCGACCACGGTGGCGGTCTTCCGCCGTGTCGCTCTCATGATCCAGAACCTCATGGTCGAGCCGGCCCGCGGGCCGACGTGGTATCGGTCCTGGGGTCGGTCTCGCCATTGGCTCCCCTCGAGCCGTCGTGTGCCCCCGTGACGCACCTGGCGACCGGTTCACGGCTCGGGGATCAACGCGTCCCCTCGTGCACCTGTGCAGCGGGCACCTGCGTGCCCGTCACCCACAGCATGCACCCGCCGGGGCCGCTCGGCAACCCTGCGGGCGGATACACACGCAGGGTCACCGGCGGCCGTGGTCCTCGGCGGTCACGAAGGGCCGGCCGAACAGCCGCTCCGACACCCCGGTCTGGTCGAGGTAGAGGCAGATGCCGCCGTTGAAGAACGGCCAGCCGGCCCCGAGCAGCATGGCGGTGTCGATGTCGCGGGCGTCGGCGACGACGCCGTCGTCGAGCATGCGGCGCGCCTCGTCGGCGACCGCCTCGACGGCCTTCGCGCGGATCTCGTCCGCGGTCAGCGGCGTCGCGCCCTCCTCGACCTCGACGGCCGCAGCGATGTCGTCGTAGACCGCGCCACCGGCCGCCCAGTCGTAGATGCCGGGACGACCCGAGCCGGCGATCGCCCGGAAGGCCGGGTCGATGGCGAAGCGCTCCCCGAAGGCCTCCTCCAGGGTCTCCGCGGTGTGCAGGGCGACCTGGAGGCCGACCAGCCCGAGCAGCACGAACGGCCCCATCGGCAGCCCGAGCCGTCGGATCGCGTCGTCGATCTCCTGGAAGGAGTTGCCGGACCGGAGCGCCTCGATGGAGCCGCCGAGGAAGCGGGTCAGCAGGCGGTTGACGATGAACGCCGGCGCGTCCGTGCACAGCACCGCGGACTTGCGCAGCTTCTTCGCGACGTCGAACGCGGTCGACAGGGCCTCGTCGCTGACCTGCTCGGGCCGGATCACCTCCACCAGCGGCAGCACCGCGACGGGGTTGAAGAAGTGGAAGCCCACGACCCGCTCGGGGTGCTGGAGCCCGGCGGCCATCTCGGTGACCGACAGCGACGAGGTGTTGGTCGCCAGCACGGCACCCTCGTCGAGCACCGCTTCGAGGTCGGCGAAGATGGCCTGCTTCAGGTCCATGCGCTCGAGCACGGCCTCCATGACCCAGTCGGCGCCCGCCACGTCGTCGTAGCTGGTCGTGTAGGTCACCAGCGACTTGAGGAAGTCGGCCTTGCCCGGCTTCATGCGACCCTTGGCGACCCGCTTGTCGAGCTCGCCCTCGATGTGCTCCCGGCAGCGCTCGAGCACGCCCTCGTCGATGTCCTTCATCACCAGCGGGACCTCGAGGCGCTGCAGGTGCAGCGAGCCGATCTGGGCACCCATCAGCCCGGCACCGACGATGGCGACCTTCGTGATGCGTCGGGCGGGCACGTCCGGCTTGCCCGGCTGCTTCTTGACCCGCTGCTGGGTCAGGTTGAAGCTGTAGACGCTCGCCTGGGCATGGCGGGCCGGCAGGAGCTCCGCCAGCGCCTCCTGCTCCTTGCTCCGGCCCTCCGCCAGGTCCCCACCGCGCGCGGCGAACTCGAGCAGCTCGAGCGCCCGCATCGGCGCCGGGGTCGCGCCGGCGGTCTTGCCCTCGATCATCCCGAGTGCGTTGTTGCGGGCCTCCTCGAAGCCCTCCATCGGGTCCAGCCCGGAGCGGTCGATGGTCTCCTCGCCGGCGATCAGCCGCTCGAGGAAGGCGACCGAGTCGTCGAGGAAGGTCGCCGAGTCGTAGAACCGGTCCGCGTAGCCGCGCTCGAAGGCCTCCTTCGGGCTCATGGTCCGGTTCGTGTTGAGCGGGTTGATGATGATGGTGTCGATCGCGTTGCGGATCCCGACGATGCGGGGCGCGAGCTGGGTCCCGCCCCAGGCCGGCAGGATCGACAGGAAGACCTCCGGGAAGGCCAGCACCTGCGCGCCGGTCGACAGGGTCCGCGCGTCGCAGTGCAGGGCGATCTCCAGCCCGCCGCCCATGCAGGCGCCGTTGATGGCCGCGACCGTCGGGAACGGCAGGGCCTGCAGCCGGGCGAACACGTCGTGCCCGAGTTCGCCGGCCTGACGCGCCAGCTCCGGGGTCATGCCGGTGAAGGACTTCAGGTCCGCGCCGACCGCGAAGATGAACGGCTTACCGGTCAGCAGCAGGCCGGCGACGTCGTCGGCGGCCTCGAGCTCGTCCAGTGCCGCGCCCAGGGAGGCCAGCGCCTCACCGCCGAAGGTGTTCGGCTTGGTGTGGTCCGCCCCGTTGTCCATGGTGAGCAGGGCGAGCCGCCCCACGGGCCGGTCGGCGTAGGTCAGGTGGAAGCGGGTGATGGGGTCGGACACGTCGAGCTCCTCTGGCGGATCGTCTCGTGGTGGTCCTGGCCGGTGCCGGCGCGGCGGGCCGGCACCGTCGGAAGGTCAGGCGCGCTCCCACAGCACGGCGGCGCCCATGCCGAGGCCGACACACATCGTGGTGATGCCGCGCTGCGCGTCGGGGGTGCGCTCGAGGTAGGTGGCGAGCTGCATCGCGAGCCGCGCGCCGGAGAAGGCCAGCGGGTGGCCCAGCGCGATCGCGCCGCCGTAGGGGTTGACCTTGGGGCTGTCGAGCGGCAGGTCGAAGGCGTCGAGGAAGGTGACGCACTGGACGGCGAAGGCCTCGTTCATGTCGACGACGTCGATGTCGTCCATGGTCAGCCCGTTGCGCTCGAGCACCTTGGCGGTGGCGGGCACCGGCCCGTAGCCCATCGTCTCGGGTTCGACCCCGACGAAGGCGTAGTCGACCAGCTTCATCCTCGGGCTCAGGCCGTACTCCTCGACCGCCTGCTCGGAGGCGAGCAGCACCCCCCCGGCGCCGTCGTTCAGCCCCGCGGCGTTACCGGCGGTGACCCGGCCGCCGGGGCGGAACGGGGAGTTCAGCGACGCGAGCGACGCAGGCGTCGTCTCCGGACGGGGGTGTTCGTCGACGTCGACCAGCCGCCAGCCCTCCGGCGTGCGGACGGTCATCGGGACGACATGGTCGGCGAACACCCCGTCGGCCTGGGCTGCGGCCGTGCGCTGCTGCGACAGCAGCGCGAAGGCGTCGCAGCGTTCGCGGGTGACCTCCGGGTGGTCGTCGTGGAGGTTCTCCGCGGTGTTGCCCATCACCAGCGCGGTCGGGTCGACCAGCTTGTCCGACAGGAAGCGCGGGTTCGGGTCCACCTCGGCACCCATGGGGTGGTGGCCCATGTGCTCGACGCCACCGGCGAGCACCAGGTCCTGCGCGCCGACCCGGATCGCGTTGGCGGCGTTGACGATCGCGGTCATCGCGCCGGCGCACATCCGGTCGATCGCGTAGCCGGGGACGCCCTTGCCCAGCCCGGCCAGGATCGCCAGCGAGCGCCCGAGGGTCAGGCCCTGGTCGCCGACCTGGGCGGTGGCGGCCCAGGCGATGTCGTCGACGCGGTCCGGCGGCACACCGGGGTTGCGCTCGAGCAGGGCGCGGATCGCCCGCACGGCGAGGTCGTCCCCGCGGGTGTGGGCGTAGTAGCCGGTGTCCCTGGCACGCCCGATCGGCACCCGGACGCCGTCGACGTAGTACGCGGTCCCGGTCACGGTGCACTCCCTCGTCGCTGAGGAGACCGAGCCTAGGACAACCTTGAGCGTCCGCTCCAAATCCTGGCGGTCAGCCCGCGTCGGCGGCGGCCTCCGCGTCCTCGAGGTCCAGCTGCGCCCGCTCCCAGCGCTCGAGCAGCGCCGCGGCCTCGTCCTTGGCGGCACCGTGGCGCGCCACGAGCCGCTTGACCTGCTCGCCGTCGGCGTAGACGTCCGGATCGGCCAGGGTCCGGGTCAGCTCCGCGATCTCGGACTCGACGGTCGTCAGCTGCCGCTCGAGGTCGGTGACCTGGCGCTTGAGGGTCCGGGTGGCCCGGTACCGGGCGTTGCGTCGCTCGGCCTCGCGGCGCTTGGCGTCCGGGTCCCGATGCACCGGGCCGCGGGCGCCCGGCGCCGGCGCCACCCCCGTGCCGGCGCTGGCCGTCGGGCGGGGGCCCCCACCCCCGATGGCGGCGGTGGCTCCGGCCGGCCGCGCCCCCAGCCCGCGCCGCTCCAGCAGCTCCTCGTAGGTGCCCTCGAAGACCCGCAGACCTCCGCCCGCGAACTCCACGATGACGTCCGCGGTCGAGCGGATCACGTGCCGGTCGTGGGTGATGAGCACGACCGTGCCGGGGTAGGCGCCGATGGCATCCTCGAGGACATCGCGGGAGGCCAGGTCGAGGTGGTTGGTCGGCTCGTCCAGCAGCAGCAGGTCCGGTTGGCAGGCCAGCGCGCGGCACAGTGCCACCCGGCGTTTCTCGCCACCGGAAAGCGGTGCGGTAGGAGCGTCCAGCGGCGGCGCACCCAGCGCGGTGACGGTGGATTTGATCCGCGCCTC
>JBLRWQ010000052.1:0-20668 GCA_047921175.1 Nitriliruptoraceae bacterium | reverse complement strand
CTCGCGCTGGGTGCCGTCGCGCAGGGTCGTGTCGTACAGGTCGAGCCCGGGGCGGGCAGCAGGCAGCGGCGCGTCGCCACCGGTCAGGGTGCTCACGGTTCGGTCCTCTTCCTCGGCATCACGGGTGGGGAGGTGAGCCGGGAGGCGAGAGGGCCGGGCACGTCAGGCTGCCGGGCCGCTCCCGCAGCCCGGCGCACCGGCTACGGGAGCGATCCGATGATGATGATGGCACGACGGCGCGCAGCGAGGTCGACCTCGCGTGCGGCGCCGGTGACGGTCATCGGGTAGCTCCTGTGCCGGTCGGGCACGCTACCGCCTCGACCGCGGTCGTGTCGAACGGCAGAGCCTCGTGCTCGTCACTCGTCCTCGAGCCGGAACCCGACCTGGATCGTGACCTGGGTGTGCTGCGGCTCGCCGTCCTGGATCCAGCCGCGGATCTCCTTGACCTCGAACCAATCCAGGTTGCGGACGCTCTCGCCGGCCTTCAGGACCGCGCGGCGGATCGCATCGTCGACGCCGTCGCGGCTGGAGCCGACCAGCTCGATCTTCTTGTAGACGTTGGACACCGCTCGTCTCCTCGTCACCTCGGGCGGGGGACACGACGGTAGTGCCGGGCGGTCGCCGCTGCCGTCCGACCGCCCGGACGGCCGGTCAGAACTCCGAGGTGGTCCACGGTGCCCGGTCGACCGCCAGCAGTCGGTCCAGTGCCGCCGCGGCACCATCACGGCGTTCCTCGAGGCGTCGCGCGGCCAGGAACGTCGTGGCGCGGACCCCACCGTGCACGATGCCGGGCAGGGACTCGACGGGGATGACCAGGTCCGGCTCGACGTCGGTCGGCGCACAGCTGGCACCGTCCGGGGCGACCTCCAGTCGCCACCGGCCCTGGGCGTAGCCCAGTGGGTCCACCAGCTCCAGCACCGAGGTGCCGGACGCGGCGTAGGTCCGGCCGGTCAGCACCCGCGGGACGTCGAGGATGCGCAGGTACAGCGGCGGGCTCTCCGAGGTACGCAGCGCGTGCGGATCCGTGAGCAGGTACGGCAGCGTGTCGTCGACGGGCCGGAAGGAGACGTCCACGCTGGTCGTCAGGTCCACGTCGAGGACGTGCTGCCACAGCGCGGTCTCGGCCTCGGGGTCGGTGGCGACCAGCTCGAGCAGCCGGACGGAACCGTTGGGCAGCAGCCCGTCGAAGGACTCCTTGACCCGGTAGCTGGCGTAGCCACGTCCGGGGACCTCGACCAGCCGGCGCGCGGAGGCGCCGCCCCGCCAGCCCGGGATGTCGCGCAGCAGGGACAGGTCCCACAACCCGGCGAGCTTCGCGACGCTCGCCCCTCGCGTCGCGCGCATCGTCGCGTGCAGCTCCGGCCACGCCTCGCGGGCAGCGGCAGGCGTCGTGGCCTGGACGAGCCGGACGTCGACGGGGTCGCGGAAGTGGGCCCGGCTCTTGTCGATGCGGTAGCCGACGTGCGGCGAGGCGACACCGAACCCGAACCGTCCGTAGATCGCCGCCTCCGAGGCGAACAGGCCAGCGACCGGCTCCCCGCGCTCGACCGCCTCCGCGAGCGCGGCCAGCATCAGCTCCCGCATCACCCCACGACGTCGCATCGTCTGCGCGACCCCGACCGCGGTGATGGCCGCGACGGGCACGTGCGCGCCACCAGGCAGGGAGACCTCGGTCTCGATGACCCCGAGGTTGCCGGCCACCAGGTCCGGGGTCCGGGTCCACCAGGCGCGGTAGCCGGTCTCGAAGGCCTCGATCCACGGCCGGACGTCGTCGTCCTCCTCACCCTCGAAGAAGTGACGGTTGACGGCACGGGCGAACTCGACGATGTCGTCGTCGGCCACCCGCGTCGGGTGGAGCGTGTCGGTGGACATAGCGGCCTCCACAGCCACGTGCGCCGCCGCGGACCGCGCGACGGCTCAGAACATGTAGTCGTGCCAGGGTGCCACGTCCACGTGCAGCAGCCGATCGAGCCGCGCCGCGCTCCCGGCGTGCTGCTCGTCCACGAGCCCGGCGGCGGTGAGCTGGGTCGTTCGCTGCCCGCCGAGCAGCACGGCGGCGACGGCGCGGATGTCGAGGGAGAGGTCCGCCGACACGCTCGTGGGCTCGCAGGTGATGCGACCATCCGCTGCGACCACGGCCCAGCGACCGTCGTTCGCCGTCACGAGCGGGTCGGCCACCTCGAGCACGAGCCGGCCGTCCCAGGCCGCGGTCCGGGAGTTCAGGACCGCAGGCAGGTCCAGCACCCGGAGCTGCAGCGGCCAGTCCCGCACGACCCTCGCCCGCCCTTCGTCCACCACCAGCGCGAGGACGGGATCGTCGATCGCGCGCCGCCCGGCCACGGTCGTGCTGGCGAGGTCCACATCGGTGACGAAGCGCCACAGCGCCGCGGTCGCCTCCGGGTCGACGGCGTGCAGCTCCTGGACGCGGACCGTGCCGGTCGGCGCGCCGGCGGTCCAGTCCGGCTCCAGTCGGTAGACGGCATAGCCGCGGCCCGGCAGCAGGGCGTGCTGCCACGGCCCCTGCCCAGACGGCGGCTGCGGCTCATCCCGCAGCAGCCGGTCCCACGAGCCATCGGGCCGGCTGAGCATCCCGGGTCGCGTCTCCCGGGCCCGGCTCCGGATCGCCGGGAAGGCGGCACGCGCCTCGCCGCGGTCGACCAACCGGATCTCCCGCCAGGGGCCCTCGCGGCGCAGCGCCGCGTGGTCGCGGTCGAGCCGGACCTCCACGGTCGGGACCGCCGGCGCGAACCCGAACCGGTCGTAGATCGGGGTCTCGGAGGCCCACAGGGCCGCCAGCACCTCACCGCGATCGCGGGCATCGTCCAGGATGCGGTCGAGCAGCGCGCGCAGCAGCCCCCGGCGACGGTGGTCGCCACGCACCGACACCAGGCTGACCCCGGCGCAGCCGACCTCGGCGCCACCCGGTAGTGCGAGCGCGAGCGAGAACGCGGACGCGGTCGCCACCACCTGGCCGCCGTGCGCGGCGACGTGGCTGCGCGGCACCTCGATGCTGGAGGCCGCCGAGGCCAGGTCGACCTCCTCCGGGACGCCGCCGAAGGCCGCACGGAAGGCCCGCACGAAGCTGGGCGCCTCGTCCGGCTCGAGGCGGCGGAGCTCCGGGCCCGCTCCTGCGGCGCTCACGGGTCGATGTGGCGGCGGATGAAGGCGCCGGCCTCGGCGATCGCATCACGGGACTCGGGCAGGCCCGGGAAGGCGGGGAAGACGTGCCACAGGCCCGGGAAGACCCCGACGGAGGCGTCCGCACCGGCCGCGCGCGCCGCGGCCACGAACCGGCGCGCGTCGTCGAGCAGGATCTCGTCCCCACCCACCTGCACCAGCGTCGGTGGGAAGCCGGCCAGCTCGGCGTACAGGGGCGAGACCTCCGGGTCGGTGAGCGGGGTCTCCCCGGCGTAGGCGAGCGCCGCGGGCCGCAGCATCGGGGCCGGCAGCCACGGGTCGGCATCGGCGAGCTCCTGGACCGACGCACCGGTCCCGGCGAGGTCCAGCCACGGCGACCAACCCAGGTAGCAGGCCGGATGCGGCACGCCCTCCGCGAGCAGGCGGACGAGCAGCGCGGCGGCCAGCCCACCGCCGGCGGAGTCCCCGCTGACCGCGACGTGCCACGGCTCGACGCCGGCGACGTCGGTCAGCCAGCGCCAGGTCGCCTCGGCGTCGTCGAGGGCGGCCGGGAACGGCGCCTCGGGCGCGAGCCGGTAGTCGGGCAGGACCACGGCGGCTCGGGCGCTGCGGGCCAGGGACGCGGCCAGCCCGCGATGGGTCCGCGGGGAGCCCAGCACGTAGGCGCCGCCGTGCAGGTGGACGACGACACGGTCCAACCGGCCCAGCCAGTCGCGGGGATCCGACGCCTCGGTGCCCGCCGGTCGCAGCCCGGCAGGGGCGACCACGAGCCCGGGGACGGGGGCACCGGTCAGGGGCATGACCTCGATGTCCCGCCCGACCGGGAGCCGGCCGAGGACGGACTCCATCGCCTCGCGCATCCCGAGCGCGTAGGCCACGAGGTCCGCGCGGGGTGCGTCCGGGCCCGGCATCCCCCCGGCACCGAGCTCACGCATCGCCCCCAGGGCGACCACGAAGGCGCGACGCACCGCGCGGGCACGCAGGGAGGGCCCCGGCCGGGTGATGGTCATGCGTCGACGTAGGTCAGCCAGCCGCGGTAGCGGTCGAGGCGGCCGTGGACGGTGTCGAGGAAGGCGGTCTGGACCGCCTCGGTGACCGGCCCGCGCGGGCCGAGCTGGTAGCCGGCGATCTCGCGCACGGGGGTGAGCTCCGCCGCGGTACCGGTCAGGAACGCCTCGTCGGCGAGGTAGAGGTCGGTACGCACCAGCGAGGTCTCCACCACCTCGATGCCGAGGTCCCGGGCGATCGCCACCACGCTCGCCCGGGTGATCCCGGCCAGGGGCCCGTCGTGGAGCGGCGGGGTGAGGATCCGGCCGTCGCGCACGACGAAGAGGTTCTCGCCCGTGCCCTCGGCGACGTAGCCGTCCTCGGACAGCATGATGGCCTCGTCGTAGCCGGCCCTGAGCGCCTCGACCTTGGCCAGCGAGGAGTTGAGGTACTGCCCGTTCGCCTTGCCGGCCGGCGGGATCGTGTTCTTGCCGATGCGCCGGAAGGACGAGACCATCACCCGGACGCCGTGGACGAGGGAGTCCTCCCCGAGGTAGCTGCCCCACTCCCAGGTGGCGATCGCCAGCCGTGGCGTGCTCGGTAGGGGGTTGAGGCCGATCTCGCCGTACCCGAGGTAGATGGTCGGGCGGATGTAGCAGCCGGCGTCATGGCCGTTGCGCCGGATCAGGTCCAGCACCGCGCGCTCGAGCTGCGCGACGTCGAAGGGCACCTCGTCCAGCGGCGGGTAGAGCCGCGCGGAGCGCAGCAGGCGCTCGAGGTGCGCGGTGAGCTGGAAGACCGCCGGCCCGTCCTCGGTCGGGTACGCCCGGATGCCCTCGAACACCCCGTAGCCGTAGTGCAGCGTCGGCGTGAGCACGTGGACGGTGGCGTCGTCCCAGGCGACGACCTCGCCGTCCATCCAGATCCACTCGGCCTTCGGGAACGGCATCGTTCTCCCTCCGTGTCACTCGCGACCTCGGCACCCGCGACGTCGGCCCTCGCGCCCTGGGCCGGCGAGCCGCGCCCGCGTCCGGTCAGTCCTCGGCGACGAGCGCCACCAGGCGGTCACCGACGTCCGCGGTCGAGTATCGCACCCCGTCGGGTACCTGGCCGGCCCGTTCCTCGAGCAACCGCCCGACGGCGCGGTCGATGCGACGTGCCGCGGCCTCCTCACCGAGGAAGTCCAGCAGCTGCCCGAGGCTCATCACGGCCGCGACCGGGTCGGCCCGGCCGGTGCCGGCGATGTCGGGGGCGGAGCCGTGCACGGGCTCGAACATCGACGGGGCGCGACGCGTCGGGTCGAGGTTGCCCGAGGCGGCCAGCCCGATCCCGCCCTGCACCGCGGCACCGAGGTCGGTGATGATGTCCCCGAACAGGTTCTCGGTCACCACCACGTCGAACCGGGCGGGATCCTGCACGAGGTACAGGCAGGCGGCGTCGACGTGGCTGTACGCCCGCTCGACCTCCGGGAACTCCGCCTCGCCGACCTCCTCGAAGGTCCGCATCCACAGGCTCCCGGCGTGCACCAGCACGTTGGTCTTGTGCACCAGGGTCACGTGCCCGCGACGACGACGCGCCTGCTCGAAGGCGAAGCGGACCGCCCGCTCGACCCCGTGCCGCGTGTTGAGGCTCTCCTGGGTCGCCACCTCGTTGGGCGTCCCGCGGTAGAGCACCCCACCGGCACCCGCGTAGACCGACTCGGTGTTCTCGCGGATCACCAGCAGGTCGCACTGGGCCGGGGTCAGACCCGCCACGGGCGAGAGCACCCCCGGGTAGAGCTTGACCGGCCGCAGGTTGATGTACTGGTCGAAGGCGAACCGGAGCTTCAGCAGCAGCCCGACCTCGATCACCCCGGGGGGCACCTCAGGCGTGCCGACCGCACCGAGGTAGATCGCGTCGACGCCGCGCAGCTCCTCGATGGTGGCATCGGAGAGCACCTCGCCGGTGGCGAGGTAGCGCCGGCCACCGAGGTCGTAGGCGACCCGCTCGGTGGTGAAGCCCTCGAGCCGCTCCAGCACGTCGAGGACCTTGAGCCCCTCGGCCACCACCTCGGGGCCGATGCCGTCGCCGCCGAGGAGTGCGATGCGGTGGGTGGACACGGGCGTTCCTCTCCGGCCGGGGTGGGCGATCCGGGGCAGGGTAGACGTGGACACGCTCGCGCCGACGACCCGTCGTGTCACCTTGCGTGGCCATCACCCCCGCCAGCTTTCCCAGCGGTGCTAGCGTCGAGCCGACCCCAGTTGACGACCCATGCAGAGGGGGACGTCCGTGAGCAGCACACCCAACCCACCGCCTCCCGGTGGTCCCGGTGGCCCGCCACCGTCCGGTCCGCCCCCCGGTGGTCCGCCCGCAGGTGGCCCTCCCCCCGGTGGTCCGCCCCCCGGTGGTCCGCCCGCAGGTGGCCCTCCCCCCGGTGGGCCACCCCCGGGTGGCCCTGCCGGTCCGCCGCCCGGCGGGTTCCCGCCGAGCGGCGGTATCGGACAACCAGCGGACCTGATGACCCGCTTCCTCGCGAAGCTGATCGACTGGGTCCTCCTCGGCATCGTGCTCGGTATCGTCTGGTTCGCGGTCTTCCTGGGCGTGATCCTGAGTAGCGTGAGCACCGGCCGCGGGTTGGGGAGCTTCCTCGTCAACGTGCTCGGTGCCGTCGTCGTGACCGGCATCGTGGTGGGGTACTTCGCGTTCCTGGAGTCGTCGCGCGGGCAGACGGTTGGCAAGATGCTCCTGAAGCTCGAGGTGCGCGGACCGAGCGGCGGTAAGCCCACCATGGAAGAGGCCGTGAAGCGCAACGCCTACAACCTGCTGTACCTGCTCAACGTGATCCCGTTCATCGGGTGGTTGCTGAGCACGCTCGGCCTGCTCGGTGCCAACATCTACATCGCGGTGGGGATCAACAACGACGCGGCAACCCGGCGCGGTTGGCACGATCAGTTCGCCGGGAACACCACCGTCTACAAGATCGGCTGAGGGCGCGGCAAGCTCCCTTGGGGGCCCGGCTCCGACCCACCGACGTCGGGGCTGGGCCCCGAGTCGCGTTCAGCGACGTGCGCGACCGCGGTCAACCTGGGGGCCACACGGCGTCACCGGGCGGGTGAGCGTCAACGGGAGCCCGCGAGCGAGGTAGACACGGTGACCGCACGAGCGCGCAGCGAAGACGGTCTGACGGCCGAGGACCGGGCCCGGCTTCGGACCGCCCTGCTCGAGGTCGCACCGTGGCTCGGCGCCGACGCCCTGGGGCCACAGGCGGTGGACGCCGGGACCTGCGACGCCTGCGCCGGTGCGCCGCGGATCCTGCCGACCTGCGGTCCGGCGGGACACGACGCCCTGTGCCCATCGTGCGCGCTGGCCTGTGGCCTGGACGCCTGGTGCGACGGGCACGCGGACGAGGGCCGCGCCGCCCTGGCGTGGGCTGCCGCGCTGCCCGACCGCTGGTCCGACCTCGTGGTGCTGTGGTGGGTCGCGACCGGCGAGGTCCGGCCGGACGCCACCTCGATGCCCGACCTCGCCGCGCTGCCGGCGACGGTCAGCGCGGCGCTGTCACCACCTCGAGGTCGGTGAGCCAGGCCCGCACCCCGTCCGCGTCCACGAAGCGGTGCGCGGCCATGCCTGCTTCGGCGGCCGCCGCCACGTTGGCCTCACGGTCGTCGATGAACGCCACCTCAGCCGCGGCGACCCGGAGCCGCTCGAGCAGCCGCACGTAGAACGCCTGGTCGGGCTTGCGGGCACCGAGGTGGTGGGAGGCCAGCACCTCGTCGAGGTGGCCGGCGAGCGACCCTGCGGCCAGCTCCTCGATCCAGACCGGGTAGTTCGACGCGGTGACCCGATGGACCCGTCCGGCCAGCTCGGCCAGGAGCTGCTGCATCCCGGGGAGCCAGGTGCTTCGGGCCCGGCGGACCCGGTGGAACGCGGCCGGGTCCACGTGCAGCCCGGCCTCGCGGTGTCCGGCCCAGTACGCCGCCTCGGTCAGCTCCCCACGCTCGAACGCGGGGTACAGGGCCGGATCCCGCCGGTCGCGCAGCTGGCTCAGCTCCAGCCCCGTGGCAGCCCGCAGTGCTTCGCGGTAGGGGTCATGCAGCAGCGTGTCCATGACGTCGAACGCGACGACCCGGATCACGTCCGCCTCCCGTCCGTCTCGTCCCACCCGCACCGACCTGGTGGTGGTCCGGCGCGGGCCCGGGGGTGGTGCGGTGAGGGCCCGGGGGTGGTGCGGTGAGGGCCCGACCGGGCCGGACGCGGGCGTAGGGTAGGAGACCTCCGACCCCGAGGTGACCCACGATGGACGCCCTGTTCGACGCCGCCGCAGCCCACCTCGACCGGTCGCGGGAGGAGCTCGTGGCGCTCTCCCACGCGATCCACGGCGATGCCGAGGTCGGCTTCGAGGAGCACACCTCGTCCCGCCGGGTCGCCGAGGCGCTCGCCGCAGGTGGGTTCGACGTCCAGCACGGGGCGGCGGGGCTCGACACGGCCGTGGTGGCCACGGTCGGCTCGGGGCCGCTGACGGTGGCGGTCTGCGCCGAGTACGACGCGTTGCCCGGCATCGGACACGCCTGCGGGCACAACGTCATCGCGGCGGCGGCGGTCGGCGCCGGGCTCGCGCTGGCGCCCCTGGCGGACGAGCTCGGGCTCACGGTGCGGGTACTCGGCACGCCGGCGGAGGAGGGTGGCGGCGGCAAGATCGTCATGCTGCGCGAGGGCAGCTTCGACGGCGCGAACCTGGCCATGATGGTCCACCCGGCCCCCTACGAATCGGCCCGGATGCCGTGCCTGGCGGTCCAGCACTTCGACGTGCGCTACCAGGGGGTCTCCGCGCACGCCTCGGCCTACCCGCAGCTCGGGGTCAACGCCGCCGACGCGCTGACGGTGGCACAGGTCGCGATCGGGCTGCTGCGCCAGCACATCAAGCCGACCGACCGCATCCACGGGATCGTCACCGACGGCGGCGATGCACCGAACATCGTGCCCGAGCGCACCGCCGGACAGTGGTACGCCCGCGCCGCGAGCCTGGCCGAGCTCAAGGAGCTGTACCCCCGCGTCAAGGCCTGCTTCGAGGCCGGGGCGATCGCCACCGGGGCCACCGTTGCCTTCGACGAGCCCGGCCCGGCCTACTCCGAGTTCGCCCACGACGAGGAGCTGATCGCCCTGTGGGAGGTCGAGGCCCGTGCCATCGGCCGGCAGCTCCCCGACGAGCCGATGGACGAGAGCATCGCCGGCTCCACCGACATGGCCAACGTCTCCCTCGGCATGCCGACCATCCACCCGATGCTCGGGATCGAGACCGGTGGCGCGGTCAACCACCAGCCCGGGTTCACCGCCGCGTGCGTCACCGCGGATGCGGACCGTGCGGTGCGGGACGGGGCACTGGCGATGGCCCGGACCGCGATCGCCGCGGCCACGACCGACACCGTGCGCACGCGGCTCCTGGCCCGCTCCTACCGCGGCGCGGACGACCCCATGCTCGCCCTGGTGTGACCACCACCACCGCCGTCGGCCGCCGGCGCGGCCGGCAGGTCGACGTGCTCGACGATGCCGAGCGGCACGCCGAGGAAGCGCTCCCCGAGCGCCGCGAAGGTCGCGGGGTCGCCGGTGGTGAGGAAGCGGGGAGTCGCGATCCGGCCCGGTTCCGGGTGCGTCCAGCCGAGCCGGGCGAGCAGGTCGCGGACCTCGAAGGCGGTCTCGTCGGCGGAGGACACCAGCGCCACGTCCTTGCCGACCACCTCGGAGATGGGTCGGGCGAGCAGCGGGAAGTGGGTGCAGCCGAGCACGAGGGTGTCGATACGGGCGCTGAGCAGCGGCGCGAGCCGGGCCCGGACGGCTGCGGTCACCTCCGGGCCGCTGGTCCGGCCCTCCTCCACCAGCTCGACCAGCCCGGGGCAGGCGACGGTGGTCAGCTGCACGCCGGCCGCCAGCCGCTCCGCGGTGTGCTCGTAGATCGCCGAGCGGGCGGTGGCCCGGGTCGCGATCACCACCGCACGGCGCGTCCGTGAGGTCGCCGCGGCGGCCCGCACGCCGGGTTCCACGACCCCGACCACGGGGACGTCCAGGGCGTTGCGGAGCGCCGGCAGGGCAGCGGCGGTGGCGCTGTTGCAGGCCACCACCAGCAGCTTGATGTCGCGACGCACCAGCTCGTGGGCGACCTCGAGGCTGATGGTCACGAGCTCCTCGAGGGAGCGTTCCCCGTAGGGGTAACGGGCGGTGTCACCCAGGTAGACCAGGTCCTCGGCAGGCAGCAGGTCGGCGAGTGCCTGGAGCACGGTCAGGCCACCCAGCCCGCTGTCGAAGACCCCGATCGGCCGCTCGCGCACCGCTCACCTCCGTTCCGGAGGAGCGTACGGTGCGCCGGTCGCTCCCGGCCCTGACCCATCGGACTAGCCTCCTCGGCCGGATCGAGGCCGACCACCGCGGAGGTGCTGGTGAGCGAGGTCAGGTGCGCACTGTGGCCGGCAGGACAGCGCGACGAGCTGCGATCGGCGGTCACGGAGGGCGGGGGGCAGGTGGTGGACCTGCCCGACGCGAACGCGCTCATCTGGACGTCCACCAGCCGTGCAGACGAGCTGGCCGAGGTGCTGCGAACGCATCCGGACATCCGCTGGGTCCAGCTGCCGTTCGCAGGCATCGAGCCCTTCGTCGAGGTGCTCGACCACGACCGCGCCTGGACCTGCGGCAAGGGCGTGTACGCCGAGCCCGTCGCGGAGCATGCACTGGCGCTGATCCTCGGGGGGCTGCGCGGCATCGGCCGCTACGCCCGCCAGCAGGGCTGGTCCGAGCCCTACGGGCACAACCTGCTCGGGGCACACGTCTGCATCGTCGGCGGCGGGGCCATCACCCGCTCGCTGGTCCGGTTGCTCCTGCCCTTCGGGACCTACCTGACCGTGGTCCGCAACCGTCCCGACCCGATCCCCGGGGTCGCGGAGGTCGTCGGCCTGGACCAGCTGCACCGCACGCTCGGCGAGGCCGATGTGGTGGTCCTCGCGCTCGCCCTGACCCCGGAGACCGACCGGTTGCTCGACGCGCGAGCGCTGGCCGCGATGCGCGACGACGCGCTGCTGGTCAACGTGGCACGCGGCCGGCACGTGGACACCGACGCGCTGGTCGCCGCCCTGGAGGCCGGCCGGCTCGGCGGGGCCGCGCTGGACGTGACCGACCCGGAGCCGCTCCCCGAGGGACACCCGCTGTGGGCACGTGACGACGTCATCGTCACCCCGCACGTCGGCAACACCCCGGAGATGGGCATCAAGCTGCTGTGGGCACGGGTCCGGGAGAACGTGGAACGGTTCGGACGTGGCGAGGAGCTGCTCGGGCCGGTCCACGTCGAGCTGGGCTACTGACGCCCATGCTCGAGCCCGCGGACGCAACCGAACGCGCGGTGCTGGCCGGCGTCGCCGCCACCGGCGAGCCCTACGAGGTGGTGGAGATCGACCCCGACCTGGCCGACACCGCGGCGTTCTGCGCCCACTACGGGTACCCGCTGGAGGCCTCGGGCAACTGCATCGTGGTGGCCTCGCGGGACGACCCCCCGGTGCTCGCGGCCTGCGTGGTGCTCGCGACCACCAAGCTCGACGTGAACAAGCGGGTCCGGCGACTCCTCGGGGTGCGCAAACTGTCCTTCGCGCCCGCCGACCTGACGCGGCAGGCAACCGGGATGGAGATCGGCGGCGTCACGCCCTTCGGGCTCCCCGGGTCGCTCCCGCTCTACCTCGATGCGCGCATCGCGGGACTGGAGCGGGTGATCGTCGGCGGCGGGAGCCGACGGCTCAAGCTGGCCGTCGCCCCGGCGGCGCTGACCGCCATCGGCGGCGAGTTCGTGGAGGACCTGGCCGTCCCGCTCTGACCGCTGCGGGTCAAGGTCACCTGGATGCCGGTCCCCCACCCACGCTGAGCGGCCGCGGCTGGCTCCGGTTGGGGAGCAACACCCGCGTACCACGCAGCCATCCGTCCCCGATCCGCGCTGAGCGCGTTGGCAGGGACGACGCCGGGAACGCGAACGGCCAGTCGCCCGGGTCAGGCGGCCGGCGCGGGGCTGGGCACGGTCGGCTTCCAGGCCGGGCGCGTGGCCTCGTAGGCGGTGATGTCCACCTCGTGCTCGAGCGTGAGCGCGACGTCGTCCAGGCCGTTGAGCAGGCAGTGCTTGGTGTGCGGGTCGATATCGAAGGTGGTGTCGACCCCCTCGAGGTCGCCGACCCCCGGTACCTGGAGCATCTGTGTCTCGAGGTCGACGGTGACCTCCACGGCGGGGTCGGCCTCGATGAGCGCGAACAGGCGCTCGGAGACCGCCTCGCTCACCGGCACGCACACGATGCCGACCTTGCCGCAGTTGGTGCGGAAGATGTCGGCGAAGCTCGGGGCGACGATGGCCTTGAACCCGGCGTCCTCCAGCGCCCACGGCGCGTGCTCACGGGAGGAGCCGCAACCGAAGTTCCGGCCGGCGACCAGCACGCCTGCGCCGGCGTGCTCCGGCTTGTTCATCGGGAACTCGGGCTTCGGTGTCCCGTCCTGCTCGTAGCGCCACTCGGCGAAGGCGAACGGCCCGAACCCGGTGCGCTCGACGCGCTTGAGGTACTGCTTGGGCACGATCTGGTCGGTGTCGACGTCGTTGGCGTCGATGGGGCAGGCGTGGCTGGTGACGACGCGGACGGGCTCCATGGTCGGCTCCTGTGGGGTGCTGGTTCGCGGGCGCATGCGGGCGCGGGTGGGCGCGGGTGGGCGCGGGCGGGCCCGGGTGGGCGCGGGCGGGCGGCTAGGAGCCGACGAACTCGCGGACGTCGACGATGCGGCCCTCGACCGCGGCGGCAGCGGCCATGGCCGGCGACACCAGGTGGGTGCGGCCCTTGAAGCCCTGCCGGCCCTCGAAGTTCCGGTTGGAGGTGGACACGGCCCGCTCACCGGGCGAGAGCTGGTCGGGGTTCATCCCCAGGCACATCGAGCAGCCCGGGTCGCGCCAGTCCATGCCGGCCTCGATCAGGATGTCGGCGATGCCCTCGGCCTCGGCGGCGGCCTTCACGAGCCCGGAGCCGGGCACGACCATCACCTCGATGCCGTCGGCCACCTTGCGGCCCTTGACCACGTCGGCGACCGCGCGCAGGTCCTCGATGCGGCCGTTGGTGCAGGAGCCGATGAAGACCTTGTCGAGGTGGAGGTCGCCGAGCGCCTCGCCACCGGAGATCCCCATGTAGTCGAACGCGCGCTGCCACTGCCTCGCGGTGCCCTCGTCGGGCGCATCCGCCAGCGTCGGGATGCGCTCCCCGATCCGGATGCTCTGGGCGGGCGTGGTCCCCCAGGTCACGGTCGGCGCCACCTCGGAGGCGTCGATGCGCACGGTGCGGTCGAAGCTCGCGCCCTCGTCGGTCGCCAGCGAGCGCCAGACCTCCAGCGCGTCGTCCCAGTCGGCCCCCTTGGGCGCGAGCACCTTGTCCTTGAGGTACGCGAAGGTGGTCTCGTCGGGCGAGATCAGCCCGGCCCGGGCACCGCCCTCGATCGACATGTTGCAGATGGTCATCCGGCCCTCCATCGACAGGTCCCGGATGGCCTCGCCGCGGTACTCGATGACGTGGCCGGTCCCGCCGTCGACACCGATGACGTTCAGGATGTGCAGGATCAGGTCCTTGGCGACCGTGCCCGTCGGCAGCGGCCCGTCGATCTCGATCGCCAGCGTCTTCGGGAAGCGCTGCGGGAGGGTCTGGGTGGCCAGCACGTGCTCGACCTCGGACGTCCCGATCCCGAACGCCAGCGCCCCGAACGCCCCGTGGGTGGCGGTGTGGGAGTCGCCGCACACGATCACCGCGCCGGGCTGGGTCAGGCCGAGCTCCGGGCCGATGATGTGGACGATGCCCTGGTTGCGGCTCCCCATCTCGAACAGCTTGATGCCGAAGTCGGCGCAGTTGCGCCTGAGCGCCTCGATCTGCGCCGCGGACAGCTCGTCCGCGATCGGCAGCTGTCCGGAGGTCTGGCGCGGGTCGGTCGGGACGTTGTGGTCCATGGTCGCCAGCGTCCGGTCGGGACGACGCACCGGTCGGCCGGCCTGCCGCAGCCCGTCGAAGGCCTGGGGCGAGGTGACCTCGTGGACGAGGTGGAGGTCGACGTACAGCAGGTCGGGCAGCCCCTCAGCCTGGCGGACGAGGTTGCGCTCCCAGATCTTCTCGACGATCGTCTTCGGCATGGTGCGGTTCCTGACGTGGCGGGGGCTCGCGGCGTGTGCCCCGGCGGAAGGTGGGGCGCGGTCGGCGGCTCCGACGGCGCCGCGCGGGCAGGTGGAGCCCACCTGGCAGGGCGGGCACCGAGGTGGCGGTCAGCTCGACCAGCGGCTGGTCGCCCCGGGCGCGACCGAGCGGTAGTCGACCTCCTCGGGGCGCTGCACCTCGACGGTGACCTCGCCCGAGCCGGTGGACTCGGTGTAGGCGGCGGCGATGTCGGCGACCAGCCGCGCCTCCTCCTCGGGGGTGTGGTCCGGTGGCACGTTGACCCGGATCACGGTCATGGCTGTCCTCCCGGTCGGGCCGGCTCGGCGACGGTACGCATCGTTCGGGTCCTCCTCGGTCCGGCCCGTGGCCGGTCGCTGCAGCGGTGGTACGGATCCCCGGTCCTCCTCGGGCGCCGCGTCACCGTCGTCATGGGGGCAGGACGGCGCCGCGGCCTCAAAGGAGGACGAGCAGCAGGAGGCCCGCGATGAGGCCCTGGAGCGCGTGCAGCATCCCGCGACCGGCATCGGCCGGATCGAGAACGGGGCTGGAGACGTCGCGCATCGTCCGGCAGTATGGCGGCCGACAGCACCCGCACGCAAACGTGGTCGCGCGCTGGGCGGTCCGCGACGTGCGGGCGAGGCGTCCTCGTCCCGCTGCGCAGGTGGCCCGAACCCGACCCCCCGACCGTCACCCGGAGGACCCGTGACCGCAGCCCCGAGGCCCGCGGAGGACCACCCGCTCGAGGAAGCCCGGCGCACCGCGCTGGCCGCGGCACGACACGCGGGCATCGAGGTGGTGGACGTCCACGGCCCGACCGACGCACGGGCGGTCGCGGCCCTGCTCGACGCCGTGTGGGGGCGTGACCGCACGACGGGACAGGTGCTGACCCCGGAGGCGCTGACAGCGCTCGCGCACAGCGGCTGCCAGGTCAGCCTGGCCCGGCCGACGGGGGCGTCGCCGCGGGCGGCCGACGACGGCGAGGTCCTCGCCGCCACCGCGGCCTGGCTCGGCCGCGACCCCGCGACCGGGCAGGTCACCCTGCACTCGCACGTCACGGGGGTGCGCGCCGGGTGGGAAGGCCGCGGGATCGGCCGCGCGATGAAGTGGTACCAGCGGGCCTGGGCGCTGGAGCGCGACATCGCGACGGTGCGCTGGACCTTCGACCCGTTGATCCGGCGCAACGCGGTGCTGAACCTGGCGCTGCTGGGGGCATCGGTGGCGGCCTACCACGTCGACCTGTACGGACCGATGACGGACGCCCGCAACCACGCGCTGCCGACCGACCGGGTCACCGCGGTGTGGGAGCTGGGCGCGCCACGCGTGCGGGCGGCGGCGAGCGGCCGGGCAGCGACCCCGGACGTCGCGGCCCTGCAGGCCGGCGGGGCGCAGATCGCCCTGACGGTCGGTGACGACGGCAGCCCGGTCCGGCGCGACACCGACGCACCCCGGCGACTGCTCCAGGTCCCACCGGACATCGAGCAGCTGCGCGCCGAGCGTGCCGAGGTGGCGCTGGCCTGGACCCATGCGATCCGTGCCGCCCTCGGTCGGGCGCTCGAGGGCGGCGCCCGCATCAGCGGGGTCAGCCGTGACGGCTGGTACGTGCTCGCGGCCCGCGACGGCGTCCACGAGCTGGCGGCCGGTGCCGGGCGCCGGCCGGATCGACCGTGAGCCGCGAGCCGGCGGGCCGCGCCGCCCCCCTGCCGCGGGTCACGGTCACCGAGGTGGCGCTGGTCCGCACGCGGCTCGCCCTGCTCCGCCCGTTCACGACCGCGTTCGGCCGCCAGTCCGAGCGGGAGGTGCTGCTGGTCCGGGTGACCGCGGACGGCGGCGGCGGTCCGGTGGTCGGCTGGGGGGAGTGCACGACCACCGCCGCGCCCGTCTACAACGAGGAGTTCACCGCCGGCGCCGCGCTGGTGCTGGCCGAGCACCTCGTCCCGGCCGCGCTCGGGCCGGGTCGTGCGCTGGACGGCCCGCTGCTGCGCCACCGCCTGGCGCACGTGCGCGGCCACGCCATGGCCCGGGCCGCGCTGGAGGTCGCGGTGGTCGACGCCCAGCTGCGCGCCGCCGGGCAGCGGCTGGCCGACCACCTCGGTGCGGTCCGTGACCGTGTCCCGGCAGGCGTGAGCGTCGGCATCCCGGACGGCCCCGTTGACCGTGCGGCCGACGCGCTCGTCGAGGAGGTGACCGGTTACCTCGATGCGGGCTACCTGCGGATCAAGTGCAAGGTCCGCCCGGGCTTCGACGTCGGGCCGCTGACGCGGCTGCGGGCCGAGCTCGGTGACGACGTCGCGCTGCAGGTGGACGCCAACGCCGGCTACGACCCGGACGACCCCGGGCACGTGGCCGCGCTGGACGCCCTCGATGAGCTCGGGCTGGTGCTGCTCGAGCAGCCCTTCGCCCCGGCCCGGCTCCGGGCCCACGCCCGGCACGCCGCGCGCTGGCGCACCCCGGTCTGCCTGGACGAGTCGATCCACGACGCCGCCGACGCCGCGGACGCGATCGCGCTCGGGGCCTGCCGCATCGTCAACGTCAAGCTCGGCCGCGTCGGTGGTCTGGCCGAGGCGGTGGCGATCCGGGACGTCTGCCGGGCCGCCGGGATCCCGGTGTGGTGCGGCGGGATGCTCGAGTCCGGCATCGGACGGGCGGCGAACCTGGCGCTGGCGGCCCTGGACGGCTTCGACCTGCCCGCGGACCTGTCCGCCTCCAAGCGGTACTGGCAGGAGGACCTGACCGAGCCGTTCGACCTGGTGGACGGCCACCTCGAGGTACCGACCGGTCCCGGGATCGGTCGAGCCCCGCTCCCCGACCGGCTCGCCCCGGCACAGATCACGCTGCTGCACGGGCGGTGAGGCTCAGCTGGCCTCGGTCACGGTCGCGACCCGGCTGCCGCGACGCAGGGTCTCGCGCGCCAGGCCCGCCACCCGGTTGAGGCGGTCCTGGTCGACCTGGTCGGCGAGCTCCGCGCTGTCCAGGATGCGGTCGAGCTGGGCCTCGGTCTCGGCCACCCGGGGGGCGCTGTCGGCGACGTGCTCGGCGAGGTCGAGCAGCATGGTCACGAGCGCGACCAGCACCTCGGGGTCGTGGCGGCCGTAGCGGCGGGTCGCGCCGACGGCGAGCTCGAGCAGGGCACCGAACCCGGGTCGCGGCGCCGCGGCCCGGACGGTGCCGTCGTCGTCCTCGACCACGTCGTCACCGAGGGGGTGGGCTGAGTAGCGGCACAGCACCGCCGACATCTGGGTCACCGCCAGCACGGCCGTGGTCGGGTCGTTGAGCCCCGGCGACAGGGCGCGGGTGGCCACGTCCTGCAGCTGCCGCAGCCCGAACGCGAGGTCGGTGGACTCGGTGCGGTCGACGCCGAGGTGGAGGTGGCGATGTACCAGGGCCGTGACCTCCTCCCGGTCGCCGGGGCCGTTGCCGTCCTCCTCGCCCCAGGCCCAGGCGAGCGTGGTCCCCGCCGTGACCCAGTCCCCGAGGGTGGGGCGCAGCCGGACGCGGATCCCGGCCGAGCGGGCCTCGGCGGCCAGCCCGCCGATGTCGACGAGCTGCAGGTAGCCGTCGCGCCGCGCCCAGACCGGGACGGCGTGGCCCGGAGGATCCGGGGCGAGCTGGTCGGGGAGCATCTCGCGGGAGCTCGGGACCTTGTCGAGCTGGCGGACGGAGAAGGTCACGATCTCGTTCATCACCACGTCGACGCGCAGGTGCTGGGTGACGTGGTGCAGGAAGAACAGCAGCAGCCCGACCGCCACGAAGGCGAACAGCAGGGCGACGGTGACGGCCAGGCGTGGGACGAACGGGTCGACCCCCTCCCCGGAGGTCCGGACCAGCCGCAGGACGCCGACCGAGTAGACCGCCGAGCCGATCATGCCGCTGAGCACCACCTGGACGCGGCGGTCCCGGAGGAAGGTCCTGAGCAGCCGCGGGGTGAACTGGGACGCGGCCATCTGCAGGGCCACGACGGTGAGCGAGAACACGAGCCCCACCACGGTGATGATCGCCCCGGCCAGCGACGACAGGATCGCCCGCGCCCCGTCCGGGGTCCCGGTGAACACCAGGCCCTCGGGGATCGCCCCAGGCAGCGGCTCCAGCATCGCCAGCAGCGACGCCAGGCTGGCCGCCAGCAACACCGTCACCGTCGGGATCAGCCAGAGCGAGTCGCGCAGGTCGTCCCACCAGCCCTGTAGCCGCACCTTGACCTGCACGTCCCACCCTCCGTCGAGCCGGCCCGCAGCCGGCGCCTCACCTGCAGGCTACGAGGCCCGACCTGCACGGTCGCACAGGCGGCCCGTGCCCGCAGCGTGCGCTCAGCGACCTCCCCGGGAAGCCCGGCGGCGGTCGCCGCGTTGCAGCCGGCGCTACGGTCCGGCGCCCCACGACCCCGATGAAGGCCCGCCGCGTGTCCTCCCTGTCCCTGCCGCTCGCCCAGCTCCCGATCCCGCCCGCGAGCGGGTTCGACCTCGGGCCCCTCGACGTGCGCTTCTACGGCCTGGTCATCGCGATCGGCGCCTTCCTGGGACTGCAGCTGACCGTCAAGCGGTACGAGCGGTTCGGCGGTGACCCCGAGGTGGCAGAGAAGGCCGGGCTGCTCGCCCTGGTCGGGGGCTTCCTCGGCGCCCGCATCGGCTACATCATCCCCCGCTTCCTGAACGCCGGCCCGCACGGCGCCGCCTACATCGAGCGTCCCGGCGACATCCTGGCGATCTGGCAGGGCGGTCTGGCCTTCTTCGGGGGGCTGGTCGGCGGCACGCTCGCCATCCTCCTCTACCTGCGCGTCAAGCAGGCCGACACGCCGGCCATGATGGATGCCATCGCCCCGGGGCTGCCGCTGGCCCAGGCCATCGGCCGGTGGGGCAACTACTTCAACCAGGAGCTGTTCGGCAGGCCCACCGAGCTGCCCTGGGCGCTCAGGGTCGAGGACCGCATCGCCGAGCGTGCCGGCCACCCGGCCGGGACCACCTTCCATCCCACGTTCCTGTACGAGTCGTTGTGGAACGCCGCCCTGGTCGTGGTCATCCTGCTGCTCGACCGGGCCCGGGTCCTCAAGCGACGCGGCTCGCTGCTGTTCGTCTACCTGATCGGCTACGGCGTCGGCCGGGGCTGGATCGAGGCGCTGCGCATCGACACGGACTGGCGCTTCGCCGGCCTGTCCCGCAACAACTGGATCGCGCTGCTGGTCGTGCTCATCGGCGTCGTCGGCCTGGTGTGGTGGGAACGCCGCGGCCCCGGGGAACGCCTCGAGCAGGACGAGCCGGCGACCGAGCACTGACCACCTCCCTGACCGTCACCGCCACGAGGAGCCTTCCCCGATGTGTAGCCCTGCCACCTGCCGCACCTGCAACAAGACCACCTGGTCCGGGTGCGGCAACCACGTCCCACAGGTCATGGCCCGGGTCCCCCGTGACCAGCAGTGCACCTGCTCCGATGCCGAGCGCACCGTCGGCGGCGGCCTGCTGTCGCGCCTGTTCGGCGGCCGCTGACCGGGCTCAGACGGCCGCGAACCAGCCCATCGCACCGCGATCGGCCAGGCTCGACTGGTGCGGGTGGAACAGGTAGCGGCCGCGCTGGGGCAGGGTGAACTCGAGGATCGCCCGCTCCCCCTGCGTCAGCGCCACGATGTCGGTGTGCTCGTCCGGTTCCCGCGAGGTACCCGAGCGGAACACGTCGAAGGTCTGGGCGTGCAGGTGGAACGAGGCCACCGGGTCGTGCTCGAGCAGGTTGACGAGGTAGACGCGGACGGGCTCCCCCACCGGCACCCGGATCGGGAAGCGGTGGTAGGCCCCGGCGATGCCGTTGAAGGTCACCAGCTCGTTGCGGCCGTCGCCGTCGAGGTCCCAACCACCGAGCACCAGCACGACCTCGTGCGCCGGCGGACGGCCCTCGGGCGGGTCGACGATCATCGCGCCGTACAGGCCCCGACCGAGGTGCTCGGCGATCGGCACGGTGTGGCAGTGGTAGGGGTGCACCCCGAAGGGCTCCGCCACCACCTCGTAGGTGAACCCGTTGCCGGGCGCGATCGGCTCCCAGCCGTCCATCGCCGGGTCGTGCCGGCCGTGCAGATGCACGTTGTGCGCGTGCGCGGTGTGGTTGGCCATCCGGATCCGGAGCCGGTCGCCCTCGGTGGCGCGGAGGATCGGCCCCGGGACGCGGCCGTCGTAGGCCCAGGCCTCCACGACCACGCCGTCGCCGACCTCCAGCGGGACCTGCGTGACCGACAGGTCGTAGGTCCGGGTCACGCCCCGGCGTCCATCCGGCGGCGGCGGGAACGTGAGCGCGTCCAGTGCCGCCTGGGTCAGCGACGTGGGGGGCGCGGTCGCCGCACCGTAGAGGCCGAGGTGTCCCCCGGCCCCCGGTGCGGCGGCCGGATCGGCGAC
>JBLRWQ010000051.1:0-22024 GCA_047921175.1 Nitriliruptoraceae bacterium | reverse complement strand
CCCACCTGATGCCGCTTCTCGCCGCCAACCTCATCGACGGCCAGCACCGCGCCGACGGGACGACCACCACGCGCTCGGTGGACCCACGGACCGGTGCGGCGTTCGGGCCCGCTTTCCCCGACGCCACCGACACCGAGGTGGCCGTGGCGATCGCCGCCGCGCGCGCCGCGTTCCCGACGCTGCGGCGCACCGATGGGACGGCGTTGGCGCGGTTGCTCGAGGCGATCGCGGACGGGCTCGAGGCGCTGGGGGACACGCTCGTCGACACCGCGGTCCGGGAGACCGGGCTCGGGGCGGTGCGCATCACCGGCGAGCGCGGCCGGACCTGCGGGCAGCTACGCGCCTTCGCCGAGGTGGCCCGCACCGGCTCGCACCTGGACCTGCGCATCGACCCCGCCGACGGGGACCGCACCCCGCCGCGCCCCGACCTGCGCCGCATGCAGGTCCCGCTCGGGCCGGTGGCGGTGTTCGGGGCCAGCAACTTCCCGCTGGCCTTCTCCGTGCCGGGCGGGGACACCGCGTCCGCGCTTGCGGCCGGGTGCCCCGTGCTCGCCAAGGCGCACCCGTCCCATCCGGCCACCTCGCAGCTGGCGGGTCAGGTCATCGTCGAGGCGGTCGCTGCGGTCGGGCTGCCGGCCGGCACCTTCGCCCTGCTGCACGGTCGCGACCCGGCCGTGTCCCGGGCGCTGGTCGCCGCGCCGGGGCTGGCCGCGGTCGGCTTCACCGGCTCCGAGGCCGTCGGTCGGGCGCTGTACGACCTCGCTGCCCAGCGGGAGGTCCCGATCCCGGTCTACGCGGAGATGGGCAGCCTCAACCCGCAGGTCGTGACCGAGGCCGCTATCGCCGAGCGGGGCGAGGCCCTGGCGACCGAACTGGTCGGCTCCATCACCCTCGGGACGGGCCAGTTCTGTACCAAGCCGGGGCTCGTGTTCGTGCCGGACTCCGACGCCGGTCGACGGTTCGAACGGGCCGTGGCGGACGCCGCCGGTGCGGTCGAGCCAGGCCCGCTGCTCAACCTCGGCATCGCCGACGGGCTCGCCGGGCGGCTGGCGGAGGTCACCGGGCTGGCTGGCGTCGAGGTGGCGGCCGGCGGCACGGTGAGCGACCCCGCCACGCTGGCCACGGCTGGCGCGTGGGCAGCCCCGACGATCCTGGTCACCGATGCCGCCACCTTCGCCGCGACGCCGAGCCTGCACGAGGAGTGCTTCGGGCCGGCCGCGATCGTCGTGCGCGTGCCGTCGCTCGAGGCGATGACCGCGCTGGTGCCCACCCTCGACGGGTCGTTGACGGCCTCCATCCACGCCACCGATGCCGAGGTGGCCGACCTCGCGGACCTGGTGGACGCGCTCACCCACCGGGCCGGCCGGGTGGTGTGGAACCAGGTGCCGACCGGGGTGGCCGTCACCCACGCGATGCACCACGGCGGTCCCTACCCGGCCTCCACCTCGGCGCGCGATACCTCGGTGGGGACCGCCGCGATCGCACGCTTCGTCCGGCCGGTCGCCTACCAGAACGCCCCGCAGGCGCTGCTACCGGAACCACTCCGAGACGCCAACCCGACGTCGAGGTGGCGGCTGGTCGACGGCACGTGGACGCAGGCCCCCGTCGGTTGACCGGGCCGTTCCGTGCCGCTCGGTCCCCGTGTCGCGCGGCGGCGGGCGGCCTCAGCTCGAGGCGACCTGCTCCTCGTCCACCTCGACGGGCGAGGC
This sequence comes from Nitriliruptoraceae bacterium, assembly GCA_047921175.1. Lineage (GTDB taxonomy): Bacteria > Actinomycetota > Nitriliruptoria > Nitriliruptorales > Nitriliruptoraceae > T1Sed10-7. The sequence continues at coordinate 20,315 of JBLRWQ010000051.1, read as the reverse complement.
GTACACGACGATGTTGTGGGAGTAGCGCCGTCGGCTGCGGTCGAAGTCGCCGCCGCAGGTGATCAGCACGAGCTGCGGATCCCCGAACCGGGTGAAGATGTCGCCGATCGGCAGCTGTTCCTTGAGGTAGGAGGTCGTCAGGTCCACACGCCAGACCGAGCTGGTGCCGTCCGCGTGCGCGACCGTGACCTCGTCGCCGGGCTCCATGGTCCGCAGCGCCCACAGAGCGCCGCGGCCCTGCTCGCGGCTGTCGACGTGGCCGCTGAGCACGGCGGTCCCGGTCGGCGCGCCGGGGGCGACGCCGAGCGAGTACCAGCCGATCCGCTGGATGTCGTGGGGGATCTCCATGGAGCCGTCCGGCTCCAGCCCGACCGCATCCAGCGGCGCGTTGACGCCCAGGCGGGGGAGGCTGATGCCCACCGGGTCGGCAACGGGTTCGGGCTCCGGCTCCGGTTCTGGCTCAGGCTCGAGCTGGGGTTCGGGCGCGGGTTCCGGTTCCGGCGCGGGTTCTGGTTCCGGCTCCGGCAGCGGTTCCGGCTCGGGCAACGGTGCCGCGATCACCTCGAGGTTGCCGGCACCCGGCTGGGAGAGGCTCCAGGCGACGGGCGCGGCGAGCAGCAGGACCAGGCCCGCGAGGGCTGAGATCCACGCGATCCGCGGCAACGACCGTCCTCCCTGGGAGCGAGCGGGAGCGTAGCCGGGGGAGCGCGCTGCGGTCAGGCATCCACCGGCACGGTGTAGACGACGACGTTGTCGGCGTAGCGGCGCTGTGACCGGTCGAAGTCGCCGTCGCAGGTGATCAGGACGAGACGCGGCTCCCCGAAGCGGGTGAAGATGTCCGCGATCGGCAGCTCCTCCTTCGGGTAGGTGCGGCGGGCGACGACACGCCACTCGCTGGTGGTCCCGTCTGCATGCTCCACCTCGACGATGTCGTCGACGTCCATCCGGCGAAGGTCCCAGAACGCGCCGCGACCCTGGATGTGCGAGTCGACGTGCCCGGAGATGACCGCGGTCCCGCTGGCTGATCCGGGTGTGACGCCAAGCTCGTACCAGCCGACGGTCGAGATGTCCTCGGGGATCTCCATCCCGCCGTCGTCCTCGAGCCCGACGTCGACGACGGGAGCATCCACGCCGAGCGACGGGAGGCGCAGTGCGCTCGGTGGGGCCGGCGGAGGTGGCGGCTGGGGTGCCTCGGACGTCGAGGTGGCCTCGTCGGACCTCTCGAGGTCGTCGGTGGCCACCTGGGGAGCCGGGTCGGGCTCGGTCGCCTGCGTCTCGAGTGCCTCCTCGGAGACCGACGAGGAGGTCGGGACCTCGCCGACGCTGCTCTCCGGCTGGGAGAGCTGCCACCCGAGCGGCGCACCCAGCAGCAGGACCGCGCCGATCGCGGCGGACGCGAAGGACAGCCGTTCCATCGGGGGCTCCTCGGGGCGTGCGGATGCGTCGAGCTTCGGGCTTGGCGGTGCGTCGTTCAGCCTGTCAGCCGTCGTTCGGCGCCGGTGCTGTCGGGGGTTCGGTGGTTGAGGTGGATACGTGGTGCGTTCTGACGCGGAACGAGCAGAGGGAGCCCGAAGGCCCCCTCTGCGTGATGCGTGGTGGTGTCAGCTGCGACGGCTCGCGGCGACGGCCGGAGCGGCGATGCCCAGGGCGCCGAGCACCATCAGGGCGGCGACCCACATCGGAAGGCCAGCGTCGAGCAGGCCACCGGTGCCGGAGTCAACCTCGGTCGGCTGCTCCATCTCCTCGTCAGCCTCGTCGTCAGCCTCGACGTCAGCGGCGTCGTCGTCGGCGACTGGCAGCTGGCCGACCGCGTAGGCGAGAACAACGGTGTCCTCGGGGACGGCGACGTCGCCCAGCGAGAGGGCGGCCTCGGACTCACCGGCGACAGCGATACCGACACCTTCAACGGTAACCGCACCGGTAGCGATGAACGCAGTATCGCCGTTCTCGACGCCCTCGAGCGCGGCAGCGCCACCAGCCAGGATGTCGACCGCACCGAAGTTGGCGGTGTGGAAGGGCTGGATGCCAGCGCCCTCATCCGTGGTGTTCCCGTAGGCGTTCAGGACCGGAGCGCCATCAGTGTCGAGATGTGCAACGACGGAGAAGCTGCCGTCGGCGAGCGGTGCGGGCCCGAGCGTGAGCAGAGGGTCGCTGTCCGCCTCAGCACCCGCGACGCGGATGTCCACCGTGTAGTCAGCGTTCGGCAGATCCGACGTCACAGCCGAGTCGCCGAACTCGACGCCGTCAAGGAGCAGGTCGCCGTTCACGTAGATGTCAACGGCGGTGGAGTCGACGCCGAGCGAAGCGAAGGTCTCCGGGGGAACGCCGTGGACCGCAACGACCTCGACACCCTCGGTGCCAGTCGACACGGTCTCGGTGATGACTGACAGCGAGCCCAGGTGGCCGTCGGCCAGGGCGGCGGTCGCGGGGATGACCGCGAGCGCGGCGGCCGCGATGGCCGCGTACAGCTTCTTCTTCATGGTTGGTTCCTCCGCGAACAGTAGGGGTGGCGGGGACGGTCGGTGTTCGCAGGTGTCGGTCGGTCCGGATCGTGTGACGGAGGGCTCCAAACCGAAGCCTGAAGGCCGCCGAAGCGGCTGATCCGTGCAGGAACGGGCTCCCTCGGCCGTTCCGCGTCGCTCGTGATGCGCGTCACAAGCGCCACGGGCCGATCCCCCGCAACCATACGTGCGCACAGCGCTCAGTAAGGATGTCGGGATCGTGGCTGGAACACGCCCCTTGGCGCTCGAGACGCCGCTCCTGCGCCGCCGGATCGGGGGCCCGGCTCGGTAGGATGGACGACCGCCGGGGTATCCGGCCGCTCGAAGGAACCACGGTGGAACTCGACGCCCAACTCGTTGCCCTGCTGGCCGTCATCGCGACCTCGCTCGCAGGCGTCCTCGCCATCGTCGCGGTCATCCTGGCCCTGCGCATCCGGGTCCTTCGACGAGCCCAGAGGCGCGCCTTCGCCGGGGCGGAGCGGGACCTGCTCGAGGTCGTCGCGGAGCAGCGGGAGCTGCTGGCCGCCATCGATCGGGACGTCCGCCACCTCGATGTCCGCGCCGAGGAACTCCGGGAACTGCTGCGCGGCAGCGTGTCCAAGGTCGCCGTGGTGCGTTACGACGCCTTCGAGGACATGGGCGGGGCGCTGTCGTTCTCGGCCGCGCTGCTGGATGAGCGCGGCAACGGCACGGTGATCTCCGCCATCAACGGCCGCTCGGAGACCCGCTCCTACGCGAAGAGCGTCGTCGGGGGCAGGAGCGACCAGAACCTCAGCTTGGAGGAGGCCGAGGCCATCGACGCCGCCATGGCCGGCCGGCCCGCCACCGCACCGAACCCCGGTGGCCGCCGACGCCGGAGGGCCTCGTGACCGACGCCGCCGACCGGACCACCGACCACCTCGATACCCGCGACCTGGTCGCCTTCCTGGGCCCGGCGGGCACGTTCACGGAGACCGCCGCGCGGCTGATCACCGGCGCGACCGACGATGCGACCCTGCTGGCGTGCGGGGACATCGGTGAGGTGCTGCGCGCGGTGGAGGAGGGGCGCGCCGGTCGCGGGGTCGTCCCGATCGAGAACACGCTCGAGGGTTCGGTCACCGCGACGCTCGACGCGCTGGCCTTCGAGACCCCGCTGCTGATCCACGGGGAGCTGGAGCTGCCGGTCACCCTCGTCGCCGCCGCGGTCGCCGGCACGAGCCTCGATGCGGTGGAGCAGGTGACCTCCCACCCGGTCGCGCTCGCGGCCACCCGTCGCTGGCTGTCGACCACCTTCCCCGGGGTCGAGCAGGTCCCGGTGGCCTCCACTGCCCGGGCTGCCGAGCTGGTCGCCGAGCGGGGCCCGGGGCAGCTGGCCATCGCGAACCCGCTCGCCGCCGAGCGCTACGGCCTGCAGATCCTGGCCCGCGACATCGCCGACAGCCCCCGCAACCTGACCCGGTTCGTGCTGGTCGGCACCGCGGTGCCCGCCCCCACCGGCTGGGACAAGACCTCGATGGTCGTCTTCATCGACACCAACAAGCCGGGCGCGCTGCTGCAGCTGCTGGAGATCTTCGCCGAGCGCGACCTGAACCTGACCAAGATCGAGTCCCGGCCCACCAAGGACGAGCTCGGCGAGTACTGCTTCTTCCTCGACGTCGAGGGCCACCTCGCCGACGAGCGGGTCGGCGACGCGCTCGCCGCCGTCAAGCGCACCCACCGCGACATCAAGCTGCTGGGCTCCTACCGCCGCTCCGGTGCGCGCCGCACCGACGAGGCCGAGCGCATCCAGGCCGACGACGCCGCCTACCGCGACGCCGCCGACTGGCTGGCCGCCTGGCGCGGCCGCATCTCCGCGTCGGGATGACCGCGCCGAGCCCGCCACCGGACCCGCGCGCGTCCTGGGCGCTGCCGGCCTTCGGGGCGATGGCCGACGTCGAGGTGGTCGAGCCCGGCGTGACCCGGGTGCTCGCGCCGAACCCGTCGCCGATGACGCTCGACGGCACGAACACCTACGTCCTGGGCGTGGCGGGCACCGGCGAGGCGCTGATCGTCGACCCCGGGCCGGCCACCCCAGGCCACCACGACCGGGTCCGTGCGGTGCTCGCCGACCTGGACGCCGAGGTCCGGGCCATCGTGCTGACCCACCACCACATCGATCACGCCGAAGCGGCGGCGGCGTGGGCCGCACACCACGACTGCCCGGTCCTGGCACGGGTCCCGGTGCTCACCGGCGCCGACCGGGCCCTGGACGACGGCGAGCGGATCGCCGTCGCGGGTGTCGAGGTGGCCGTGCTCGACACCCCCGGGCACACGAGCGACCACGTCGCGCTGCGCCTGGGGTCCGGCGCGGTGCTCACCGGCGACCACGTGCTCGGTCGGGGGACCAGCGTCGTGGCGCACCCGGACGGGGACCTGGAGGCCTACCTGGCCTCGCTGCGTCGGGTGCTGGACCTCGGGCCGGCGGCGCTGCACCCCGGGCACGGTCCGTCGATGTCCGAGGAGCCGACGGCGGTCCTGACCTACTACCTCGCCCACCGCCGGTTCCGCGAGGCGCAGCTGCGCCATGCGCTCGGCAGCGGGCCGGCCACGATCGACGAGCTGGTCGCCCGGTTGTACGCCGACGTCGACCGCGCTCTCTGGCCCGCCGCGGCCGCCTCGCTGTCCGCGGCCGTGACGATGCTCGCCGAGCGTGGGGAGCTCCACCTCGATGCCAGCGGACGTTGCTCCCTGGCCGGGTGAGGTCGCCCTCAAGCCGGCGGGGCCACGCGTCGATGCACTGGACGACGCCGGGACCCTTCGGCGTGAAAGGATGGGTGGAACGTGGCCGAGTTCCTGGACAGCTTCGACGTCGAGCGGGATGCCCTGCTGTCGTCCCTGGCTCAGGTCGAGGACGTCTGGGGGCGCTTCCAGGAACGTCGCGCGCTCGAGGTCGAGGGCACCGCGGAGACCGACTCGCTGATCGCCGGAGAGCTCGCGCACGTGCGTCGCGAGCTCCAGCTCACCGAGTTCACCGTCGGCATCTTCGGGCTGATCAAGCGGGGCAAGTCGACCCTGCTCAACGGGTTGATCGGCCGCGAGGTCTCCTCGATGCACGTCACGCCGGAGACCGCCGTGCCCGTGTACGTGTCCTACGGCGAGCAGCCCGAGGCCACGGTCCACTTCGCCGACGGTTCCTGCAAGCACGTCGCCGTCGAGGACGTCCACGAGTTCACCTCGCAGAAGTCCAACGCGATGAACCACCTCGGCGTCACCTTCGTTGAGCAGCAGGTCCCCGTCGCCTTCCTGCGCAACGGCACGCGCCTGATCGACACCCCGGGGCTCGACGACGCCGAGGCCGACGACGTCTACACCGAGCGGACGCTCCAGGAGCTGGAGGTCGTGGACGCGGGCGTGGTGCTGTTCCTGTCGCCACCGACCGTCGGCTCGACCGAGCTCGCGTTCCTCGAGGAGGTCGTGGCGCGCGACCTGAAGAAGACCTTCCTGGTCTGCAACATGTACCCGCAGCACTTCCACGACCCGACGATGCGCCAGCAGGTGCTCGAGTACGTCGGCATGCGCATCGTCGACGCGACCGTGCGTGCCGGGCGTGGCGGCGAGGTGCGCGTCTACCCGGTCTGCGCGCTGGAGGCCTGGCAGGCCCGGCAGACCGACGACATCGACCTGTGGAAGCGCTCCGGCGCCGACCGGCTGCTGCGCGACGTGGAGAACTACCTCGGTGACCACGCCGGCCAGCAGGTCCTGGACGCCGCCGCCGAACGCATCGCGCACATCGCGGAGCTGGCGCGCGCCGAGGTGCAGGTCCGCCAGCAGCTGCTCGAGGACCCGGAGAAGCTGCAGGGGTTCCGCAAGCAGCTCGACCGGGACATCCTCGACCTCGAGCGCCGCTTCGACGCGGCGGTGTCGATGGCGCTGACCGAGGTGTCGCCCCTGCACATCCGGATCCGCGGCCTCGCCCTGCAACCGTTCAACCGGGCCAAGAAGGATCTCGCCAAGCTCGAGACGCTGGAGGAGCTCGAGCAGTTCGCGTCGCGCTTCCGGCGGCAGCTGGAGGTGGCCGGCGAGCTGGCCAGCCGGCAGTTCAGCGAGGGGTTCGTCCAGATCGTCGACCGGCTCCAGCACCAGCTCCAGGAACGCTTCGAGTCGGTGATGACCGACCTCGCGCCGAACCTGCCGGCGATCCGGCTCAGCTCCCACGTCCTGCTGGTCACCCCCGACCAGATGCAGAAGCTGCAGGCGGCCCAGCGCCGCACCGTGCAGACCTCACGCACCTCCGCGGTGGTCGGTGGGCTGTCGGGTGGTGGGGCGGCCGTTGCCGCCGCCGGTGCCGTCCTGGGTCCGCTCGGGCTGCTCGGCGGGGCGTTGGTCGGCTGGAAGCTGGCGAGCCTGCTGGCCGGGCACCGCAACCTGGAGCAGGCCCGCGCCCACGTGGAAGCCCGGTTGGAGGAGATCGCCGCCAGCATGCTGCGCGACGTGGATCAGCAGGTCGAGCAGGTCGTCAACACCGTGCGCTCCGCGGTGGAGCGGCGCCGGCGGGCCTTCGCGTCGGACCTCTACCAGCAGTTCGAGGTCGTGCAGGCCATCATCGACCACCCGGAGGCCCTGGAGCTGCACCGCCGCGAGGCGGCGCGCTTCGACGAGGCGTTCCAGGAGTGTGCCGAGACGGCTCGCAGCACCATGGCGCCGAAGGCGTCGTTGCTCGCGACCGGGTGAGGTCGGCGCCGCGGCGACGCCCCGGAGGCGCCGCCACGGTCGAGCCGACGGGGAGCTGCTTCGAGGGGCTCAGGCGGTCCGTCGGGTGCGCGGGACACCGGCCCGCTTGAGCACCGCAGCGGGGACCCCGGCCTCACGCCACGCGGGGTAGCTGATGCCCTTGCGCTCGGAGTACTCCTTCGCGGCGTCCACGAACCCCTGCTCGAGCGCTTCCACATCCGGCGCGTCCCCGAGCTCCACCAGACGCTGCTCGAGGTCGAGCCGCTTCTGGATCAGCTCGACGCGCTTCGCGGGGTCCGGCTCCTCATCGATCTTCGCCTGGATCTCCGGGAGCTTGCTCTCGATCGTCCCACGGTCCATCTGGCGGCCCGGACGACGCTCCTGCTCGAGTGCGGCGAGGTACTCGCGGACCTTGCGTCCCTGCTCGCGACCTTTGGCGAGGGCGGCCTTGTGCTCGTCGCTCATCTTGCGTGCCATGGAGCGTTCCTTCTTCGGATTTCCCCCGCGGTCATGTGGTCAGCATCGTCACGAGCCGGACCGGCTCGATAGACACCGTAACACGTGCTGCCGGGTTGGTGCATAGAGAGCAACCGGCCAACTGAGGTGGGGAACATACAGGACGTCCGCAGCACTCTCATCGTGGGTTCTTCATTCCGGCTACCTCGATGTCCCCGGCCGCTGAGCGCACCGACGATGTCCTCGCAGCTTCGCCTGACTACGGTGAGGTTCGAGCCCGAGACTGGCCGGGAGCCGCGGCGAGCCGGGCACGACAACCCGATGAGGAGTGTCCCGCGATGAGCGTCCAGTTGCCTTCCGCCCGTTCGGTCGTCGAGAACCCCACGCAGGCGCAGATGCGCGAGTGGGTGCTCGAGTTGATGCCGAAGGACCGCACCACGGTCACGGAGTTCGACAACATCAACTACACGGCGCGGATCCTGGCGCGCCTGACGCCGTCGACGTTCATCGTGTCGGACGAGCCGAACACCAAGCAGACCATGTCGCGGGCGGAGGCGGCGGAGTACGCGGCGAAGCAGGATGCCCACATCGCCGAGCAGGACATGGTCCTGATCGAGGGCTACATCGGGCCGGACCCGGAGTTCCGGACGGCGTCGCGGCTGTACATGGAGAAGGCGCACAGCAACATCCCGGCGATGCAGCAGCAGCTGTTCTTCCCCAAGGATGCGGCGTGGGTACCGGACTTCACGGTGATCTACACGCCGACGCTTCGTATCCCGGAGCACCATGAGGAGTGTCTGATCCTGGTGGATTACGACACCTGGACCACCCGCGTGTTCGGCTCCGACTACTTCGGGGAGTCGAAGATGGGTGGCCTCAGGATGTGGAACAAGCGGGTGTTCGAGCTGGGTGGGCTCGCGATGCACTCGGGTGCGAAGACCTTCCCCGCCGATCAGACGGCGGATGGGGCCGAGCATCTGGCGCTGATCATCGGGCTGTCGGGGACGGGCAAGACGACCACGACGTTCCGGAACGTGAAGGGGTCGCTACCGGTGCAGGACGACTTCATCGCGCTCATGCCGGGCGGTGAGGTGTACACCACCGAGAACGGCTGTTTCGCGAAGTCCTACGGGCTCGACCCGGATGATGAGCCGACCATCCACGGCGGTGCGACCCGGTCGGACGCGTGGCTGGAGTCGGTCGCGGTCGACGCGGAGGGCAAGGTCGACTTCTTCGACGACTCCTACACCAAGAACGGTCGGGTGACCTTCCCGCTCGAGAACATCCGCCATCGCGATCCGGTCGGGCTGCCGAAGGCGCACTACCTGTTCATCCTGAACCGCAACGAGAACATCATCCCGGCGGTGGCCAAGCTCAAGCCGGAGCAGGCGGCCTACTACTTCATGCTGGGCGAGACCAAGGGCACCTCCGCAGGTGGCGCGCACGAGGCGGGCAAGAACCTGCGTGTCCCGGGCACCAACCCGTTCTGGTTCGAGGAGGAGTCCTCGATGGGCAACCGGTTCCTCGAGCTGCTCGACACGATGGACCTCGAGGTGTACCTGCTCAACACCGGTCGGGTCGGTGGGCCCGAAGGCGACGAGCGGTCCCGGAAGGTCAAGATCCCGCACTCCGCGGCGGTCCAGCAGGGCATCGTGGACGGGACGATCACCTGGGAGGAGGACCCGGACTTCGGCTACCTCGTCGCCGCGGAGATGCCCGACTTCGACGACCCCGATCTGCTCCAGCCCCGCAAGCTCTACGAGCGGCAGGACCGGCTCGACGAGTACGAGGAGATCGTCGCGCGCCTGAAGGAGGACCGCGCCGCCTACCTCGACAACTTCGCCGACCTGGACCCCGTCATCGCACGCAGCGCAGGCATCTGAGCTGGCCTGACCGTCCCGGACCAGGTGGCCCCCGCTTCGGCGGGGGCCACCTGCCCGACCGCCCGCCTACCCTGCGCAGGATCGCGCTCCAGGCTCGACGAAGCGGCGGAGGTGACCCGTGGCGTTCCGCGTGCTGCTGTCCCCACCGGACGTCGGTCCGGTGGAGCGGGAGGCGCTGCTGCGGGCCTTCGATTCGGGCTGGGTCGCACCGGCCGGACCCGAGCTGGATGCCTTCGAGGTCGAGCTGGCTGCAGCGACCGGGCGATCCCACGCGGTCGCGCTGTCCAGCGGCACCGCCGCGCTCCATCTCGCGCTGGTCGACCTCGGTATCGGGCCCGGTGACGAGGTGCTGGTACCGACGCTGACCTTCGTCGCCACGGCCAACGCGGTCGTCTACACCGGGGCGACACCGGTGTTCGTCGACGTCGACCCGGCGACCTGGACCCTGGACGTCGGACTCGTCGAGGCCATCCTGCGCGAGCGTGCTGCGGCGGGGCGCGCGCAGCCGGCGGCGGTGATCCCGGTCGACCTCTACGGCCAGTGCGCCGACTACCGCTCGCTGCTGCCGCTGTGCGAGCGCTACGGCGTGCCGGTGGTCTCCGACGCGGCCGAGTCCCTGGGTGCCCGCCACGACGGCCGTCCTGCTGGCGCCTACGGCCGCGTCGCCGCGCTGTCGTTCAACGGCAACAAGACCATCACCACCTCGGGTGGCGGTGCCCTGGTCACCGACGACGCCGAGGTGGCCGCACACGTGCGCAAGCTGGCCACCCAGGCGCGCGAGCCGGTGCTGCACTACGAGCACACCGAGGTCGGGTTCAACTACCGGCTGTCCAACCTGCTCGCCGCACTCGGTCGGGCGCAGCTGGCCGGACTCGAGGCCAAGGTGGCCCGCCGTCGCCAGCTGAACGCCGTCTACCGGGCCGCCCTCGCGCCGCTGCCCGGCGTCGAGGTGCTGGACGCCGGACCGGCGAACGAGCCGTCGTGGTGGCTCACCTGCTGCACGGTCGACCCTGCGGTCGCTCGCGTCGACCGTGACCGGTTGATCGCGGTCCTGGCCGACGCAGGGATCGAGTCGCGCCCGGTGTGGAAGCCGATGCACCTGCAGCCCGTCTTCGCCGCCGCGCCCACCATCGGCGGTGACGTGGCTGCGGACCGGTTCACGCGTGGCCTGTGCCTGCCGTCGGGCTCATCGCTCACCGATGCGGAGCAGGCGCTGGTGGTCGACACCCTGCTGGCTGCTCTCGGGGCGACGGCGGGCTGAGCGCGGGACCGCCTGGCGGTGTGCGCCCAGGCGGGTGCCCGTCACAGCCGCTCCAGCTCGGCGGTCGCGTCACGGATCCGGTTCCGGGTGTCCAGCAGCAACCGCGCATGGGTGCCGATGGCCGCGTAGTCGAAGGCGTCGTGGTCGGTGAGTAGCAGCACCAGGTCGGCGCCTTCGAGCTCGGCCGCACCGGCCTCGGCGACCAACGGCGCGCCTGCGTAGTGCGCCGCGCCGACGTGCGGGTCGACCACGACCACCTCGGCGCCGAGACCGCGCAGCTGCTCCACGATCGCCTCGACCGGGCTCTCCCGGGTGTCGCCGACGTTGGGCTTGTAGGACGCGCCCAGCACCAGGAGCGAGGAGCCGTTCACCGCCTTGCGGTGCCGGTTCAACGCGGCGGTGACCCGGCGCACCACGTAGTGCGGCATGTGGTCGTTGATGTCGTTGGCGAGCTCGATGAAGCGGAAGCTCTCACCGAGCTGGGTCCGCACCTTCCAGGACAGGTACGACGGGTCCACCGGCAGGCAGTGACCCCCGACCCCGGGGCCCGGGCGGAAGGGCATGAACCCGAAGGGCTTGGTGGAGGCGGCGTCGATCGCCTCGTTGACGTCGATGGCGAGGTCGTGCGCGAACATCGCCAGTTCGTTGACCAGCGCGATGTTCACGTGGCGGAAGGTGTTCTCGATGATCTTGGCGAGCTCGGCCTCACCGCACCCGGACACGCGGACCGTGTGCTCCACGAAGGCACCGAAGAACGCCTCCACCGCGTCCGCGGACGCCTCGTCGATGCCCGCCACGACCTTCGGGGTGTTGTGCAGCCCGAACGTCGGGTTGCCCGGATCGATGCGCTCCGGGGAGTAGCCGAGCAGGAAGTCCCGGCCGGCGACCAGCCCGGAGCCAGCCTCGAGGATCGGCCCGACCAGCTCCTCGGTGGTGCCGGGATAGGTGGTCGATTCCAGGATCGTGAGCGTGCCGTCGCGGACATGGGGCGCCAACGTGGTCGCGGCCTCCTCGATGAAGGTCAGGTCCGGGAGCCCCTCCTGCAGGGGCGTCGGCACGGAGATGACCGCCACGTCGAAGCCCTCCAGGTCCGCGGGGTCCGAGGTGGGCCGGTAGCCGCGGTCCAGCGCGGCCCGGAGCACCTCGTCGGGGACGTCCTCGATGTAGGACCGGCCGTCGGCCAGGGACGCGGCACGACCTTCGTCGACCTCGAGCCCGACCACCTCGAAGCCCGCCTCGGAGGCGCGCATCGCGACGACCAGGCCGACGTAGCCCTGCCCGACCACGACGATCCGTGCGCTCCGGTCCGCGATCCGTTCGAGCATGACGTGCTCCTAGTCGCTCGCCCAGGACATCGGTCTCCCGGTGGTCGTCGTCGGTGTCGAGGCTAGTGCTGCCGGTCTGATGCGGCGCGTCGCTTCAGCAGGCTGGGCGGGTCGTGACCGCGGCGAGGCGGCCGAGGAGCTCCCGGGGACGTCGGTACAGCTCCAGGGCGAGGGGGGCATCGTCGGTGGCGCCGGTCACGTCGATCGCGTCGCGACCGAGGCACTGCGCGAACAGGGTCCGGGAGCGGTCGACGTGGAAGGCGGTCGTCGCGACCGCGATCCGGTCCCAGTCGCGTTCCGTGGCCAGCGCTGAGGTGGCCCGTGCCTCCCCGGCGGTGGTCATCGGCTCGGGGGTGACGCACAGGACGGCGACCGGTGCCTCCGGCAGGGTCGTGTCGCAGGTCAGGCCACCGAGTGCCGCTTCGCCGACGCTGTCGCCCGCGAGCACCAGGGGCACCTCGCGCTCGGCGGCGAGCTGGCGGCCGAGGGTGAGCCGCTCTCCGCCACCGCCGCCGAGCACGACGATCGCGTCGACCTCCCCGACCTCGTCCAGGTCGGGGACCGCGAGGAACCCGGCGGCCGCGACGCTCAGGGCGACCAGCGCGGCGAGCGGCCGGCGCCAGCCGACGGATGTGCGATCAGACCCCATGCGCGGCAGGGTACGACGACGGAGGGCGGGGCCTCAGCCCCGCCCTCCGGTGGTGGTGGTCGGTGCCCGCTGGGGACCGACCGACGCCTCGCTCAGCCCCGACCCCGTCCGGGAACGCCAGCCGGCGGACCGCCGCGGGTTCCCTCGCGCGGGCCGGCACGCTCCACCTGGTTCCTCGCCGCGGGTGCGCTGCCGGCATGGGAGCCATCCTGCGTCCGGTCAGGTCGGCCGGCCCACGGCGGCGGACCCGCGCCGTCGTCCTCATCCTCCCCCAGCTCGCCACCGCGGGCGGGCTCGGCCATGCGCTGCCCGAGGGCGTTCGGTGGGATCGGGTCGCCCTCGTCCCCTGCCGTGCAGAATGGCGGAACGCCGTTGGATCCGTTCACCGCGGCCGCAGCGATGCGCGCATCGCAGAACGCCTCGACGCGACCCTGCTGGCCTTCGTCCTGTCGGCCGAGCGCCCAGGCGTTGCCTTCGGGCTCCTCGGGCTCCTCGGGCTCGTCGGGCGCGTCCTCGGTGGTCTCGTCCTCAGGGACGTCGTCGGCCTCCTGCTCGCTGGGACCTCGGCAGAACGCGGCCTGAGGAACGTCCTCGCAGAACACGGCGACGTCCCGGTTGCGTCCGCGGGCTTCGTCCGCGACGTCTAGCCCCTGCTGCCCGGCCCCGTCCGCGTCCTCGTCGGCCTCCTGCGGATCCGTCGACACCTCGTCCTCGTCGTCGAACGGCAGGACCTCGCCGGGTGCCGCCAGGGCGGCACCTCCACCGAGCAGCGCCACGGCTGCGACGGTGATCGCGGCCTTGCTGGTCACGATGCTGCGGATCGAGTTGCTCATCATGGACGTGCTCCCGGTGGTGCCGGTCTCGGACCGCCGCTCGGTGGGGTCGTGCCGTTGCGAGGGCGGCGGTCACCTCCGTCATCGGCCAGCATGCCACGGGCGTGACGTCCCGGCACCTGTCTCGTGCGAGCGTGGCGCGGCGCGTGCGCTGGTAGCACAGAGTGGTTGCACATGCGCCTAGCGTGATTCACGGTTGGTGAGGTGGGGAGCGGAGCCCAGCGCCTCAGATGTCGCGAGGAGATCCACCGCCGCGTCAGGGTGACGCAGCGGGAGCCAGCCCGAGGTTGTGGTGGATCTCGCGGGTCGCCGTGGACCGGTTGAGGGTGTAGAAGTGGAGCCCGGGTGCTCCGGCGTCCAGCAGCTCTCGGCACAGTTCGGTCGCCACCTCGATGCCGAGCGCCCGGACCGCCGCCTCGTCGTCGCCGAGGGCGTGGAACCGGTCCGCCAGGGCGATCGGCACCTCGGTGCCCGACAACTGCGCGAACCGTTCGATCTGGCGGATGTTCGTGATCGGCATGATCCCGGGCAGGACCGGCTTCGTGCAGCCGAGCGCCGCGAGGTCGTCCACCAACCGCTCGTACTCCTCGGCGTCGAAGAAGAACTGGGTCACCGCGAGGTCCGCGAGTGCGAGCTTGGCGGCGAGGTGGCGGCGGTCGGTGGCCAGGTCCGGCGCCGTGGGGTGTCCGGCCGGGTGCGCGGCGACGCCGATCGAGAAGGCGTCACCGCCGACCTCGCGGGCGAGTTCCACGAGCTGCGACGCGTGCTCGAGCTCGAAGAACACCTCGGCGGGGTCCGCGTCGCGCGGTGGGTCGCCGCGCAGCGCCAGGATGTTGGCCACGCCCTCGTCCCGGTAGCGGGTCAGGATCTCCCGCAGCTCCGCGTGGGTGTGCGAGACCGCGGTCAGGTGCGCCATCGGCGGCATGGCGGTGCGGCGTAGCAGGTCGACCACCAGCCGGTGGGTCCGCTCGCGGGTCGAGCCGCCCGCGCCGTAGGTGATCGATACGAAGGACGGTGCCAGGGGCTCCAGCTCGTTCAGGGTGCGGCGGAGCGTCGCCTCGCCGTCGTCGGTCTTGGGCGGGAAGAACTCGAACGAGACCGTCCGGCCAGCACGCAGCAGGTCGTCGATGCGGGTCACGCGGGCTCCGTTGGGCGGGTCGGGCGGCGATCGGCGTGTGCACGAGCGTAGAGCGTCCCGTCCTACCGCTCCCTCGGACGCACCTGGGTGCATCCAGGTCCGGGATCCGGACCCGGATGCCCCCGGACGCAGGCGGACGCACGCAGGTGGGAGTGAGCCACCTCGGTGCGGGGTTGGGCAGCGCTACCTCGGTGCCAGTTGGGGACCGTCGACCGCGTGGTACCAGGGCAACGGTCCCCGACCGGGTTGGAGCTGCCAGCCGGCGAGGAGGTTGGGGACCATCACCCGCGTGGTACGAGGGCGAGGGTCCCCGGCCGGGGCGGGGCAGGGTGGCTCGGGCCGGGAGCCGGGGGCCGAGCGTCGCGGGCCGCGGGCCGCGGGCCGAGGGCCGGGAGCCGGGGGCCGAGCGTCGCGGGCCGCGGGTCCGCGTCAGTCCGCCGGGCGGAGCTTGCAGCGCACGTCGACCGCGACCACGCCCCCGCCCGCCGGCCGGACGAAGACCGGGTTGAGGTCGAGCTCCACCACCTCGGGGAGGTCCTCGACCATCGCGCCGACCCGGTGCAGCACCTCCTTGAGCGCGGGCACGTCCGCCGGCGGCGAACCGCGGTAGCCGGTCAGCAGTGGGGCCATCTTGAGCTGCGTGAGCATGTCGTCCACGTCCACCGTGGTCAGCGGCGTGATGCGCAGGCTGACGTCGCCGAGCAGCTCCACCAGCGTCCCGCCGGCGCCGGTGAGCACCAGCGGCCCGAAGGACGGGTGGTGGGTCACGCCGACCACCATCTCGACCCCCTCGTCCACCATCTCCTGGACGAGGAACCGGTCGCCGTGTTCCGAGAGACCGCGGTCGGTCAGCTGCTCGCGCATCGTGTCGATCGCCTGCTCGATGGCGGCGGCGTCGGTCAGGCCGAGCGCCACCCCGCCCACGTCGGCCTTGTGGATCGGTGCGGCCAGCTTGACCGCGACCGGCCCGCCGAGCTCCGCCTGGACCGCCGCCGCCTCGCCCACGGAGCTCACCACCTCGGAGCGCGCGATCGGGATGCCGTAGCAGCCGAGCAGGGCCTTGGCCTGCTCGGGCTGGAGCCACACGGACCCGTCGTCCGCGGTCGAGGTGGCGAGCTGCTCGCGCACGAACCGGCGCGCGCGGTCCCGCGCGACGTCCTCGAAGAGCCGCACCTCGCCCAGTGGCTGGCGGCGCCAGCGCGCCCAGACCCGGACCCTGCCCATCGCGCGGGCCGCGCCCTCGGGGAAGGAGAAGGTCGGGATCCGCGCGTCGCGCAGCGGCTGGGGGATGCCGTGGGTGGTCATCACGACGGCTACGACCGGGGTGTCGTCAGGGAGGTCGTCGCGGGCGGCGATCAGTGCCCGGGCGAAGCCGTCCACGTCCGCGCTGGCGGTCGGGATGAAGATGACGAACACGACGTCGATCTCGTCGGCGTTGCCGAGGATGCGCACCGCCCGGCCGTAGGACTCCGGGTCGGCGGAGGCGATCATGTCCACGGGGTTGGACACCCCGGCCTCCGGGGGGAGGAACGCGCGCAGCGTCTCCACGGTGCGGTCCGACAGCCTCGGCACCTCGAGGTTGTTGGCGGCCAGCGCATCGGCCGCGAGGATGCCGGGACCGCCCGCGTTGGTGACCACGGCGACGTTGCGCCCGGCCGGCCAGGTGCCGGGAGCGGACAGCAGCGCGGCGCAGTCGAACATCTCCTCGAGCGTCTTGGTCCGGATCACCCCGGCCTGGGAGAACAGGGCCTCGACCGCGTCGTCGCCGACGGCCAGCGCGGCGGTGTGCGAGGAGGCGGCCCGGCGGCCGGCGGTGGAGCGTCCGGACTTGACCGCCACGATCGGCTTCGTGCGCCCGATGCGCCGCGCGATGCGGGAGAAGCGGCGCGGGTTGCCGAAGGACTCCAGGTACATCAGGATCACGTCGGTGTCCGGGTCCTCCTCCCAGTAGAGCAGGAGGTCGTTGCCGGAGATGTCCGCCTTGTTGCCGACCGAGACGAAGGTGGAGATCCCGAGCCCGAGCGACTCGACGTGCTCGAGTACCGCCAGCCCGAGCGCCCCCGACTGCGACGACATCGAGACCTTCCCCGGCCGCGGGAGGACCGGGGAGAAGGTCGCGTTCATGCGCATGTCCGCGTTGGCGTTCAGCACCCCCATGCAGTTCGGGCCGACGATGCGCATGCCGACCTGGCTGGCCCGGTCGACGATGTCGTCCTGCCGGGTGACGCCCTCACCGCCGATCTCCGCGAACCCGGCGGAGATGATGCAGGCCGCCTTCACGCCCACCTCGGCGGCCTCGTCGATCAGGTCCGGCACGAGCCGGGCCGGGATGCAGACCACGGCCAGGTCCGGCACCTGCGGGCAGTCGGCCAGGCTCGGGTAGGCGGCCATGCCCTGGACGTACGGCGCGTTCGGGTTGACCGGGTAGACCACCCCGGTGAAGTCGGACTGGCGCAGGTGGTCGAGGATCATCCCCCCGATGGTGGCCCGGTCGCGGGAGGCGCCGACCACCGCCACCTTCTCGGGCCGGAGGAAGCGGTCCATCGCGACCCGGGCAGACGCGCGTTCCTCGGCGGCGACGGTGTCGAGGAAGCGTTCCGTGACCGTCGTGGCGAGGTCGGAGCGAACGACCCCGCCGTCGTGACCGGCCTTGTACTCGAGCCCCAGCTCGCGCACGAGGTTCAGCATCGCGACGTTGTCGGCCAGGATGTCCCCGGAGAGCTTCCGGATCCCGGCGGCCTCCGCGGCGAGCGCGACCTGACGGACCAGGACGGTGCCGATCCCGCGCCCCTGCGCGCCGTCCTCCACCAGCGCGGCGAACTCCGCGTGGTCGAGCTGATCGGGGTCGCGCTCGTAGCGGGCGACGCCGATGATGCGCTCGCGCTCCCCGCGGCCCCGCGTGGCCACGACGGCGTACTGCAGCGCGGGATCGAGGTCGGTGAAGCGGTGGACGTTGGACTCGTCCATGTTGAACGGGCCGTGGAAGCGCAGCCTCCGCGACTCCGCGCTGGTCCGCCCCCACATGCCGAGCAGCCGCTGCTGGTCATCGGGGCGGATCCGGCGGACGTGGACCACGCTGCCGTCCTTGAGGACGTGGTCGAACTCGTGCTCCATCGTGGTCGTCCTCCCGTTGCGCGTCGCGCGCCGCCCGCACTCGGCGGGTGGGTCGTGCACCGCCGAGGTGGCCTCGGCCCCATCTTCGTCGCTGGGCCCGCCGGGCGCTACCTCGATGCGGGCATCGAGGTGGCCGTGCTGCGGCCGCGCGGTCCCCCCCGCGCCGAGGTCGCGGGGTCCCCGTTGCTCCCCACGGTCACGTGGTCGCGTTGGCCCGCGTCGCCCGGCGGTTGCTCCCCACGGTTGGCTCGCACGTGCGGACGGAGGCGAGGGAGCAACGGGTGGCGACGGTGGCAAGCGTCCGAGGGCCCTTGTCCTCGCGGCTTCGAGCGTGCAGCATCGTGTCACCCGAGGGAGAGGGTGCACACCATGAGCGCGAGAGGCTTCGAGCCGATCGATGCCCGGGTCGCCGCCGCCGAGGCACAGCTCGATCGTGCCGACGACGAGGTGAGCCGGCGCGAGCACGAGGTCGTCGATGAGCCGCCAGCCGATGGTGTGGACGCCGACGGCTACGGCTTCCACGTGGACGACCCCGACGCCGATCTGATGGACGACGACCTCGACGCCGGGCTACGCGACGACCGCGAGGCCGACGCGATCGACGCGCTTGCCGAGCCCTTCAACGCCCGCGACGTCGACGGCCTGCTGGCCATGATCAAGCCCGACGCCGAGGTGCCCGGGCTCGCCAGCAGCGACCTGTCCGACCTGCCCGATGCGGTCCACGACCTGTGGCGCCGCCGCCCGACCGGGCTGCTGACGCGCGGGTACGTCGACCGCGAGCATGTCGGCATCCTGTGGGAGCACGACGGCGAGCAGTGGTGGCGCACGGCGGTGGTGCACGTCGACGACGTCGAGGACGGCCAGGTCGGCGTGTTCGAGTTCAGCGACGACGCCGCGTTGCTGGAGCGGATCGAGGGCGAGCCCCCGGGCCCGGACGAGGTCGAGGAGGGCCTGCGCTGGGCCGCGTGGGATGAGGGGGCGGAGCAGGTCTGAGGCCGGCGCCGCACCGGACCGGGGCGATCACCGCGCGTTGAAGTACCGCGCCTCCGGGTGGTGCAGCACGATCGCCGAGGTGGACTGCTCCGGGTGGAGCATGAACTCGTCGGTGAGCTCGACGTCGATCTCGCGCGGGTCGATGAGCCGGAACAGGATCGCCTGGTCCTCGAGGTCGGGGCAGGCCGGGTAGCCGAACGAGTAGCGCGAGCCGCGGTAGCCCTGCCGGAACCAGTCCTTCGCGGTCGGCCCGTCGTCGCCCGCGATGCCGAGCTCCTCGCGGATGCGCCGGTGCACGAGCTCCGCGAGCGCCTCGGCCATCTCGACCCCGAACCCGTGGGCGTAGAGGTAGTCCTGGTAGCGGTCCTCGGCGAACAGCGCGGCGGCGACGTCGCTGATCCGCCGGCCCATCGTGACGACCTGCATCGCGAGCACGTCCGGCACGCCCTGCTCGATGGGGCGGAGGAAGTCGGCGATGCACAGGTAGCGGCCGGTGTCCTGGCGGGGGAAGGTGAACCGCGCCACCTCGCGCTCGAGCGGCGCGGCCGGGTCCCAGACGACCACGTCGTCGCCGTCGCCGTTGGCGGGGTAGTAGCCGTAGACCGCCTCGGGGGTGACGACCTTCTCCGCCTGCGCCCGGGCGAGCCACTCGCGCAGCGCGGGCCGGGCCTGGCGTTCCAGCAGCTCGGCGTAGCCGTCCGGGCCGAGGTCCCCGGGGGTGAACCCCCACTGGTTGCGGAACAGCGCCACCTCGTTGATCAGCGGGGCGACGTCGCCCACGCTGATGCCCCGCAGCGTCCGCTGGCCCCAGAAGGGCGGGGTCGGCACGGTGATGTCGGTGGCGGTCAGCGACCGGGGTCGGCCGGCGGCGTCGCGCGCCGGCGCGTCGGTCTGCGGGCGGGTGATGGTCGGGCGGCGGCGTTCGCGCCGGGCCGAGATCGGGGAGCGTGCCACCTCGGTGCCAGCACCGAGGTGGTCGCCGGTGGGACCGCCGGGGGTCACCCCCGCGGCAGCGGCCGTGTCGTCCGCGGCGGGTCGCGTCCCTGCCGTCACCGCTGCGGCGGCCGCCTCGCGCCGCGCCGGCAGCACCGCGTCCAGCACCCGCAGCCCCTCGAAGGCGTCCTTGCAGTAGAAGACCTCGCCGGTGTAGATCGCGCGTAGGTCGTCCTCGACGTAGCCGCGGGTCAGTGCCGCGCCGCCGAGCAGCACCGGGTACCTCGACGCCAGCCCCCGGTCGTTCAGCTCGACGAGGTTGTCCTTCATGATCACCGTCGACTTGACCAGCAGCCCCGACATGCCGATGGCATCGCAGGCGTGCTCGTCGGCGGCCTCGATGATGGTGTCGATCTGCTGTTTGATGCCGAGGTTGACGACGTCGTAGCCGTTGTTGCGCAGGATGATGTCGACGAGGTTCTTGCCGATGTCGTGCACGTCGCCCTTGACGGTGGCGAGCAGGACCCGGCCCTTGGTGGA
>JBLRWQ010000050.1:0-23330 GCA_047921175.1 Nitriliruptoraceae bacterium | reverse complement strand
GTCGCGGCAGGAGGTCGACGCGCTCGCGCGCGACGGCGTGATCGGGTTGGGCGCATGACTCTGCCCGACCTCACGCCCGTGGCCGACTTCTTCGCCCCCGTGATCGCCTTCTTCGCCCCCGTGACCGACTTCCTCGTCGACGCCTGGGGCCTCGCCGTGGCGCACTCGGAAGACGTCCCGTGGTGGACCGTCGCGCTGGTCGCCGGGATCTACGAGCGGCTCATCGTCAACATCCGCCAGGGGGCCCGGGCCCTGTCCCTGCTGGTCCAGGCCCGCCCGCGGGACGCGTTACGTGCGCTGCTGCTGATCGACTGGCTGTTCATCGGCGTGTTGGCCGTCGGGATGTTCGGGACCCTGTTCTCCCTGGTCGGGCCGCTGAGGACCCTGCTCGAGGAGCGGCCGGTCGAGATGTCCTCGGTGTTCCTCGGCCTGGTGCTCGGTGCCGCGGTCGTCGCGGCCCGTCGCTTGCGCGCCCCCGCGCCCTGGCAGCTGCTGGTCGTCGGGGTGGCGGCTGCAGCGACCTTCATCCTCCTCGGGTTCACCCAGGGCACGGTCGCCGAGCCCAACCTGCTGTTCGTGGTCTTCGGGGGAGCGGTGGCGATCACCGCGTTGATCCTGCCGGGGATCTCCGGCTCCTTCGTGCTGCTCCTCATCGGGCTGTACCCGGCGATCATCGATGCGGCCGCCGACCGCGAGATCGGGATCCTGGTCCTGTTCGCGATCGGGTGCGTCATCGGGCTCGCGGGGTTCTCGACCCTGCTGAACTGGCTGCTGGCCCGCGCTCACGACGTGGTGCTCGCGGTGCTGCTCGGGTTCATGGTCGGCAGCGTCCGGGTGCTGTGGCCGTGGCCGTCGGACGCCGGTGTCGGCGGGTCGTCCGAGCTCGGCGCTCCGGAGGGCAGCGAGGCCCTGCTGGCCTTCGCGCTCGCGATGGTCGCGTTCTCGCTCGTCTACATGGGTGGCCTGACCGCGAGCGCGATCCAACGCTGGCGCGAGCAGCGGGCGGCGCGCCGGTCGGGGTGACGCTCAGTCGGTGGGCAGTCGTCCCGCCTCGATCGCAGCCCGCCAGGCCGTGACCGCAGCGCGGCAGCCGTCGAGCGTCGGCACCAGGGCGAGCCGGAGCCACCCGACACCGCCCGGTCCGAAGGCCCGACCGGGCGAGGCCACGATGCGCTCGTGCAGGAGGGCCTCGGCGTAGGCTGCATCGTCCCCACCGGGAGCGCGGAACCAGACGTAGAACGAGGCGTCGGAGCCGGATACCTCGATGCCCACCTCGGCGAGGTGGTCGAGCACCACCGCGCGCTTGGCGCGGAAGATCTCGCGACGCGCGTCGACGTGGGTCTGATCACCCCACGCGGCGATCGCGGCGGCCTGCACGAAGTCCGGGGAGGCCGTGCCCACGTGGGGGCGGAGCACCTTCAGGCGCGCGATCAGCTCCGGGTCGCCGACGATCGCCCCGGAGCGGTAGCCGGTCATCCCGGAGCGCTTCGACAACGACACCACCGCCAGCACCCCGCGATGGTCCCCGTCGCAGGCCTCCAGCACCGACGGCGCCGGTTGGTCGAACCACAGCTCCTGGTAGCACTCGTCGGAGACCAGCAGCAGGTCGTGGGCGCGGGCCACCTCGACCTGCTCCCGGAACCAGGTCAGATCCGCGCCGGCGCCGGTCGGGTTGTGCGGGTGGTTCACCCAGGCGATGCAGGCCCGCTGCAGACGGTGCTCGGGCAGGTCGGCGAGGGAGAGCCGCCAGCCACCCTCGGGCCGGAGCCGGACCGGATCCGAGACCCCACCGGCGAACACCGTGCCGCTGGCGTAGGTGGGGTAGCCGGGCTCGCCCCACAGCACGTGCCGCCGCGGGCCGTTCGGATCCAGCACCGCGAGGGGCAGATGGAAGATGGCCTCCTTGCTGCCCGAGGTCGGCACCACCTCGGTGTCGGGGTCGACGCGCACCCCGTGACGCCGGTCGAACCAGCCGGCGATGGCCCCGCGGAGCGCCGGCTGGCCGGCTGCGGTGGGGTAGCTGGAGACGGGCCCGAGCGCCGCGACGAGCGCCGCGCGGATCGGCTCCGGGGTCGGCTCGTCGGGGTCGCCGATCGACAGGTCGTGGAGCGGCCGGCCGTCGGCACGCAGCCGGGCGGCGAGCTCCTGCAGCCCCGCGAGCCGGTTGCCGCCGAGCTGGGTGAGTGCCGGGTTGGAGGTGACCATGGCCGCGGAGCCTAATGGCCGCCGGTCGGTCGGGGACCCACCGCTAGGCTCGGGCGCGATGGACGAGACCACCCGCACGATCCTGGTGCGCTGCACCGGCCGCGACCGCCCGGGGATCACCGCCGGGCTGCTCGGCGTGCTCGAGGCCGCGGGTGCGGAGCTGTACGACATGGAGCAGGTGGTCGTGCGTGGGCGCCTGACCCTCGACCTGTCGATCGGGCTCGGGGGCTCCGACGACGTGCTCAAGGAGCTGCTCTACCACGGGTGGGAGCACGACCTCCAGCTCGACTTCGAGGTGGTGACCACCGCGGAGCCGCCGACGCCGGCCACCCGCTCCATCGTGACCGTCATCGGCCAGCCGCTCAGCCCCGGGGGCCTACGGGCGGTGACCGGGGCGATCGCCGAGGCCGGCGGCAACATCGACCGGATCGTCCGGCTCGCCGCGGAGCCGGTCACCGCCTTCGAGTTCACCGTGCTCGGCGGCGACCTCGACCGGCTGCGCACGCTGCTGGTCGCGGCCTCCCGCGACCAGCGCGTCGACGTGTCGCTGCAACCGCAGAACCTCGAGCGCCGGGCGAAGCGGCTCGTGGTGCTGGACGTCGACTCGACCCTGATCCAGGACGAGGTGATCGAGCTGCTGGCCGCCGAGGCGGGCTGCCAGCGCGAGGTCGCGGACATCACCGCCCGGGCGATGGCGGGGGAGCTCGACTTCGAACAGAGCCTGCGCGAGCGGGTCGCGAAGCTCGCCGGCACGCCGGCCGAGGTGCTGGACCAGGTCGGCGACGCCGTCCGGCTCACCCCCGGTGCACGGACCTTCGTGCGCACGCTCAAGCGGCTCGGCTACACGGTCGCCATCGTCTCGGGTGGCTTCACCGCCATCACCGACCGGCTCGCCGCCGACCTCGACATCGACCACGCGGTCGCCAACGAGCTCGAGGTCGTCGACGGGGTCATCACCGGCCGGGTGCTGGGACAGATCGTGGACCGGGCGGGCAAGGCCGAGGTGCTGCGCCGCATCGCCGCCGCGGAGCACGTCCCGCTCGAGCAGACCGTGGCCGTCGGCGACGGCGCGAACGACCTCGACATGCTGGCCGCCGCCGGGCTCGGGATCGCCTTCAACGCCAAGCCCGTGGTCCGCGAGCAGGCCGACACCGCGGTCAGCGTCCCCTACCTCGACGCGGTGCTGTTCCTGCTGGGCATCCGGCGCGACGAGGTCGAGGCCGCCGACGCCCGCGATCCGGCTGTGGCCAGCGTCGGCTGACCTCCCTGCCGCTGGTCATCCGGCCGCGATCTGGGCGATCCGGGTCGGGCTGGGCTGTCCCCGCAGATCCGTGCGGCGCTCCAGGACGTCCGTGCGGCGGGTGACCCGCATCCCGGCTCGGCGGTAGAGAGCGACCGCGCCGTCGAGCGTCACGTCGTCCACCTCGAGTGCCGCACCGGTCAGTCCCCGCGCCCGGAAGCGTGCGAAGCTCTCGCGCAGCAGCGACATGGCGATGCCCCGTCGCCGCCAGGTCGGCAGCACCGCCAGGTCCCGCACCCACCCGTCGGTGGCCGCCACCTCGGTCCCCGCCTGGCTGAGCGCGATGCCCACCACCTCGGTGCCTGCGCCGGGATCGAGGTGCTCCGCGAGCAGGACCAGGTCGGGATCCGCGGCCGGATCGCGGTCACGCAGGAGGTCGTCGAGGTCGAGGGGGAGGTGGGTGGCGACCTCGGCGAAGGCCTGCTGGTGGACCCCCCAGAGCACGTGGTCGTCGGCGCCCGGTCGGTAGGCACGCACCTGGATGTCGGCCGGCCAGCGGGGTGCGGGCGGGGGTGCGTGCAGGTCGAGGTGGAGGTCGAGCAGGTGGCGTCGGGGC
Organism: Nitriliruptoraceae bacterium; assembly: GCA_047921175.1. GTDB lineage: Bacteria > Actinomycetota > Nitriliruptoria > Nitriliruptorales > Nitriliruptoraceae > T1Sed10-7. The sequence goes on along the minus strand of JBLRWQ010000050.1, from coordinate 19,269 downwards.
GCGAAGCCGCGAGCGGCGAACCAGGCACGCTCCTGCTCGCTGCCGTCGGTCAAGGCGGTGCGGATCCGGACCGTGGCGGGCGACGTGGTGTCGGCGGTGTGGCGATGGCCGAGCTGCGTGGCGTCGGTTGCAGGGTGGCCGAGCTGCCCCGCGTCCGCGGCCTGGCGGTACCCGACCTGCGTGGCCAGGTCGAGGAGCCAGCCGCCGAGCCCCTGCCGGGACCACGCCGGGTGGACCTGCAGGTCGAGGTGGATCGTCACGCTGCCGTCGAACGGGTCCGTGTCGTGGCTCGCGCTGGCGTAGGCGACCAGATCGTCACCGGCGAGCGCGACGACGGCCTCGCGGGGGTCTCCCAGCTGGAGCCAGCGCAGCTCCAGGTCCTCGCGCCGCAGCGCCGGGGGCCGGCCCCGGGCGCTGGCGGCGGCCTGGAGCAGGGCGTCGAGGGCGCGGAGATCGGCGCGCTGCGGTGGCCGGACCCGCAGGTTCGGCAGCCCCGCCGACGCCGGGGAAGGGGTGGCAGCAGCCAGGTCCGCGAGCACCTGTGGAGCGTACGGCCACTACGCTCCACGCCCGGTCGGCGAGGCCCCTCGCCACGTGTCCGCGACCCCCTGGGAGGTCGACGTGCCCCGCGTCACGCTGCACCACCTGACCCTGCCGAAGCGGCTGCCGATGATCGAGCAGGAGGGCCTGCGTACCCGCGCGGACCTGTCCGGCTACTACGGGCCGCCGGGGACCTTCGACAGCTCGGCGCCGGGGACCTACGCCTTCGGCAAGCGCGTGTCCGGGTGGGTGTCGCTCGCCGATCGGGATGACCTGGTGGCGACCTACGGGGCCGGCTACGTCACCTACGACGTGGACCCGGCGCGGGTGTTGGCCAACCGCGCGGCGCTGCGCGCCGGCGACCCCGAGGCCTACTGGGCCTCCGCCCGGCCGCTCGCGGCGTGGCTCGCCGAGGGCGACCTGCCCGACGATCTCGAGGTGCACCAGAACGTCGGCGTGCGGGCCAAGCGGCTGCAGTTGCGGGCCCCCCTGCTGGACGAGGAGCAGCTGGGGGAGTACGCGCCGGTGGTGGCCGCGGTCGCCGACGAGGACCGGCTGTCCGCCAAGGCGCTCATGCACCTGGCGCTGGTGGCCTGCGACGCGGACTTCGACGGGGTCGACTTCGCCGCGGCCTGCGCCCTGGCGTGGCGGGACGAGCCCGATCCGGACCGGCTGCTGCGGGAGTTGGTCGAACTGGACCCGGACAAGGTCGTCAGCGCCGTGCTGGCCGAGCAGACCGCGGTGGCACCCGCTCTGGTGGCGCGGTTGCGGGAGGAGCTCGAGGAGACCCGGCTCTGGGCCGACGAGCAGGGCATGAAGCACGGTGACGGGCTGCTGGCCCGTGCGTCGGCGGTGCTGGACGAGCTTGCTGACCACCTCGGTTCGGACGACGGGGGCTGACGCGCGTTCCGCGGTGCGGTCCCGGTGGTGCCGGTGACGGGAGCAGTGGGGCTCGCTCCGAGTGACGGCGACTGCTGCTGGTGGCGGACGCGGCTTCTCGGCGGCCGATGCTGTGCAGCGGCCGATGCTGCCGTGCGCTTGGCGCGTCGTTCGGTGGTGTGACCGCTCGTTCCACAGCATCTCGATGTCTCCCCTTGACTCGAACGTACGTTCGACTACCATGGGGGGGTGCTGGGACGGACCCAGCAGGCAGGGTTGGACGGGAGGCGGTATGGGGACGCGATCAGTCGACGCGCCGGCCGTGCCTCACGTGCCGGCTGCGCTCTCACCGTCAGCTGACCCGAGTGATCTGGCTGGCCCGTCTGTCCGGGTGGGTGATGGCCACGGAGCCGGTCACAGTGCGTTGGTCGATGCCGACGACCTCGTGGTCCGGCTCGTTGCGGTCACGGATCAGGTGGCTGACGTCGCCTTCGACGGCCTGGCTGACGGCGAGCTCCAGCGGTTGCTGGACGGGTTGCGTGGTCCGATCGCACGCCTTGAGGCGACGCGGGCACGGGGGTTCGCGACCTTGGAGCGTCGGGCGGCGCGTCGGGCTCCCACGGGGGGTGCCGCGGCGGCCGAGTTGGAGCAGCGCCGTCGGAACGCGGCGCGGCAGCGGCTGACCCCGTCCGCGGCGAAGCGGGCCGCAGAAGCAGGCCGCGCCGCCACCGATCATGCCGCCATCGGAGCGGCGTTCCGGTCCGGGGACCTTGATGTCGAGCAGGTTCGGCTCATCGCCGGGCTGCTCCGGGGTGTGCCCGTCGACCAGCGTGCCGAGCTCGAGCAGGAGCTGGTGTCGCTCGCTCGTGGCCTCGATGCGGTCGTGTTCGGCCGGAAGGCCCGGGAGCTCGTGGCCCGGCAGGCGCCGGAAGCTGCCACCCGGACCGAGAGGTACGCGGAGAGCCGTCGCAGCGTGCGTGCGACCGACACGCCGGAGGGTGGGTTCGCGTTCTCCGGCCTGCTGCACGGCACCGCGGCGGAGACCGCCCGCGTCGCCCTGCAGGCGTTCCGGCGGCCCGACACCCCCGACGAGCATCGCAGCCCCGAGGAACGCACCGCTGATGCGTTCGAGCAGTTGTGTGAGACGGCGTTGCGGGCTGGACAGGCGCCCGCCAAGCACGGCGTCCGGCCCCACGTCGTCGTGATGATCGACGAACGGGACCTGGAGCGGTCCGGTGGGATCGCCCGGCTCGCCCACTCCGGGCAGCCCCTGACCCCTGGCGCGATCGGCCATCTCCTGGATGACTGCACGGTCTCCCGGTTGGTGCGTGACGCGGCCGGGACACCGATCGAAGCGTCTGAAGGTGTCCGCACCGTCCCGGCCGGCCTCTGGAAGGCCCTGCTGGCCCGGGATGCCGGTTGTACCTGGCCGGGGTGTAACGCTCCCTCGGCTTGGTGTGACGTCGCTCACGGGAACGCCGCCTTCCGGCACAACGGTCGGCTCCGTCCCGACAACGCTGCCCTGTTGTGCCGGCGCCATCACCGCCGCTTCGACAGCGGCCCGTACCGCATGACCATCACCGGAGATCGGGTCGCCTACGAGCGGATCCCCGCCGACGCGACGAGCGCCGATCAGCCGCGCCCGGCGCAGGGTCAGCCGCAGCACCCGGTCCACCCCGGGAGCCGGTCCGGCACCGCCCGCCCGGGAGCGGCATCGTCACGGCCGTCTGCGGGAAACGAGCCGCCTCGTGACGACAGGAGACCGGCCACGCGGCAGCGACCTGCGCGGCCCAGCAGCTCCCCCGAGCGCCGAGGCGAACCGGTCACGCTCTTCGACCACGTGGCTTCGACCGGGGGTTGCGGGCCGCCCTGATCCGCGGATCAGAGGCTGACGATGTTGAGGTGGGTGACCCGGGCGGGGTCACTGGAGTCGTCGAGCTCGAAGCGGATGCGCTGCCCGATCCGCAGCTCCCGGAGCCCTGACGCCCGGAACGCCTCACGGTCGAAGTGGTGCAGGCGGAGGCCGTCGTCGAGCAGCGTGCCCGAGTGCTCGACCGAGTCGAAGTCCTTGATCGTGCCCTGCGGCATCGGTGCTCCTCGCGGCGCGGCGGCGGCTCAGGCAGGATAGCCATGCAGACCGAGCAACCTGCAGCCTGAGGAGCGTGTCATGGCGACCAGCCCGAGCGACCGCGACCGAAGCGCCCGTGGGGACGGTGACGGCCCCACGCAAGGAGGTGCGGATCCCCACGGCCGGCAGACGCCGACGCCGCCGGGCTCACCGCCGAGCGGTGGGGCCGGCTCGAGCGACGCGTCCGGGACCGGCTCCACCGCAGAGCGGTCCTCGCGTCGTGCGACGCCCGGCAAGCCGCCGGCCGGCGGCTCTGGTGCCAGCGGGGACCGGTCGCCGGACCGCTCGGAGCCTGCCGAGCCCGTCACGCCGCCGACGCCCTTCACCCAGCAGCTCGGGCGGGTCACGATCGTCGTGCTGGCGGTGTTGTTCGGCGTCTTCGCCGTGGCCAACAGCCAGCGGGTCGACTTCTCGTGGGTGTTCGGGGAGACCATCGCCCGCGAGGCCGCCAGCGGCGAGGTGACCGGTGGGGTGCCGCTCATCCTGCTGCTCGTGGCGGCCTTCGCGATCGGGTCGCTGGTCACGTTGCTCGTGGAGCTCTTCGTCTCCCGCGGGCGTCGGGCCCGGCGGGCTGCCAAGGAGGGCCCGGACGGCAAGGAACGGTAGACACGACCGGCGTGCGGTCAGCCGGCGCGACGGCCCAGCAGGTGGGGCAGTGCCGCGATGGTGGCCGGCCCGGGTTCGAGCTCCAGGAGCGCCGCGAGGTCGCTGAGGGTGTCGACGTCGTGGTGGCAGCCGAGCCGCTCCACGGCCGTCGCAGCTACCCCGGCGGCCCGCGCCAGGGCCAGGTGGCGGTCCGCGGAGGCCGGCCCGTAGGCCGTGCCGATGACCGCGGCCGGCCGGCGCAGCAGGAGCCCGGTCCCACGCGCCGAGGTCGGCGCGACCACCACCTCGGCATCCGCGCCGAGCACCGCGGTCACGTCCGCGGCCGTCAGACACGGCAGATCGGCGGCGACGATGAGCTGGTCGCGACCCGTCCCGAGCGTGGTGCTCGCCGCGGTCAACGCGGCGTTGAGGCCCGCATGTCCGGGCGGGTCGAGCAGGGCGGGCACCCCGAGCACGCCTGCGGCGGCTGCGGCTTGGGGTCCGGCGGCGGCCACCACCACCTCGTCGAGCCCGGCCGTCTGGAGGGCATGCACCACATCGGTGAGCATGGCGGTGGCCAGTGCAGCACGCTGGCCGACGTCCAGGGCTCCGGCCAGACGTCGCTTGCCGGCACCCGGGGTCTGCAGCGGCACGATCGCGACCGGGTCCATCATCGGCCGGATGCTACTGCCGGTGCGGCTAGGGTCGCAGTCGGGAGCCCGTCGTGGTGCATCGGCGGGGGTGACGGTCGGTGGAGGAGGTCCGTGTGGGACGGGTCGCGGTGATGGGCTCCGGCTCCTGGGGCACGGCCTTCGCGGCCATGGCGGTCGACGCCGGCGAGCCGGTGACGCTGTGGGCACGACGCGCCGAGGTCGCCGAGGAGATCCGTCGGCAGCACACCAACCAGCGCTACCTGCCCGACCTCCCGCTCCCGGACGGTCTGGACGCCACCGATGATCCCGAGGCCGCCCTCGATGGCGCGGACGTGGTCGTGCTCGCGGTGCCGTCGGTGGGGATCGCCGAGCAGCTCGAGCGCTGGGGTGCTGCGATCGGCCCGGATGCGACCCTGGTCAGCCTCATCAAGGGCGTCGACGTCGACACCCTGCGGTTCGGCAGCCAGCTCATCGCCGATGCGCTCGACTGCGACCCGGACCGGATCGTGGTGGTCAGCGGCCCGAACCTCGCCCGCGAGTGTGCAGCCCGGCAGCCCGCGGCGACCGTGGCGGCCGGCCCCGACCCGTGGCGGACCGAACGCGTCCAGGCTGCGGTCATGGCGCCCTACTTCCGCGTCTACACCAACGACGACCGGGTCGGGGTCGAGGTTGCGGGCGCCGTCAAGAACGTGATCGCGATCGCCGCAGGGCTGGCCCACGGGCTGGGGTTCGGCGACAACACCAAGGCGGCGGTGCTGACGCGCGGGCTGGCGGAGATGACCCGGCTCGGCGTCGCGCTCGGCGGCCAGCCGCTGACCTTCGGCGGACTGGCAGGTGTCGGCGACCTCGCGGCGACCTGCACCTCGCCGCAATCGCGCAACCGGACCGTGGGGGAACGGCTCGGGCGAGGGGAGTCGCTGGATGCCATCATCGCCTCCATGAACATGGTCGCCGAGGGGGTCCGCTCGTCGCGGGCGTTGTACGGACTGGCCCAGCGCGTCGGGGTCGACATGCCGATCACCGAGGGGGTGGTGGCGGTCTGTCACCAGGGCCACGACCCGCGTGAGCTCGTCGACCTGCTGCTCAGCCGTGAGGCCAAGCCGGAGATCTACGGCCTGTGAGCGGCCCGGGGATCGTCGTGGTGCTCGACGGACCGACCCAGGTCGGTCGGTCCACCACGCTCGCCGGGCTGCAGCGCGCGTGGCCGCAGGTGCGCTCCGGTCCGCTGCTCGCGGTCGGGCTGGACGCGGCACTGGCGGCTTTCGGGCCGAGCCAGCGGCGCTGGTCGGAGCTGGTGCTGCCCACCGCCCCGCCCGCGGACGCGGCCCAGCCCCGGATCACGTGGGGACCGCTCGGGCGCCAGCTGGTCACCGGCATGCACCGGGTCGCGGCGACCTGGGCACGGGCCGGCATGGACGTCGGGCTCGACCACACCCTGTTCAACCACGCCACGGTCGCCGACCTGCAGGAAGCCCTCGACGGGCTGACCGTCCTGCATCTCCGGCTCGTGTGCGACCCGGAGGTGCTGGAGGACCGGGAACGGGAGGCGGGGTCGCGGACGCGCGGGCTGGCCGTTGCGCAGCTGCGCGCGCAGCGCGACGACGTGCATCCGGACCTCGTGCTCGACACCACCGAGGCGACCACGGAGGAGCTGGTCGAGGTCATCCTGGACGCGGTTGCGGAGCGGACCCGGGGCTGAGCAGCGTCGCACACCGGCGTCGGTGGATACCGCCGCCCGCACCGCGCCCCGCCGTCAGCTGACGTCGATGCCCAGCGCCTCGACCAGCTTGCCGGTCTGCTCCATCACCCCCTGGGTCAGCTCGGCCGAGCCGGGACCGACCTCCTCGATACGCGCCCAGGCGTCCGCGATGTCCTCCGGGGTCGGCACGTGGTCGAAGGTGGCCCCCGCCCCTTCGAGCAGCGCGACCCGGGCTACGTAGCCACCGCCGACGGAGAAGATCCTGCCGGTGTCGGTGCAGGCGTCGCTGGCCAGGTAGGCGACCAGCGGCGAGACGTACTCCGGCTCGAGCCGTTCGAGCAGGGCCGGCGGCATGATGTCCTCGGTCATGCGGCTCTTGGCCACCGGCGCGATCGCGTTGGCGGTGATGCCGTACTTCGCACCCTCGATCGCGAGCGTGCGGGTCAGGCCCACCAGGCCGAGCTTCGCCGCGGCGTAGTTGGACTGGCCGAAGTTGCCGTACAGCCCGGAGCCCGAGGTCGTGGAGATGACCCGGCCGTAGCCCTGGTCCTTGAGGTGGGGCCAGGCGGCCCGGGTCACGTGGAAGGCGCCCTTGAGGTGGACGTCGAGCACCGGCTCGAGCTGCTCACGGGTCAGCTTCGCGAAGGAGACGTCGCGCAGGATGCCGGCGTTGTTGACCACGATGTCGATGCGACCGAAGGTGTCGATCGCGCTTGCCACGATGGCCGCCCCGCCCTCCCAGGTGTGGACGCCGTCGTGGTTGGCGACCGCCTCGCCGCCGGCGGCCTCGATCTCCGCGACGACCTGGTCGGCCATGGACGCATCCGTGCCGGTACCGTCGCGAGCGCCACCGAGGTCGTTGACGACGACCTTCGCGCCGCGGCTGGCGAGGAGCAGCGCGTGACTGCGTCCCAGGCCGCCGCCGGCGCCGGTGACGACCGCGACCCGTCCCTCGAACTCGATGCCTGCCACCTCGGTGCCCTCCCTGTGCGGATGTCGGCCGGGGTCCCTCGCCCGGTGCCTGCCGGACCCTACTGAAGCGGGATGCCGGCCCGGCACCCCGCCGCCGCACCCGACGGCCGGACCCGTCCGCCGCACCCGGTCGCCGGACCCGCCCGCCGCACCGGCCGGCTCCGGATCTCTGCTGTCCCCCGCCGCCGCACCGGCCCGGAGATGCCCATGCTCGCACACGCCCGGTGGTTCACCACGTCTGATCCCGGCTACGACGGGGCCTTCGCGACCGAGCCGCTGTCGCTGCTGCTGATCGGCACGGCCGTCGTGATCGCGGTGGGCTGGCGGCTGGTGGCGACGAGGTTGCCCCGCCCCGAGCTGGGCGTGCTCACCCCGCTCGGCCGCCTCGGGCCGTGGATCCCGCGGCTCCTGGCGATCCACGCGGGGGTCTCGCTGCTCGCGCTCGCGTCGCGGCTGGAGTTCCTGGTGCCCACCCTGGCGCTCCCCGATACCTGGTGGGGCGTCGCGCTCGGCATCCTCGAGGGCGTGGTCGGGGTCTGGCTCATCACCGGCTGGAAGGTGCGGATCGCCGCCTGGCTGCTGGTGCTGGCCGGGCCGCTCGGCATGCTCAGCTACGGCGTCGTGCCGATCCTCGAGCGGGCGGATCTCCTGGCGGTGGGCCTGTTCCTGGCGTTGCTGCCGCCGGACGACACCCAGGTCGGTGGGCGTATCACCGTCGACCCGGAGCGGGTGCGTGGCGCCCTGTTCGGGTTGCGCCTGCTCACCGGTGTCGCGCTGATCATCCTGGCGTTCACGGAGAAGCTGGCGCGGCCGGAGCTGTCGCTGGAGTTCCTCGACCGCTATCCGGCGTTCAACGTGCTGCAGCTCGCGGGTGGTGTGGTCGGGTTCGAGGTCAGCGACCTCGTGTTCATCCAGGTCGCCGCCGGCATCGAGATCCTGTTCGGGCTGCTGCTCATCTCCGGCGCGCTACCGCAGCTGGTGGTGATCGCCGCCGGCATCCCGTTCAACGCCACCCTGTTCTTCCTCGGTGCCACGGAACTCATCGGGCACCTGCCCATCTACGGCGCGATGCTCGCGCTCCTGGTCTACGGCAGCCGCGCGGACACCGCGCCGGTGTGCTCCTGGCTGCCACGACTCGACGGCCGCATGCGCACCCTGGATGCCCGGTCGGCCACGACGCGGGTGGCACCACCCCGTTAGGCTCCGCGCCGGCTGGACGGTCGGACAGGAGCCACGATGACGCGGGTGTTGCTGCTGTTCGGGGGCCGGTCGGCGGAGCACGGGGTCTCGTGCCTGTCCGCCGGATCCGTGCTGGAGGCGATCGACCGGGACCGCTACGAGGTCCTGACCGTCGGGATCGCCCGGGACGGCCGGTGGACCCTGACCGACGGGGTGCCGGTGCCGCCGGGACCGCGCGAGCTCCCCGAGGTCGACCCGGACGGGCCGACGGCCGCGCTCGTCGGGACCCGGCGTGGCCCGCAGCTGGTCCACCTCGACGACGACGGCGGCCGGGTGGCCGGCCTCGGTCCGGTCGACGTGGCCTTCCCGGTCCTGCACGGCCCGTGGGGCGAGGACGGGACCGTCCAGGGTCTGTTCGCCACCGTCGGGCTGCCCTACGTCGGCGCGGACGTCACCGCCTCCTCGATCGGCATCGACAAGTCGGCCATGAAGGCGGCGTTCGCCGCAGCCGGCCTGCCGCAGGCGGGCTACCGGACCGTGCACCGCTCCCGCTGGCGGCTGGAGGCCGACGCGGTGCTGACCGAGCTGCTGGACGCGCTGCCGTTGCCGTGGTTCACCAAGCCGGCCCGCCAGGGCTCCTCGATCGGGATCTCCAAGGTGGTCGGCATCGGCGACCTCGACGCCGCCATGGCCGAGGCGCTGCGCCACGACGACGTGGTGGTCGTCGAGGAGGGCATCGAGGGTGCCCGGGAGCTCGAGGTGGGGGTGCTCGGCGACGTCGACCTGGAGGTCACCCGGCCGGGCGAGATCGTGCCGTCCCACGAGTTCTACGACTTCGAGGCCAAGTACCTCGACACCTCGGACCTGCGCATCCCGGCCCAGGTCAGCGACGAGGTGGTGCAGCGCTGCCTGGTGCTGGGCCGGCGGGCCTACCGGGCGATCGGGTGCCGGGGGCTCGCGCGGGTCGACCTGTTCCTCGCTGCCGACGGCGAGCTGCTGGTCAACGAGATCAACACGATCCCCGGCTTCACGCCGGCCTCGATGTTCCCGATGCTGTGGGCCGCGGAGGGGGTCACCTACCCGCAGCTGGTGGACCGGTTGCTGGCGTCCGCCCGGGCCTGACAGCCGCAAGCGCTGCGGCTCAGAGGTTGATCACCGGGCACGTCAGCGTGCGGGTGATGCCCGGGGTGGCCTGCAGCGCCGAGACCACCAGCCGCCCGAGCTCGTCGACGTTCGCCGCGCTGGCCTGGACGATGACGTCGTAGGGGCCGGTCACGTCGTCCGCGGCGGTGACCCCGGGGATGCGCTTCGCGGCCTCGGCGACCTCCGCTGCGGCGCCGAGCTCGGTCTGGATCAGGATGTAGGCCGACACCATGGCGAACCTCCCGACTCGGCCGGCGTCCACGCTACACGGTGGCCGCATGCGTCGCGCCCCGCCGGAGCGGGGCGCGCGGGGTCGGTGCTCTCAGGCCTTGACCGGCGGGCGGGTGACCTTGCCGGCCTTCAGGCAGGACGTGCACACGTCCAGCTTGACGGTCCTGCCGTCGACGTAGGCCTTGACCCGCTGGATGTTGGGGTCCCAGCGCCGGTTGGAGCGACGGTGGGAGTGGGAGACCTGCTTGCCGGTCCACGGCTTCTTGTCGCAGAGCTGGCAGGTGGACGCCATGGGGCTGCCTTCCGGGAGGTGCGGCGCGTGCGCTGGAGGCGACGGACGGGACGCGCGGCGCGGGCACGGGACGTGGGGGCGACGCGTGGCGCGATCGGTCGGCCCCGCGGTCGCCGGAAGGGTAGCAGCCCGCCTGCCGGGCGACCAGCGCTCCCGAGGCCGGGTCACGGGCCAGCGCTACGCTGCCGACGCGCAGGGGACCTCACGGACGGGAGCCCACGAGGGGTGGTGGCAGCACGAGCGGCACCGCTGGCCGCGCGGGAGCTTCCCGCGCTCTTCGACCGCGTCCACACCGCCCTGCAGGCCCGCCGGCACGCGATCGACGACCTGAACGTGTTCCCGGTCCCCGACGGTGACACCGGCACCAACATGACGCTGACGGTGCGGGCGGGCCGGGATGCGCTCACCGCCGCGCGGTCGGCGCGACCCGAAGGTGGCCGTGAAGCGATGGCCCGGGAGGTGATCCGCGGTGCGATCCGGGGCGCCCGCGGCAACTCCGGGGTGATCGTCAGCCAGGTCGTCCGTGCGGTGGTCGAGGTGACCGTCGGGGAGCGCGAGGTCGACGCCGGGCTGTACGCGGCCGCGCTCGCCCACGCCCGCGACCTGGCCTACGAGGCCGTGGCGGAGCCGGTCGAAGGCACCATCCTGACCGCGATCGCCACCGCGGCCGAGGCCGCCGGTCGGGCTGCCGCCGACGGCGCCGACCTGGTCGCGACCTCCGCGGCGGCCTGCGCGGCCACCGCCATCGCGGTGGAGCGCACCCGGGAGCAGCTCGACGTGCTGCGCGACGCCGGGGTGGTCGACGCCGGCGCGCGGGGGTTCGAGGTCCTGCTGGCCGGGGTGCACGGCCACCTCACCGGCGAGGACCCACCGGTGGCTGTGGACCCGCCGCGCGACCGGGTCGTGCACACCGCCGGCCACGTCTGCCACGGCTCGCTCGCCCACCCCTACGAGGTCCAGTACCTGCTGGACGCGGCGGACGCCTCGGCGGCGCCGCTGAGGGTCGCGCTCGAGCAGCTCGGTGAGTCGGTGGTGGTGGTCGCCGCCGGTGGGCTGCTGAACGTCCACGTCCACACCGACCGCATCGGGCCCGCGATCGAGGCGGGGCTGGCCCACGGCCGCGCCTCCGCCATCGAGGTGGTCCACCTCGGGGAGCAGGTCGCCGATCTCGACGCGGTCCGGACCCTGGCGGCGGCCACCCACGCGGTCGAGCCTGACGGTGCGGTGGCGGTCCGTCCCGACCGGCCGCTCGGGGCGGTGGCGGTGCTGCACGGCCTCGGGGCCGTCGCGTTGGCCCGCTCACTCGGCGCCGAGGTGGTCGACGGCACCGCCGGCGCCCTGCCATCGGTCGCCGCCCTGGTCGACGCGGTCGTCGCCAGCCGTGCCGAGCGGGTGCTGCTGCTGCCCGGTCACCGCAACGGGCTGGCCGCCGCGCGCTCCGCGGCGGAGCTGGCCGCACGTGAGCACGACCTCGAGGTGGTCGTCGTCGAGGCCGCTGTCACGCCGCCGGCGGTGCTTGCCGCGCTGGCGCTGCTGGAGCCCACCGCCGACCCCGGTCAGGTCACCGAGGAGGTACTGGCGGCGGCGGGCGCGGTGCGCGCGGGTGAGGTGGTGGAGGCCGTCCGCGACGCGGCCACCCCGCGCGGGCCCGTGCGTGCAGGGCAGCCGCTCGCGCTGGCCGACGGCGAGCTCGTGGCCGTGGCCGACGGTCCGCTGGCCGCGCTGGACGCGGTCTGCACCGCGCTGCAGGTCGCTGATGCCGAGGTGGTGACCCTCCTCCACGGCGCCGCGACGGGTGCCGAGGAGCGCCGGGCCGCGGTCGAGCTGGTCCGCCGCAGCGCACCGACGGCCGAGGTCGAGGAGGTCGATGCCGGGGTCGCCCCCGCCCGCTGCTGGATCGGCGTCGAGTGAGCCTCCACCTCGACGACCCGGTCACCGCCGTCCCCGGGGTGGGACCGGCGCTCGCCCGCCGGCTGGACGACGCGTTCGCGATCCGCACGGTCCGGGACCTGCTGCAGCACTACCCGCGCCGCTACCACGACGCCGGCGAGCTGCTCGACCTCGGTGCGGTCCAGGAGGGCGCGCCCGCGACCCTGCTCGGCGAGGTGGTGGACTGGTCGGTCCGGCGGGTGCCGGCCCGCGGCAAGCGCTCCCGGCCGCTCGACCTGGCCGAGGCCAGGGTTCGGCAGGCAGACGGCGGCAGCTTCGGCGCCACCTTCTTCAACCAGCGCTGGCGGCCGGGGGCCCTGCCGGTCGGGTCGGTGGCCGCGTTCTCCGGCACCGTCAAGCGGTTCCGTGGCCAGATCCAGCTCGCCAGCCCTGACGTGCAGGTGCTCGGGCGGGTCGGCAGCGGTCGGGACGCGGCGGATGCGGCCGCGCGGCTGGACCACCAGCGCCTGCTGGCCGTCTACCCGGCGACCGAGGGGCTCACGAGCTTCAAGCTCAACGAGCTCGTCGAGGCGGCGCTGGCGGCGCTGCCGCCGCTGGAGGACTGGCTGCCCGAGCCGATCCGCAGCGTCCAGCAGCTGCCCGTCCTGGACCGTGCGGTCCGCGCCATCCACCTCCCGGCCGACCACGCCGACCGCCGTGCCGCGCGCCGCCGGCTGGCGTTCGACGAGCTGTTCAGCCTCCAGCTCGGGCTGCAGTGGCGCCGCCGGCGGCTGGAGGCCGACACCGTCGGGCTGGACAACGCACCGAGCGCGGATGGTTGGGCGGTCCGGTTCCTCGCGGCGCTGCCCTTCCCCCCCACCGGGGCGCAGGAACGGGCCATGGCGGCGCTGGCCGAGGACCTCGGCGGCGCACGGCCGATGCACCGGCTCCTGCAGGGCGACGTCGGCTCCGGCAAGACCGTCGTGGCGGTCTGGACCATGCTGGCGGCGGTCGACCGGGGCCGACAGGCAGCGCTGATGGTGCCGACCGAGGTGCTGGCCGAGCAGCACCTGCGCACGCTGACCGACCTGCTGGCCCCGCTCGGGGTGAACGTGCTCGACGGGCTGCGCGTGGCGGGGCTGACGTCCTCCACGCCGGTGAAGGAGCGGCGCCGCATCCTCTCGGAGCTGCTCACCGGCGAGCTGGACCTCGTCGTCGGCACCCACGCGCTGCTGGAGGAGGGGGTGCGCTTCGCGGACCTCGGGGTGGTCGTGATCGACGAGCAGCACCGCTTCGGGGTGTCCCAGCGGGTCCAGCTCAAGGACAAGGCCGGTGGCGGGCCGCCGCCTGGTGACACGACGAGCGGCACCGCGACCGTGCCCGACGTGCTGGTGATGACCGCGACGCCGATCCCGCGCTCGCTCGCGCTGACGCTGTACGGGGACCTTGATGTCACCGTGCTCGACGAGCTCCCCCCGGGCCGTGAGGCGGTGGTCACCCAGCTCATCACCCCCGACCAGGCGTCACGCCGCGAGCGGCTGGAGGCGTTCGTCCGGAAGGAGGCTGCCGAGGGCCGGCGGGCCTACGTGGTCTGCCCCTTCGTCGAGGAGAGCGACGCCCTGCCCGGCAAGGGCGCGGTCCAGGAGCACGAGCGCCTGGCCACCGAGGTCTTCCCCGACCTCGAGGTGGCGCTCGTGCACGGGCGGCTCAGCTCGGCGGACAAGGAGGCGGCCATGACCGCCTTCCGGACCGGGACGGCCCAGGTGCTGGTCGCCACCACGGTGATCGAGGTCGGGGTGGACGTGCCCGAGGCGACCACGATGATCATCGAGGACGCCGAGCGGTTCGGGATCAGCCAGCTGCACCAGCTCCGCGGCCGGGTCGGTCGGGGCGGTGGGCGCAGCTACTGCGTGCTGTTCGCCGGGTGGTCCGCGCCGCTGGCCGAGGACGCGGCCGAGCGGCTCGCGGCGGTGGCCGCCTCCACGGACGGCTTCGCGCTGGCCGAGGAGGACCTGCGCATCCGCGGCGCCGGGCAGCTGTTCGGCCGGGCCCAGTCGGGGCTGCCGGACCTCAAGCTGGCACGGATCCAGCAGGACCTGGACCTGGTGGCCGCCACCCGGGAGCTCGCCGTGCGGATCGTGGACCGGGACCGTGACCTGGCCGAGGAGCGGCACGCGGCGCTGCGGGCCGAGGTGCTGCGCCGCTACGAGGGCGGGCTCGAGGCGTTCGCGGCGCTGCAGACCGGCTGACCTACCCGTCGAGCAGGGTCCGGTCCAGCCGCAACGTGCCCTCCGGGCCGCGGACCAGCAGCGGGTCCGACGACAGCACCTCGAAGGCGCCACGTACCCCGATGCGGCCGCCGGCCCCGCCGAGCTCCAGACCGTCCGCGAGCAGCCGGATGGAGAGCCCGTCGACGTGCCGCACCCGCTCGCCGAGCGGCACGTCCACCGGCACCGCCACGTCCCTCCCGGGCGGGACCACCCAGGCGTCCCGGTCGGTGGCGACGAGGAGGCCGTCGCGGCGTCGGGTCGCCCCGAGCTCCCGGCCGATGCGCCCGAACTCGCCCTCGAAGACGTCGGTGCCCGGGATGTCGAACACGTCCGCCGGACCGGGCAGCCCGGAGACCGCGCCCGGTGCCTGCCGGACCTCGACGCGGGGCAGGGCACCGCCCGACGGCACGTGGACGACGGTGACCCGGGGGCCGGCCGCGGTCACCACGCTGACGGTGGGGTCGAGCCCGGCCACCTCACCGATCGTCGTCCCGTCCCGGCCCACCAGCGTGAGCCGGTCCGGGGTGACCACGACCAGCACCCCGCTGCGGACGCCGGCGGCGACGGCACCGGGGACGGACCGCGTGAGCAGGGCATCCCCGGAGCGCGGGTCGAGCACCTCGATCCGGCCCTCGGCACGGTCGAGCAGGGTGAAGCCGTCCTTCGTGACACGGTCGAGGGGCACCGACCAGTGGTCCGTGCCGGTGGTGGCATCCAGGCGGCGCAGCACCCCGTCCTCCGCCACGAGCAGCGGGTCGTTCGGGGCGCTGGACAGCGACGCGTCGAGCCGCACGGTCCGCACGAAGCGGACCTGGGCGCGCTCGTCGAGGCCCGCGATGAGCATCCCCTCCGGGCCCGTCCCGAACGCGATCAGCTGTCCGTCGTAGCGCGCGAACCGGTTGACGACCGCTGGCAGCGGTGCCGAGGTGCCCCGGACCTCGCCCGTCCACGGATGCAACGTGGTCACCGTCGTCCCGTTCGCGACCGCGATGATCCGCTCGTCGAGGTGGAGGGCGTGGACCTGCCGCTCGGGCAGCGGCCGTGGGACACGCCAGCGCGGTTGGCCGGTGTCGAGGTCGACCGCGACGAGGAGGCGATCGCGGACCGCAACCGCCTGCCGGGTCCCGAGTGCCAGGTGTCGGCCCAGCGCGCCGTCACCGAGCAGGGTCCCGCGCCACAGCGCGCAGCCCGCGACGTCGCAGGTCGGCCGGGTCCGGCCGAGGCTGCCGTCGGCGGCCGACCAGTCCTCGGGCCCGACCAACGCGGCGCTTCCGGGTTCCACGGCCCGCTCGTCGGCCAGCAGGTCGTCCAGCCCCGGGTCGGGCCGAAGCTCGACGTCGCCGGCGCCTGGCCTCCCGTCGGCCTCGCCTCCTGCCGACGTCCCGTTCGACGCTCCCGGCCGGTCAGCGATCCGGTCCTCCCACCCGAGGACCGCGACCCCGGCGGCGAGCAGCAGCGCGAGCGCGACGCCTGCGCCCACGACGGGCCGCCGCCGGCTGCGGCGGTCGCCGGCTGGCAGGTGAGGGGCTGGTGCTGCGGGGTCGGTCAGCGCCGCGCCGCAGCGGGTGCACCACCGAGCCGAGCGGGCCAGGCCGGCTGCCCCGCAGCCGGGGCAGGTGCCATGTGCCATCGACGCCTCCCCTCGATCGCCTCGATCCGGTGACGCGCGCTGGGTGTGGTGCTCGAGCGCCGGTCCGGCCCGGGGGCACCGCTAGCGTCCGCCCCCGGTCAGGACAGCGTGCCAGTCCGGTGGGGAGGTGGCGAGATGGCGCAGCAGCTCGCGGTCGTGACGGGGGCGTCGTCGGGGATCGGTCGGGCCACCGCCCGGCAGCTGGCGTCGGAGGGCTGGCTGGTGGTGGCCGTCGCCCGCCGGGCGGAGCGGCTCGAGCAGGTGGCCGGCGAGGTGGCCGCTACCGGGGCCGGACGGGTCGTCCCGCACCCGCTCGACGCCGCCGATCCGGACGCCGTCGCGGCGATGGCCAGCGACGTGCTGGCCCGGTTCGGGACGCCGGGCGCGATCGTCAACAGCGCGGGGGCCGGGGTGTGGCGCTGGCCGGAGGACACCCCGCCGGCGCTCATGGAGCAGCTCCTCGACACGCCTTTCCGGGCCGCCTACCACACGACCCACGCCTTCCTCGCGCCGATGCTGGCCGCCGGCTCCGGCGTGGTGGTGCACGTCGGCTCGCCCGCCTCGATCGTCGCGTGGCCGTCGGCGACGGGCTACACGATCTCCCGGTGGGCGCTACGTGGCTTCCACGAGGCCCTGATCCAGGACCTGCACGGCACCGGCCTGCACAGCTGCCACGTGCTCTTCGGCGAGGTCGCGAGCGAGTACTTCGAGGTCAACCCGGACAGCAGGGAGCACATCCCGCGTCTCGGCCGGCTGATCCCCACCATCACCCCCGCCGAGGCCGCCGAGGTGATCGTCCGAACGCTCCACCACCCCCGCCCGCTGGTCCTGCACCCGACCACGATGCGCGTCGAGCACGCGCTGCACCGGGTGGCGCCGGGGCTGGTCCGCACCCTCGCCCGCCGCACCGGACGACGACGGGAGCGCTGAGGCCTTAGGGCCCGGCGACTACCGTCGTGACGGACCGCAACGCAGCACGACGGGAGGGAGACCCGTGGCCACGGAGCGCGGCACGCTGCTGTGGGAGCCGGCACCGGACGCGCGCGAACGGTCCCGGATGGGACGGTTCCTCGACCACCTCGAGCGGCGTTACGACCTCGTGTTGCCCGACCAGGAGGCGGCCTGGCGCTGGTCGGTCGACCACCTCGAGGAGCTCTGGAGCGAGGTGGCATCGACCTTCGACGTGGTGTTCCACCGGCCGCCCCAGGCGGTGCTGCCCGAGGCGCGCATGCCGGGTGCCCGGTGGTTCCCCGGCGCCACGCTGAACTACGCCGAGCAGGCGCTGCGTCGCCGCGACGACACGCCGGCGATCGTGGCCACCTCCCAGACCCGTGACCGGATCGAGGTGACCTGGGCGGAGCTCGCCGACCAGGTCGCCCGCGCCGCGGCGGGGCTGCGCCGGCTCGGGGTCGGCCGCGGAGACCGGGTCGTCGGCTACCTGCCCAACGTGCCGGAGACCGTCGTCGCGTTCCTGGCCTGCGCCTCGATCGGCGCCATCTGGTCGTCCTGCGCGCCGGAGTTCGGGGTGCGGGCGGTGGTCGACCGGGTGCGTCAGATCGAGCCGACGGTGCTGCTGGTGGTGGACGGCTACCGCTACGGCGCCAAGGCGGTGGACCGTCGCGAGGAGGTGGCCGAGATCCGGGCGGCGCTGCCGAGCCTGGAGGCCACCGTCCTGCTGCCCTACCTCGGCACGCCTGCCGAGGCCGCCGATGCGGTGCCGGATGCGCTCATCTGGGACGACCTGCTGGCCGAGCCGGCGGGCCTGACCATCGACGCGCTGCCCTTCGACCACCCGCTCTACGTGCTGTACAGCTCCGGCACCACGGGGCTGCCGAAGGCGATCGTGCACGGCCACGGCGGGATCCTGCTGGAGCACCTGAAGATCCTCGGCCTGCACCACGACCTCGGGCCGGACCGCCGCTTCTGCTGGTTCACCACCACCGGCTGGATGATGTGGAACTACCTCGTCTCCGGCCTGACCGTGGGCGCGACCATCGTCCTGGTCGACGGCGACCCGGGCTACCCGGACCTCATGGCGCTGTGGCGGCTCGCGGCCGAGGAGCGGCTCGACGTGCTGGGGGTGGGCGCACCGTTCCTGGTCGCCTGCCAGCGGGCCGGGCTGGACCCGCGGGCCGAGCTGGATCTCACCGACCTGCGCTCGGTCGGCTCCACCGGCGCGCCGCTGCCCCCGGCCGGGTTCGCCTGGGTGACCGAGCACGTCGGTGCCCACGTCCAGGTGGCATCCGTGTCCGGCGGCACCGACGTGTGCACCGCCTTCGTGGCCGCCTCGCCGCTCACGCCGGTGCACGCCGGGGAGATCGCGGGCCGCTGCCTCGGCGCCAAGGTGGAGGCCTTCGACGCCGCCGGCCGGCCCGTGATCGGGCAGCTCGGGGAGCTCGTCGTGACCGCCCCGATGCCGTCGATGCCGGTGGCGTTCTGGGGTGACGAGGACGGCTCCCGCTACCGGGCCGCCTACTTCGCCGACCACCCGGGGGTGTGGCGGCACGGCGACTGGATCGAGCTCACCGAACGGGGTAGCTGCGTCATCACCGGCCGCTCCGACGCGACGCTCAACCGCGGCGGGGTGCGCATGGGCACCGCCGAGTTCTACGCCGCCGTCGAGGCGCTCGACGAGGTGGCGGACGCGCTGGTGGTCCACCTGACCGACGCGGACGACGACGCCGGTCGGCTCGTGCTCCTGGTCCAGCTCACGGCCGGGGCGGCGCTGGACGAGCAGCTGCGCCGCCGCGTGGCGACCACCATCCGGCGCGAGCTCTCCCCGCGGCACGTGCCCGACGAGCTCCACGCGGTGCCGGCGATCCCGCGCACGATCAGCGGCAAGAAGCTCGAGCTCCCGGTCAAGCGCCTGCTGGAAGGCGCCGAGGTGACCGACGTCGTCAACCCGGGGGCGTTGGCCGACCCGGCAGCGCTGGACGCGATCCTGGTGCTGGCGCAGGCCCGTCGCTGACGGCGGCGACGCCCGCCGCGGTGCCGGCGCTCGCGTACGCGCTGCGGCCGTTCACCGACAGCGGCCGGTGCTCGGTGCCGTGGTGCGCCAGCTCGTAGCGGGGCTCCCGGGCCAGGCCACGGGTCAGTGCCCGGTTCGCCTCGATCCAGCGGGCGTTCAGGACCAGCGTCGCCGGCACGGCCAGATCCGCGAGGTGGTCGGGCAGCGCCCTGTCCACACCGCTGCCGTTCG
>JBLRWQ010000049.1:0-23465 GCA_047921175.1 Nitriliruptoraceae bacterium | reverse complement strand
CGCTGGTCGTCTACGGCGGCACCGGCAAGGCCGCCCGGGACTGGGCCAGCTTCGACGCGATCGTGCGCACACTGACCGACCTGCGCCACGACGAGACGCTGCTGGTGCAGTCCGGCCGGCCCGTCGGGGTGCTGACCACCCACGAGTGGGCGCCGCGGGTGCTCATCGCCAACAGCAACCTGGTGCCGGACTGGGCCACCTGGGAGGAGTTCCGCCGCCTCGATGCCCTCGGGCTGACCATGTACGGCCAGATGACCGCGGGCTCCTGGATCTACATCGGCACCCAGGGGATCCTGCAGGGCACCTACGAGACCTTCGGGGCGGTGGCCGAGCAGCGCTTCGGTGGCACGCTCGCGGGCACGCTGACCGTCACCGCAGGGCTCGGGGGCATGGGCGGCGCGCAGCCGCTCGCGGTCACGATGCACGGCGGGGTCGCGCTGGTGGTCGAGTGCGACCCGTCCCGCATCCGGCGGCGGCTGGAGACCCGCTACCTCGACGTCGCCGCCGATGACCTCGACGACGCGCTCCGTCGGGTCGAGGCGGCCCGCCGGGAGCGCCGGGCGTTGTCCGTCGGGGTGCTCGGCAACGCCGCCGAGGTCGTGCCGGAGCTGCTGCGCCGTGGGGTCGAGGTGGACATCGTCACCGACCAGACCTCCGCGCACGACCCGCTGGCCTACCTGCCGCTCGGGGTCGCGTTCGACGACTGGCCGGGCGAGCGGGAGCGTGACCCCGCCGGCTGCACCGAGCGGGCGCGGGCCTCCATGGCCACCCACGTCGAGGCCATGGTCGGTTTCCTCGACGCGGGCGCCGAGGTGTTCGACTACGGCAACTCGCTGCGCGGCGAGGCCGAGCTCGGCGGCTACGGGCGGGCCTTCGCCTACCCCGGGTTCGTCCCGGCCTACATCCGGCCGCTGTTCTGCGCCGGCAAGGGTCCGTTCCGGTGGGCCGCCCTGTCGGGGGATCCCGCCGACATCGCCCGGACCGACCGGGCCATCCTCGAGCTGTTCGGTGACGACGACCACCTCGCCCGCTGGATCCGGCTCGCGGGGGAGCGGGTCGCCTTCCAGGGGCTGCCGGCCCGGATCTGCTGGCTCGGCTACGGCGAGCGGCACCGGGCCGGGCTGGCCTTCAACGACCTGGTCGCCCGCGGCGAGGTGGCGGCCCCGATCGTGATCGGGCGCGACCACCTCGATGCGGGCTCCGTGGCCTCGCCGTACCGCGAGACCGAGTCGATGCTCGACGGCTCCGACGCGATCGCGGACTGGCCGCTGCTCAACGCGATGGTGAACGTCGCCTCCGGCGCGTCGTGGGTCTCGATCCACCACGGCGGCGGGGTCGGCATGGGGCGCTCGATCCACGCCGGGCAGGTCTCGGTCGCCGACGGCACGGCGCTCGCCGCCGAGAAGCTGACCCGGGTGCTGACCAACGACCCCGCGACCGGGGTGCTGCGCCACGTCGACGCCGGTGAGGACCGGGCGGTCGCCGTCGCCACCGAGCGCGGGATCCGCGTGCCGATGCGGGAGACCACGTCGTGACGCACGCGGGACGCGACCCCGAGGCCGCCTTCCGGTCGCTGTGGGCGGCGCTCGCGCCGATCGGACGGGACCCGGCGAGCGGCGGCTACGAGCGGCTGGCCTACACCCCGGTCGAGGCGGAGCTGCGGGCCTGGTTCGCCGCCGAGGCCCGCGCCCGCCATCTCGACGTCCACGAGGACCGGGCCGGCAACCTGTGGGCCTGGTGGGGGGACCCGGACGCAGGCGGCGCGGTCGCGACCGGCAGCCACCTCGATGCCGTGCGTCGTGGCGGGGCGTTCGACGGGCCGCTCGGGGTGGTCTCGGCGCTGCTGGCCGTGGACGCGCTGCGTGCCCGGGGCGTGACGCCGACCCGCCCGGTGGCGGTGGTGGCCTTCGCGGACGAGGAGGGGGCCCGCTTCGGGGTGGCCTGCACCGGCTCGCGGGTGCTGACCGGGCAGCTGGACCGTGACCGGGCGCTCGGCCTGCGCGACGACGACGGGGTGACGCTGGCGGAGGCGCTGCGCCGCTCGGGGCGCGACCCGGCCGGTTTCGGCCCGGACGTCGAGGTGGTCCGCACGATCGGCCGGTACGTCGAACTGCACGTCGAGCAGGGGCGTGGCCAAGTCGACGTCGGCGCGCCCGTCGCGGTCGGCGCCGGGATCCGCCCCCACGGCCGTTGGCGCTTCGACATCCAGGGTCGGCCGGACCACGCGGGCACGACCCGGATGGCGGACCGCGACGACCCCGTGCTGCGGCACGCCGGCGTCGTGCTCGAAGCCGACGCCGCGGCCCGCCGCTGCGGCGGGGTCGCCACCGTCGCGCGGGTGCGCATCGAGCCGAACACGGTCAACGCCATCGCCCACCGGGTCACGACCTGGCTGGACGCCCGTGCCGACGACGAGGCCACGGTGCGGGCGATCGTTGCGGCCGTCGCCGAGGTGGCCGGGACCGGCCCGACGGAGGAGTCCTGGACCCCACGGGTGGAGCTCGACGCGCGGCTGCGGGCCCGGGTCGTCGCGCGGCTCGGCACGGCACGGGCCGGACGCGACACCCCCGTCCCGGTGCTGGCGACCGGCGCCGGGCACGATGCCGGGGTGCTGTCGCTCGCCGGGATCCCGACCGCGATGGTGTTCGTGCGCAACCCCACCGGGGTCTCCCATGCACCGGAGGAGCAGGCCGAGCAGGCCGACTGCCTCGCCGGCGTCGCGGCCCTGGCCGCGGTGCTCGAGGACCTGGTGGGCTGGCCCGGGTCCGCTGCGGCGCCGGTCCGGTGACCCGGCCGCGCGTCTACCGCTGCGAGCTCGCCTGGCTGCCCGGCGGGCGGGTCGTCGCGGGGGTCGACATCGAGGTGGCGGACGGAAGGATCATCGCCGTGCGGGAGGGCCGGCCGGGCACGCGCCGGGCGACGGGGGAGGAGCCGGGTGCGCCGGCACCGACCGCCGCGAGCGTCGAGCACCTGCCCGGCCTGGTGCTTCCCGGCCTGGCCAACGCGCACAGCCATGCCTTCCACCGCGCGCTGCGGGGCCGGACCCACACGGGCGGCGGCACCTTCTGGACCTGGCGCGAGCGGATGTACGCGGTGGCGGCCCGACTCGATCCCGAGCGACTCCACGCGCTCGCTCGGGCGACCTTCGCCGAGATGGTCCTGGCCGGGATCACCGCCGTGGGGGAGTTCCACTACGTCCACCACGCGCCCGATGGCACGCCCTACGCCGATCCGAACGCGATGGGCGAGGCGCTGGTCGCCGCGGCCCGTGAGGCCGGGATCCGGCTCACCCTGCTCGACGCGTGCTACCTCGCCGGCGGGATCGGCCAGCCCCTGACGGTGGCCCAGCGTCGCTTCGGCGATCGCGATGTGCAGGCCTGGGCCGCCCGTGCCGAGGCCCTGGCGACCCGCCATGCCGGGGCCGACGACATCGCGGTCGGTGCCGCGATCCACTCGGTGCGGGCCGTCCCGGCCCGGGCCATCCCCACCGTGGCGACCTGGGCTGAGCGGCACGCCGCCCCCCTGCACGTGCACGTCTCCGAGCAGCCGGCCGAGAACGCCGCCTGCCGGGCGGCGTACGGGTGCACGCCGACGCGGCTGTTGCATGACCGGGGGGCGTTCGGGCCGCGGACCACCGCGATCCACGCCACCCACGTCACCCCCGACGACATCGCGCTGCTGGCCGCGGCCGGGGCCGGCGTCTGCCTGTGCCCGACGACCGAGCGCGACCTCGGGGACGGGATCGGTCCGGCCCGCGCGCTCGAGGCCGCCGGGGTGCCGCTCGCGCTCGGGACGGACGGTCACGCCCGCATCGACCTCCTCGAGGAGGCGCGCTCGCTCGAGCTCGACCAGCGGCTCGTCCACCTCGAACGCGGTGTGCTGCCCCTGACGCGGCTGCTGGACGCGGCGAGCGTCGACGGGCACCGCCGCCTCGGCTGGAGCGACGCCGGCCGGCTGGAGGTCGGAGCCCGCGCCGACCTCGTCGCCGTCGACCTGACCTCGGTGCGCACCGTCGGGGCGCCGGCCGCCGACGCCGCCGCCACCGCGGTGTTCGCCGCGAGCGCCGCGGACGTGACCGACGTCGTGGTGGGTGGGCGACGGATCGTGCGGGACCGGGACCATGTGCTGGGCGACGTCGCGGCCCTGCTGGCCCGGGCGATCGACGGCGTGACGGAGGAGGCCGCGCCATGACCAGCGTCGTCTACGACCGCATCGGTGAGCTCGTCACCTGCGACCCGGCCAGCGGCGACGGCTCCGTCCTGGGGCGGCTCGAGGATGCCGCGGTCGTCGTCGACGACGCGCGCATCGCGTGGCTCGGCGCCGCCGGCCGGGCCCCGGCGACCGACGAGCGCGTGGACCTCGACGGCCGCTGCGTGCTGCCCGGGTTCGTCGACAGCCACACCCACCCGGTCTTCGCCGGGCACCGCAGCGCGGAGTTCGCCGCCCGCATGGCCGGCCGGCCCTACGCCACCGGCGGGATCCGCACCACCGTCACCTCCACGCGGGCGGCGACCGACGACGAGCTGCGCGCCGGGCTCCGCCGGCTGGTCGCCGAGGCCCGTGCGCAGGGGACGACCACCCTGGAGGTCAAGTCGGGGTACGGCCTGACGGTGGCCGACGAGGTCCGTTCGCTGCGGTTGGCCCGGGAGGTCACCGAGGAGACCACCTTCCTCGGGGCCCACGTCGTCCCCGCGGAGTACGCCGACGACCCCGCCGGCTACGTCGAGCTCGTGACCGGTCCGATGCTGGACGCCTGCGCTCCGCTGGCCCGCTGGATCGACGTGTTCGTCGAGGAGGGGGCCTTCGACGGCGAGGTGGCGCGGACGATCCTGCTGGCCGGTCGTGCCCGGGGGCTCGGGCTGCGGGTCCACGCCAACCAGCTGGGCCCGGGGCCGGGCGTCGCGCTCGCCTGCGATCTCGGGGCCGCGTCCGCCGACCACTGCACCCACCTCGACGCCGGCGACGTCACCGCCCTGGCCGACAGCGGCACCGTCGCGACCCTGGTGCCGGGGGCGGAGTTCTCGACCCGCAGTCGCTACGCCGACGGTCGGCGGCTGTGGGATGCGGGCGCCACGGTCGCGCTCGCGACCGACACCAACCCGGGATCCTCCTTCACCACCTCGATGCCGTTCGTGATCGCCCTGGCCGTGCGCGAGTGCGGGCTGACCCCGGCCGAGGCGGTGTGGGGCGCCACCGCCGGCGGTGCCGCGGCCCTGCGGCGTGCGGACGTCGGGCGGATCCGTGTCGGGGGACCGGCCCATCTCACGCTGCTCGAGGCCCCCGACCACGTCCACCTGGCCTACCGGCCCGGGGTGCCGCTGGCGCGGGTGCTGCACGGCTGAACGCGCCCGATCCCGTCGGTCGGCCGGATCAGGCCGAGCCGTACCGCTCCCGGCTGCCACGCGGTGGCCAGGCGATGGCACCGAGCTCGCGGGAGATGCTCACCGCGGTGCGGCGGACCTCGTCGCCGATCGCGCGGTCCCCGGCCTCCTCGGGACCGGCCATGACCACGCCGACGGCGCCGATCACCTGCTCCTCCGCGTCGAACACCGGCGCGGCCAGCTCCGACTCCCCGAGGATGGCCTCGTCGTCGGCGGCCGCCAGCCCCCCCTCGCGGATCTCCTCGAGCTGTGCGGCGAGCACGTCCGGGTCGACGATGGTCCGACCCGTCAGCTTCGGTAGCGGCAGCCGGTCCAGCAGGTCCGCCTCGCGCCGCGGGTCGAAGGCCAGCACCGCCTTGCCCAGCGCGGTGCCGTGGGAGGGGATATCGATCCCGACCTCACGCATCTGGTGGCTGCCGTCCGGCCGGAGCACGTGGTGGATGACCACGATGTCGCCGTCCAGCGGTACCCCGACCCGGACCGCGCAGCCGGTGCGTTCGGCCAGGGCATCGGTCCAGGTCAGGGCCCGCAGCCGCAGCTCGTTGGAGTCGAGGTAGACGTTGCTGAGCCGCAGCACCCCGGGCCCGAGCGCGTATCGGCCACTGCCGTCCTGCTCGACGAGGCCACGGGCGGCCAGGGTCGCCACGATGCCGTGCACGGTGGAGTTCGGCAGCGACAGCCGCGCGGCCAGCTCGGTCAGGCGCAGGCGGCGTGCCCCCTGGAGCTCGAGCAGGATGGCGACGGCCCGGTCGACGGACTGGATCACGACGGCCACCTCCCCCCACCCGCAGCCGGTGCCGCCGGCGCCCGGGCGCTCATGCTCCCGCTGCCTGGCGCAGCGCGTCCAGGACGATCGCGGCGGAGGTCGCGCCGGGGTCCTGGTGGCCCTCGCTGCGCGCACCGAGGTAGCTGGCCCGGCCACGACGGGCGCGCAGCGGCACGGTGGCCAGCGCCCCGTCCTCGGCCGCGCCGACCGCCAGACGCAGGGTCCCGGCGAGGTCCGCGCCGGCGCGGGCTGCGGCGAGCGCCCGCCGCGCAGCCGGTCCGAGCGCGTCGACCATGGTCTTGTCCCCGGGTTCCGCTGCGCCGAGCTGCTGGACGGCGCCGAGCGCCGCCACCAGGGCGGCCGCGAGCTCCTCGGGGTCGGCGTCGTGGTCCTCCGGCAGCGTCCGCCCCAGGGCGCTGAACCAGGTCCCGTACAACGGCCCGCTGGCACCGCCCACGGAGCGGGAGAAGGTGTGCCCGACCGCCGCGACGAGCTGCGCGGCGCTGGCGCCGGCCTCGTCGCCGACCCGGGTCAGCGCGGCCCGGATGCCCCGGGTCATGTTGGCCCCGTGGTCGGCGTCCCCGATCGCGGCGTCGAGCTCCGTCAGGTGCGCCTCGGACGCGTGCAGCCGGCGATCGAGCTGCCGGATCCAGCGGTGGACGAGCGCGGCATCGAGCCGTGCCCGCGCCGGGTCCGCCCCGGTGCGAGGCGCACCATCGGGGCCGCTGTCGGCCCCCGGTGGGATGTCCACGTGGCTCCCCCTCCTCGCCCTTGACACCCTAGTCGCCGCGAGCTTCACTCGATGTGTTCGATGATGCCGAAAGGCCTTCGGACTCCTGGCCGGAGACGGTCCGCGATGGGTACGCCTCTCGCCGAGCCCCTCGGCGCGGTCCACCGCGTCGTCGTCGCACCCAGGACACGCCGGTCAGCCGGCAGCACCGGCCGGGTACCCCGCCCGGTCCGACGGATGGAAGCGGGCCAACGGCCCGCGGGAGAGGGCACGCGATGAAGAAGCTGATCAACGCGACCGACGACGTCGTCGCGGAAGCGCTGCAGGGCATGGCGTTGGCGCACCCCGAGCTGAAGGTGCACCACGAGCCGAGGTTCGTCGTCCGCGGCGACGCCCCGGTCCAGGGCAAGGTCGGGATCATCTCCGGTGGCGGGTCGGGCCACGAGCCGATGCACGGCGGGTTCGTCGGCAAGGGCATGCTGGACGCGGCCTGCCCGGGCGAGGTCTTCACCTCCCCGACCCCGGACCAGATGCTGGAGGCCACCAAGGCCGTCGACGGCGGGGCCGGTGTCCTGCACATCGTCAAGAACTACACCGGTGACGTGCTGAACTTCGAGATGGCCGCCGAGCTCGCGAAGGCGGACGGGATCGAGGTCTCGGCGGTCGTGATCGACGACGACGTGGCCGTCAAGGACTCGACCTGGACCGCCGGCCGTCGCGGCGTCGGCGCCACCATCCTCGCCGAGAAGATCTGCGGCGCCGCAGCCGAGGCCGGCAAGGACCTGGCCACGGTCACGGAGCTGTGCGAGCGCGTCAACGCCAACGGCCGCTCGATGGGTATGGCACTGACCTCCTGCATCGTCCCCGCGGCCGGCAAGCCGACCTTCGAGCTCGGCGACGACGAGATGGAGATCGGCATCGGCATCCACGGGGAGCCGGGACGGGAGACCGTGAAGGTCGCCTCGGCCGCCGAGGTCGCCAAGATGCTGGTCGACCCGATCCTCGAGGATCTGCCCTACGCCGAGGGTGAGAAGGCGCTCGTCTTCGTCAACTCCATGGGTGGCACCCCGCTCATCGAGCTGTACATCGTCTACAACGAGGTGGCCAGGATCCTCGCCGAGCACGGCATCGAGATCGCCCGCAACCTCATCGGCCCGTACATCACCTCGCTCGAGATGCAGGGCTGCTCCGTCACCCTGCTCAAGCTCGATGACGAGCTGACCGGCTACTGGGACGCCGCGGTCGAGACCCCTGCGCTGCGCTGGGGGGCGTGACCATGGCCGAGACGACCGTCTCGGTCGCTGACCTGGTGGCCTGGATCCACCGGTTCGCCGAGGTGATCAGCGAGCACGCCGACGAGCTCACCCAGCTCGACTCGGCGATCGGGGACGCCGACCACGGCACGAACATGCGTCGTGGCTGCCGGGCGGCCGTCGAGGCCCTGGCGGCGGCCGAGCCCGAGGACTTCCTCGGGTTCGGCCGTTCCATCGCGATGAAGGTCATCTCCACCGTGGGCGGGGCATCGGGGCCGTTGTACGGCAGCTTCTTCCTGGCGTTCGGGACCACCGGTGGTGCCTCGGGGTCGACGGATGCGGCCGGCCTGGTCGCCGCCCTGAAGGCCGCCGTCGGTGCGGTCCAGTCCCGTGGTAAGGCGGAACCCGGCGACAAGACCATGTTGGACGCCCTCCTGCCCGCGATCGACGCGATGGAGTCGAGCCTGGCCGACGGCGGCACCCTCGCCGATGCGCTGGCAGCCGGCACCACCGCGGCCGAGGAGGGCATGCGGGCCACCATCCCGATGCTGGCGCGGAAGGGTCGAGCCAGCTACCTCGGGGAACGCAGCATCGGACACCAGGATCCCGGGGCGACGTCCTCGTGGCTGCTGGTGCGGTCCGCAGCGGAGACGCTGGGGACCTGATGGTCCGTCCCCGGACCGGGCCGCCGTCTCCCGCGGTCGCCCGGTCCGGGGTCGGTCCTGCTCGACCGCGTCGACCGCCCCGACGAGCCCCCCGGGGTGACGGTCGTCACCCCACCGCGCGCGCCGCAGCCCGTCGCGGCAGCCCGTCCCGGAGTACCCTGAGGAGGTCCGTCGTGACCGTCGGCATCGTCGTCGTCTCCCACAGCGCCGCCTTGGCGACGGCTGCAGCGGAGCTCGCTGCCGAGATGGCCGGCGATCGGCTCCGGTTGGCCCTGGCCGGCGGGATCGACGACGACGAGGCCCCGCTCGGCACCGACGCGGTCAAGGTCATGGCTGCGATCGAGGAGGTCGACAGCGAGGCCGGGGTGCTCGTCCTGATGGACCTCGGCTCCGCGGTCCTGTCCGCCGAGATGGCCCTCGACCTGTTGCCGCCCGAGACCGCCGCGCGGGTCGTGCTGTGCGAGGCCCCGATCGTCGAGGGGCTGATCGCGGCCGCGGTGCAGGCCAGCGCCGGCGCCCCCATCGACGAGGTAGCGGCCGAGGCCCGCCGCGGGCTGGACGCGAAGGCCAGCCACCTGGGCGTCGTGGCGGCGTCGCCGACCACGAGCGCGGCCGAGGTCGGCGACGGGCCGCTCGTCGCGCTGCAGCTCACCGTCCCGAACGAGCTCGGCTTCCACGCACGGCCGGCCGCGCGGGTCGTGGAGCTGCTCGGCGGCCTGGATGCCGACGTGCAGGTCACCGACCGCACCAGCGGTCGTGGCCCGGTCCCGGCACGCAGCATGAACGGCTTGATCACCCTCGGGGCCCGCCGTGGCCACGAGGTGACCGTCGAGGCCCGTGGTCCGGATGCGGCCGAAGCGCTCGCGCGGATCGAGGCGCTGGTCGCCGACAACCTCGGCGACCCCGTCGACGCGTCCGGTGGGCGCCCACCGGCCGGAACCCCGGGGCCGGGTGGCGCCGGGGGGACCGGCACGCCGGCCGCGCCGGCGGTCCCAGGGCCCGATGTCGACGGGGTCCTGGTCGGGATCCCGGCCGCCCCCGGTCTGTCGGTCGGTGCGGTGCACCACCTCGGTGGCGGCCAACTCCCGGACCTCGACACCCTCGCTGCCGCCGCCGATGCGCCGGCGGACCCCGCCGGGGAACACGCCCGTCTGGACACCGCGTTGGCGGCGGCCGCCGAGCAGCTCGCGGCCGCACACCGCGCGCTCGAGGCCCAGGCGGGGACCGAGGCGGCCGAGCTGGTCGGCACGCAGCGGCTGGTGCTGTCCGACCCCGACCTGCTCGAACCGGCCCGGGCCGCCATCGATGCCGGCGCGGGCGCCGCCCGGGCCTGGGGCGACGCGGTGCAGCAGGCGCTCGCCGCCTACGCCGAGGTGGACGACGCCTACCTGGCGGAGCGGGCCGGCGACCTGGACGCCGTCGGTCGCACCGTGCTGGCCGCACTCGTCGGCATCGTCCGCGACGTGCCCGCCCCGACCGGCGTGGTTGTCGCGGAGGACCTCAGCCCGGCCCAGACCGCGCAGCTGGACCCGGACCGGGTCGTCGCGGTGGTCACCGCGTCCGGGTCGCCCACGGCCCACGCGGCGCTGATCGCCCGGGCGCTGGGCATCGCGGCCGTGGTCGCCGCCGGGGCGAGCGTCCACGACCTCCCCGACGGCGCCGAGGTGGTCGTGGACGGCGACACGGGCCGGGTCGAGACCCGCCCGGACGCCGACCGGCTCGCGGCCGCGCAGGTCGAGGTGGCGAGACGCCGCACGGCCGCGGCCGAGCTGCGGGCGACGGCGCAGGCCCCGGTCGCCACCCGCGACGGCACCCCCATCGGGGTGTTCGCCAACGTCGGGCTGCCCCGGGATGCGGCCCGCGCCGCGGCGGAGGGGGCGGATGGCGTCGGGCTGCTGCGCTCGGAGTTCCTGTTCCTCGACCGCGATGAGCCGCCGAGCGAGGACGAGCAGGTGGCTATCTACCGCGAGGTCTGCGAGGCGGTCGGCGGTCGGCCGGTGACCCTGCGCACCCTGGACGTCGGTGGCGACAAGCCGCTGCCGTACCTGCCCCTGCCGCGGGAGGACAACCCCTTCCTCGGCACCCGCGGGGTGCGGCTGTCGCTCACCGAGCGGGCGCTGTTCACCACCCAGCTGCGGGCCGGCCTGCGGGTCGCCGCCGAGCACCCGCTGACCCTGCTGGTGCCGATGGTCGCCACCCTCGACGAGGTCGCCGCGGTGCGCGAGGCCGTCGAGCAGGCCCGTGCGGCCCTCGAGGCCGACGGCATCGACGTCCCGGCCCGGCCGCGGCTCGGGGTCATGGTCGAGGTCCCGTCGCTGGCGTTGAAGGCCGCGCACCTGGTCGGCCTGGTCGACGTGGTGTCCATCGGGACCAACGACCTGACGCAGTACACGCTGGCCACCGAGCGCGGCAACGCCGCCGTCGACCACCTCGCCGACCCGCTCGACCCGGGCGTCCTGGCGCTCATCGCGAGCGTCGGTCGCGCGGCCACGGACACCGACCTCGAGGTGGCGGTCTGTGGCGAGCTGGCCAGCGATCCGACCGTCGCCGCGGTGCTGGTCGGGCTCGGGGTCCGCGAGCTGAGCGTGCCACCGGTGGACGTCCCGGCGGTCAAGGCCGCGATCCGAGGGATCGACCTCGCGCAGGCCCGCCAGCTCGCCGAGCAGGCGCTCGGCTGTGCCTCGGCCGCCGAGGTGCGGGCGCTGCTCGGGTAGCGTCGCCGCGCCGGTCGCCGAGCACGGTCACCATCCCCTGACGAGGTCCGACGTGGCAACGCACCTCGAACGACGCGTCATCGCGGAGCGCTTCGCCGAGGCCGAGCGTCGGCTCGCCGCGCGTGGACCGGGCCGCATGGTCCCGGACCTGTCGCGCATCACCGCGCTGCAGCACCTGCTCGGGGACCCCCAGCGGGCCTACCCGAGCGTGCACGTGACCGGGACCAACGGCAAGGGCTCGACCACCCGCATGGTCGCCTCGCTGTGCGCGGCTGCGGGCATCTCGGCGGGCGCCTTCACGTCACCGCACCTGCAGAGCGTGCGCGAACGCTTCCAGCTCGCCGGTCGTCCCATCTCCCCGCGCCGCTTCACCGAGGTCCACGACGAGGTGGCGCCGCTGGCGGAGCTGCTCGATGCCCGGGCGGTGGCAGAGCACGGCGAGCAGGCCGACCGCATCACCTACTTCGAGCTGCTGGTCGCCATGGCCAGCTGGTGGTTCGCGGACGTGCCCGTCGACGTCGCGGTCATCGAGGTCGGGATGGGCGGTCGCTGGGACGCGACCAACCTGGTGCGTGGCGAGGTCGCGGTCCTGACCCCGATCGACGTCGACCACCGGGAGCTCGGGGCCACCCCGGCGGCGACGGCCAGGGAGAAGGTCGGCATCGTCAAGCCCGGTGCCGACGTGGTGACCGCGGTGCAGCCGCCCGAGGTCGACGCGGTGATCGACGCGGCCGTCGCCGCGGCCGGGGCCCGGCGGTGGCGGGCCGGGATGGACTTCGCGGTCGTCGGCCGTGCGGTTGCCGTCGGGGGGCAGTCGCTGACGCTGCGGGTGGGGGAGCGGGAGCTCGGCGACGTCCTGCTGCCGTTGTACGGCGCGCACCAGGCCGACAACGCCGCGGTGGCCCTGGCGGCCTTCGCCGCCCTGACCGGGGAGGCCTTCGCCGCCATGGACGACGACGTGCTCCGGCACGGGCTCGAGGCGGTCACCGTGCCCGGCCGGTTGGAGGTGGTGCACCGCCGCCCGACGGTGCTGCTCGACGGGGCGCACAACCCGCACGGCGCCCGCGCCACGGTGGCCGCGGTGGGGGAGGCGTTCGCCTTCGGTGAGCTGGTGCTCGTGGTCGCCTGCCTGGAGGACAAGGACGTGGCCGGCATCCTGGCCGCCTTCCGGGACGCGGCGTCCCACGTGGTCGTCACGCGGACCCCGTCGCCGCGGGCCGCGACGCTCGCGCGCATGCAGCGTGAGGCGGCCCAGGTCTGGGCCGGTACGGGCGTCGTGGTCGAGGTGGCCGACGACGTCCCCGGTGCGCTGGATGCGGCGCTGGCCGTCGCGGGTCCGGGCGACGGCGTGCTGGTCGCCGGGTCGCTCCACACCGTCGGTGCGGCCCGTGACCGGTTCCTGCCGCTGGACGACGACCTCGACGACGAGGTCGTGCACGCGCCCGAGGATGCCGACGGCGACGATGTCGACCTCCTGGCCTGGCCCGAGTGAGCGGTCCGTCGGCGGCCGGGTTGGCGCCGGCGGTCCGCCTCGGGCAGGCTCCGCGCCCACGAACCCCCTGGAGTCCACCATGGCACGCGAACGCACCCTCATCCTCGTCAAGCCGGACGGCGTCGCCCGGGGCCTGATCGGCGAGGTCGTCGGGCGCATCGAACGCAAGGGCTACGCGATCGAGGCGCTCGAGCTGCGCACCCTGGAGCGCGAGGTCGCCGAGCAGCACTACGGCGAGCACGTCGACAAGCCCTTCTTCGCCGAGCTGGTCACCTTCATCACCTCCGGCCCGCTGGTCGCGATGTGCGTCGCCGGTGACGACGCGATCGCCGGGATGCGGACGCTGATGGGGGCGACCAACCCGATCGACGCCGCGCCGGGGTCGATCCGTGGCGACCTGGCCACGGTCATCGGGGAGAACATCGTCCACGGCTCGGACGGTGCGGCCTCCGCCGCGCGGGAGCTGGAGCTGTTCTTCCCCGGGCGCTTCTGAGCCCCCGGCCCGGGTTGTCCACAGGCCGGCCCGGGTCCGTCGCCACCTCGGTGCCCGCATCGGGCAGGGTGTCGCTCCCGACCCTCAGGAGCGACCGGTGGTTGCCACGTCCCCGCCCGAGCTGGCCTTCGACCGTGGCCCGGCGAGCGGGCAGGTGGCCGCTGCCGGCCCGGCCGCCTGCCCGAGCGGCTGTCCCGACCGCTGGGCGCCCCCGCTGCCGAGCGACCGGCCGGCGCTGACCAGCCCCGAGGCCGCCGCCGAGCTGCTCGTGCCGCGCCTGGCGGCAGCGGACCGGGAGCGCTGCCTCAGCGCGGTCGTGGACACCAAGCACCGCCTGCTGGCGGTCGTCACCGTCAGCGTCGGCAGCCTGGACCGCACCTTCATGAGCCCGCGCGAGGTGTTCCGCGACGCGCTCCTGCACAACGCCGCGGCGCTCGTCCTGGCGCACAACCACCCGTCCGGGGATCCGGAACCGTCCCGTGACGACGAGCAGGTCACCCGCCGGCTGGTCCGTGCCGGGGAACTGGTCGGGGTGCAGGTGCTGGACCACCTCGTGGTCGGTGGACGACGCTGGATCAGCCTGGCGCGCCGCGGACTGGTCTGAGCGCCAGGACCGAGGACGGCACGTGGCCGGGGCGGTCCGGACAGCGGGCCGAACGAGCGGTGGCCGGCCCCGCCCTACGGCGAAGGGGGGGCTGGTAGCCTGACGCTTCCGCGGGGTCGGCGGCACCGTGTCACCGGTCGCCCCCCGGCTCGTCAACGCGTGCGCGACGCGTGCTCATCAACGGCAGGTCCACCTGTGGCTGCGAACCTCAGCAACTCCCTCCAGTTCCTCGGCCGGGACATGGCCGTCGACCTCGGCACCGCGAACACCCTCGTCTACGTGCGGGGCCGCGGCATCGTGCTCAACGAGCCGTCCGTGGTGGCCATCAACACCAAGACGGGGCACATCCTGTCGGTCGGGTCCGAGGCCAAGCGCATGATCGGCCGGACCCCGGGCCACATCATGGCGATCCGGCCGCTGAAGGACGGCGTCATCGCCGACTTCGACGTGACCGAGAAGATGCTGCGCTACTTCATCCAGGCGGTGCACAAGCGCCGGTTCCTCGCGAAGCCACGCGTGGTCGTCTGCGTCCCCTCCGGTATCACCGGCGTGGAGCAGCGCGCGGTCGAGGAGGCCACGATGCAGGCCGGCGCACGCGCGGCCTACATCATCGAGGAGCCCATGGCCGCCGCGATCGGCTCCGGCCTGCCGGTCCACGAGCCGGCCGGCAACATGGTCGTGGACATCGGCGGCGGGACCACCGAGGTCGCGGTCATCTCCCTGGGCGGGATCGTGACCTCGCAGTCGATCCGCATCGGTGGGGACGAGCTGGACGAGTCGATCATCGGGTACGTCAAGAAGGAGTACTCGCTGATGCTCGGTGAGCGCACCGCCGAGGAGCTCAAGATGGCCATCGGCAGCGCCTTCCCGCTGCCGGACGAGCCGCACGCGGAGATCCGCGGCCGGGACCTGGTGTCGGGGCTGCCCAAGACCATCATCGTCTCCGCCGACGAGATCCGGCGCGCCATCGAGGAGCCCGTCAACGCCATCGTCGACGCGGTCAAGAACACCCTCGACAAGACCCCGCCGGAGCTGGCGGCCGACATCATGGACAAGGGCATCGTGCTGACCGGCGGCGGGGGCATGCTCAAGGGCCTCGACGAGCGGCTCAAGCACGAGACCGGCATGCCCATCCACGTGACGGACAACCCGCTGTCCTCCGTGGCGATCGGGTCCGGGAAGTGCCTGGAGGAGTTCGAGGCCCTCAAGAAGGTCCTCGTCTCCTCCTCCCGCCACTGAGCCGCCTCCGGCCGGGCTTCGCTGCTCGCGTGGGTTCCCGCGCGCCGACCGAGGTGGGGTGACGGTGTTCCAGCGACGACGGGCGCGATGGCTGCTCGCCGTGCTCGTCCTCGCGGCCTTCGCCCTGGTCACCATCGACTTCCGTGGCGGCGAGGACGGCCCGCTGGACCGGTTGCGCGGCGGCGCGACCGCGGTGCTGCGTCCCGTCCAGGACGGGGTCGACCGCCTGGTCCGGCCGTTCACGGACGGTGCCGGCAGCGTGCGTGACCTCGTGGCCGTGCGGGCCGAGAACCGCGAGCTGCGGGAGCGGGTCGCGGTGCTCGAGGAGCGCCGGCGGGTCGTGGAGGACCTCGAGCGCGAGAACGCGGAGCTGCGCGACCTGCTCGCGATCGCGGACCGGACGACGTTGGAGACCGTCACGGCCCGGGTGGTGGCGCTGGCCCCGTCGAACTTCGAGTGGACCATCACCGTCGACGTCGGAGCCGACGACGGGGTCGAGCGTGGGATGCCGGTGCTGGACGGGGACGGGCTCGTCGGTCGGGTGATCCAGGTCACCCCGAGGGCCTCCCGCGTGCTGCTCGCGATCGATCCGAGCTTCTCCGCCGCCTCGCGCAGCGCCGTCTCCGGTGAGGTCGGTGTGCTCGACGGTCGTGGCGGGGATCCGATGGTCTTCCGGCTCCTCGACCCGCTCGCCTCCGTCGAGGTCGGCGAGCCGGTCGTGACCTCGAGCTTCCAGGGCGGGGTGTTCCCGGCGGGCATCCCGATCGGCACGGTGTCGGCGGTCGGGAACCGGACCTCGCCGCTCGTCCAGGAGGTCCAGGTCAACCCCTACGTCGACTTCACCCGGCTACACCACGTCCTGATCGTCTTCAGCACCGGCATCGAGCCGATCCCGCCCTTCGAGGGCACCGAGGGGCTGGACTTCTCCCGACCACCCGTACCCCCGCTGCTCGAGGACACGCCGGGCGGCGACGAGGGGCCGGGCGACGCCGATGGGGAGTCGGACGAGTCGGACGAGGCGGATGAGGCGGATGAGGCCTCGGAGCCGTCCGCGGCCGGTCGGGCGGCCGGTGCGTCCGGGACCGGCCCGTGATCGCACGCACGCTCCTCGTGGCGGCGCTGCTGCTGGCCGCCGTGGTGCTGGAGACCGCGCTGCTGCCCGCCCTGACCCTGTTCGGGTTCCGACCCGATCTGCTGCTGCTCGTCACCGTCGCGCTCGCGATCCACGACGGCGCCCTGACCGGGGCCCGCGTCGGGGCCGTCGCGGGGCTGCTCGGCGATGTGCTCCTGTCCACCTCCCCGATCGGGCTCGGCATGCTGGTGCTCGCGGTGGTCGGCGTCCTGGTCGGCTGGTCCCGGCCCTACCTCGCCCCCACCTCGATGACCGCACCCATCGTCCTGACCGCGGCGGCGTCCGTGCTCGGCACGGCGGCCCTCGGGGTGCTCACCGCCCTGCTCTCCGACGAGCCGATCGGCGCCGGCCTCGTGGTCCAGGCGGCGATCGCGGTCGGCGTGTACAACACGCTGCTGTCGCCCCTGGCCAACCTGGTGGCCCGCCGCCTCGGGGACGCGTTCCCGCTGCGTGCCGCCGTCCTGGACTGACCCGGCGCACCCGGTCGGTCCGCCGACGGTGACCGCTACCCTCGGGGTGCCCGCCGCGAGCCGGACCACCACCCACCCCGAGGGCGTCGACCCGCATGGCCACCCCCTCCTCGGAGTCCTCCTCCGTCCTCCGCCTCACCTTCCTCGCGGTGGTCATCATCACCCTGTTCGTGGCGCTGTTCGCCCGGCTGTGGTTCCTCCAGGTCCTGGCGGGGGACCGCTACGTCGAGCTGGCGGACTCCAACCGGCTCCGCACGGTCGTGACCGAGGCGCCCCGCGGCAGCATCCTGGCCAGCGACGGCAGCGAGCTGGTCCGCAACCGTCCGGCGCTGGCCATCTCTGCTGATCGCCAGGTCCTCCTGGACGCGGCGGGGGAACCCGTCGACGACGAGGCCGGTCGGGTCATCGAGCGGCTGGCCGTCCTGCTGGAGCTCGAGCAGGACGAGGTCCTCACCCGGCTCGCCAGCCAGCGTCGCAGCCCCTTCCGCCCGGTGCCCGTCGCGATCGACGTGACCCCGGAGATGGTGTTCGCCATCCAGGAGCAGCGCGAGCTGTTCCCCGGGGTGGTGGCGGAGACCCTGCCGGTGCGGGAGTACCCACGGGACGACCTCGCCGCGCACCTGGTGGGCTACCTCGGCGAGATCTCCCAGGACGAGCTGCTCCGGCCGGCGTTCGCGGACTACCGCGGTGGCGACCTGGTCGGCCGCTCCGGGTTGGAGCAGAGCTACGAGGCGGACCTGCGGGGTACCGCCGGCCAGCGCGTGCTGGTGGTCAACGCCCGCGGCGACGTGCTCGACGTGCAGCGCGACCGCGAGCCGATCCAGGGCAACGACCTCGTCACCCACCTCGACCGCGAGCTGCAGGAGGCCGTCGAGCGGCTGCTGGTCGACGGGATCGAGACCAGCCGGCTCGTCGGCAGCAACGATGGCCGGCCGCTGCCGTCCACGGCCGGCTCCGCCGTGGTGCTCGAGGTGGCCACCGGTGCGGTGCTCGCGATGGCCTCCTACCCGAGCTACGACCCGCGCGAGTTCGTCGGCGGCGTCAGCGCCGACTACTACCGCGACCTGCTCGACCCCGACAACGAGCAGCCGCTGGTCAACCGGGTCATCTCCGGGCTGTACCCGCCCGGCTCGGTGTTCAAGACCGTGTCCGGTGCGGCCATGATCGAGGCGGGACACGTCACCCCGCGCGGCCTGGTCGAGTGCACGCCGGCCTTCGAGGTCGGCGGCAACACCTACCGCAACTGGAACCGTGGGGTGAACGAGGGGATGATGGATCTGCCCGTCGCCCTGCTGCGTTCCTGTGACACCTACTTCTACGACCTGGCCTTCACGCAGTGGCTGACCGAGGAGCGCAGCGACGACCCCGACGAGGTCATGGTCCGGGTCGGCGAGCGCTTCGGGTTCGGGCTGCGGCTCGGCATCGACCTGCCGAGCGAGGCGGCCGGTCGCGTCCCGGGTCGCGAGTGGCGGCGGGAGTACTGGCTGGCGAACCGCGACAGCTACTGCCGCGCGGCGGACGTCGCGACGCCCGGCTCCTACGCCCAGGAGCTGTACCGGGACCTGTGCCAGTTCGGGGCGGCATGGCGGGGTGGGGATGCCATCAACAGCTCCATCGGCCAGGGCGACGTGCTGGCCACGCCGCTCCAGGTCGCGGCGTCCTACCAGGCCATCGCGAACGGCGGGGTGATGCTGCGACCCCAGCTCGGTGCCCGCATCGTCAGCCCCGACGGCGAGGTGGTCCGCGAGCTCGAGCCGGAGGTGATCGGCGACCTCGGTGTCAGCGACCAGACGATGGCGGCCCTGACCGAGGGGCTCGAGCGGGTCGTCATGGACCCGCGCGGGACCGGCTTCTCCGCCTTCACCGGCTTCCCGCTGGACCAGCTCCCGGTGGCCGGCAAGACCGGCACCGCGGAGATCCGCCCGAAGGTGCCCTACGCGTGGTTCGTCGCCTACGCGCCGGCGAACGACCCGGAGATCGTGGTCGCCGTGAACGTGGAGCAGGGCGGCGGGGGGTCGCAGACCGCGGCGCCGATCGCCCGCAACATCTTCGCGCACTACTTCGGCATCGTCGATGCCGAGGACGCCGAGTTCCAGGCCGGCGACGAGATCCTGGACTGACCCGACCCTGGGGTCCGAGAGGAGGGGGGCACGTGGACGTCGGTTACCGGCAGGACCCGGACCAGCGCCGCGCCCGGCAGCACGTGCAGTCGCGTTGGATGGAGGTCTACGACCCCATCCGCCATCTCGACCCCGTCCTGGTGCTGACGGCCCTGGCGTTGAGCGTGATCGGCGTGGTGGCGATCTACAGCGCGAAGCTGGTCGCCCTGACCTCGCAGGGCCTGCCGACCTCGCTGTACGTGAGCCGACAGCTGGTGGCGCTTGCGATCGGGGTCGTCGTCATGGTCGCGATCGCGGTCATCGACTACCACTGGCTCCGGGTGTACGCCTGGGTGCTCTACCTCGGCTCGGTCGTGCTGCTGGCGCTGGTGCTGTCCCCGCTCGGCTCCACCATCGGTGGCTCGCAGCGCTGGATCGTGCTGGGCGGCTTCCAGCTCCAACCCTCCGAGCTGGCCAAGGTCGCGGTGCTGCTGGCGGTGGCGGCCATCCTGCACGCCTCGGAGCACCGGCCGGGTCTCGGGGCGGTCCTCGCCAGCCTCGCCGTCACCCTCATCCCGGCGGCGATGGTGTTCGTCCAGCCCGACTTCGGGACCTCGCTGGTGTTCGTGTGGACCACCGCGGTGCTGCTGCTGCTCGCGGGGGTCCGGGCCGGCTACCTGGTCGGCCTCGGCATCGGCGGGGTCGTGTTCGTGGTGTCCGCCCTGGTCAGTGGGCTCATCCAGCCCTACCAGCTGACCCGTCTGACCGCCTTCCTGGACGCCGGCGACGCCTCGGCCGCGCAGACCGCCGCGTTCCAGACCCGCCAGTCGCTGATCGCCGTCGGCTCGGGCCGCTTCGCCGGCAAGGGTCTGTTCGAGGGCACCCAGACGTCCCTGTCGTACGTGCCGGAGAACCACACCGACTTCATCTTCACCGTGATCGCCGAGGAGTTCGGGTTCCTCGGTGGCAGCGTCGTGCTCGCCCTGCTGCTGGTGCTGGTCTGGCGGGGCCTGCGCATCGCGATCCTGGCCAAGGACCGGTTCGGGTCGCTGGTCGCCGGGGGCATCGTCGCCATGCTGACGCTGCAGGTGTTCGTCAACGTGGGGATGACCATCGGCATCATGCCGGTCACCGGTCTGCCCCTGCCGTTCATCAGCTACGGGGGGACCTCGCTGATCGTGTGGTTCGCGATGGTCGGGCTGCTGCTCAACATCCACATGCGCCGCTTCTGATCCCCGCCGGCCCGCGGGGGTCCCGGGCAGCTCGAGGGCCTGCTGCTAGGCTCCGTCCCGCCGGACGTGCGCAGCCGCCGCGTCGCAACCGAGCGGCCCCCGCGGTCCGTCTGCCGCCAGCGTCCCCGCCGTCCGGGTCGGACACCGACCTCAGGAGCCGCCGATGCTCGGGACCGCACCCCAGAGCCTCGCCCCCACCATCCCCCCGCGCGGGCAGCGCGACCGCTACCGCCGACCCGGTCCGGTGGCCGTCGAGCCGGCCTCGTGCTGGTCGGCGCTGGAGCCGCTGCTGCCCCAGGTACGCAAGCCCGCCCAGTACGTCGGCGGGGAGCACAACCAGGTGCTGACCGGCTGGGGAGCGGTCGAGACCCGGTGGCTGCTCTGCTACCCGGACACCTACGAGGTCGGGCAGCCCAACCAGGGGATCCAGATCCTGTACGAGCTGCTCAACGAGCGTCCGACGGCCCTCGCCGAGCGCGCCTACGCGCCCTGGGTGGATCTGGAGGCCCTGCTGCGCGAGCACCGCATCCCCACCTTCTCGCTGGAGACCCACCGCCCCCTGTGGGCCTTCGACGTCTTCGGGGTCACCCTGCCCCACGAGCTCGGCCACACGAACCTGCTCAACCTGCTCGACCTCGCCGAGGTGCCCCGTCGCAGCGCCGACCGCGACATCGATGACCCCGTCGTGCTCGTCGGGGGCCACGCGGCGTTCAACCCCGAGCCGCTGGCACCCTTCATCGACGCCGCCGTGATGGGCGACGGCGAGCAGGTCACGCTCGACATCGACGAGGTGGTCCGCAGCGTCAAGCGTGCGCGCGAGCCCGGCGGTGCCCTGGCCGCACGGGACCCGGCCAGCGCCCGTCACGAGCTCCTGCGCCGGCTCGCGCAGGTGGAGGGCGTCTACATCCCGGCCTTCTACACCCCCCGCTACCTCGAGGACGGGCGCCTGGCCCGGACCGTGCCGACCGAGCCGGGGGTGCCGGCGCTGGTGCCCAAGCGCACCGTCCAGGACCTCGAGGCCTGGGCCTACCCGCGCAAGCAGATCGTGCCGATGACCGAGACCGTCCACGAGCGCTTCAGCGTGGAGATCTTCCGCGGCTGCACCCGCGGGTGCCGCTTCTGCCAGGCCGGCATGATCACCCGCCCGGTCCGCGAGCGCCGACCGGAGACCGTCCAACGCCTGGTCGAGGAGGGGGTGCGTGATACGGGCTTCGGGGAGGTCGGGCTGCTGAGCCTGTCCTCCGCGGACCACTCCGCGATCGGGCCGATCGCGCGTGAGCTGGCCGACACCTACGAGGGGACCACCACCTCGCTGTCGCTGCCGTCCACCCGGGTGGACGCGTTCAACGTCACCCTGTCCAACGAGCTGGCCCGCAACGGTCGTCGGACCGGCCTGACCTTCGCGCCCGAGGCCGGCAGCGAGCGGATGCGGGCGGTCATCAACAAGATGGTCTCCGAGGAGGACCTGCTGCGGACCGCGGAGCTGGCCTTCTCCGAAGGCTGGCGCCACCTCAAGCTCTACTTCATGGTCGGGCTGCCGACCGAGACCGACGAGGACGTGCTGGCCATCGCGGAGCTCGGCATCCGCACCTACCAGATCGCCCGCCGGCACGGCCACGCCAACAAGGTCACCCTCTCGGTCGGTGGCTTCGTGCCCAAGCCCCACACCCCCTTCCAGTGGGCCGCGCAGGACCCCCCCGAGGAGATCCGGCGCAAGCTGTCCCTGATCCGCCACGCCATCAAGGACCACCGTGGCATCAAGGTCCGCACCA
This sequence comes from Nitriliruptoraceae bacterium, assembly GCA_047921175.1. Taxonomy (GTDB): domain Bacteria; phylum Actinomycetota; class Nitriliruptoria; order Nitriliruptorales; family Nitriliruptoraceae; genus T1Sed10-7. Next base: position 1,423 of record JBLRWQ010000049.1, on the reverse strand, counting down.
ACGACCCCGAGGAAGGGGTGATCGAGGGGCTGCTGGCGCGTGGCGACCGCCGCGTCGCCGCAGCGGTCGAGCGGGCCTTCGAGCTCGGGGCGCGTTTCGACGGCTGGCACGAGATGCCGACCCTGGAGCTGTGGCGCCAGGCCATGGCCGAGACCGGGATCGACCTGGCGTGGTACAGCTATCGCGAGCGCGGCGAGCACGAGGCCCTGCCCTGGGACCACCTCGATCCGGGCCTGGACAAGGGCTGGCTGTGGGAGGACTGGCAGGACGCGCAGGCCGACCAGCAGCTCGACGACTGCCGCTGGTCGGCCTGCTACGACTGCGGTGTCTGCCCCGGCTTGAGCATCCAGCACGACACCGGGTACACCGGTGGTTTCCGTCTTCCCGTCCTCCCGACGGGACTGGGCGGCAGCGAGCAGCTGCCGACCACCCCAGAACGCTACGCCAGCGGCGGTTGAGCCGCAGGAGGTCACGGTGCTCGAGCGGTACCGCATCCGCTGGACCAAGGTGGGTCGCACGCGCTTCGTCTCGGCGCGCGACCTGACCTCGGTCTGGGAACGGGCGCTGCGCCGGGCCGACCTCCCGATCGCGTACTCCGAGGGCTTCACGCCCCACCCCAAGGTGTCCTTCCCGGACGCGCTGCCGGTGGGCGTCGCGTCCACCGGGGAGTACGCCGAGCTGACCTTCGCGGCCCCGATCGAGCCTGCCTCGGACCTGGCCGCCCTGTCCGCCGCCCTGCCGGCGGGCATGGACATCACGACCTACCTGCGGGTACCCGACGGCGCGCCGAAGCTGGCGAAGATGCTGCGGGTCACCCTCTGGGAGCTGGCCTGGCCCCCGGTCGACCAGACCGAGCTGGCCGAGCTCCTGACCACGCGCAGCGCGGAGCTGCTCGCGGCGACGCATGCCGAGGTGGTGCGATCCCGTCCCGACGGTGACCGCACCATCGACGTGCGACCCGCGCTGCTCACGCTGGCGACGACCACGCGTCCGGGTGGCGACACCCGTGACGCCCACACCGTCCTCCGCGCGGTCCTCCGCACCGACGGACCCACCGTGAGACCCTCCGACCTCCTCGCGGCGCTGTCGCACGGCGACATCGCCGAGCCGCGCGCCGTGCTGCGCTGCGTCCAGGGCACCCCCGTGCCCGAGGGCGTCGCCGACGCCCTCACCGGCGAGGTCGAGCCCCTGGTCCCCGACGTCGAGGTGGAGGCCGCCTGACCGCAGAGCGAGCCTTCCGTGACCGACCACGCCTCCGAACCGCAGGACGCCACCGAACAGCCCCAGGACCGCAAGCCCGACCCCGCCGACGAGCCCGGCGAGGGCGCCCGTCGTCGCCGCCGGCGTGGCCGTCGCGGCCGTGGCCGCGGCCGTCGCGGCGGCGAGGGTGAGGGCACCCGCGCCTCGACGACCGACGGCGCCG
>JBLRWQ010000048.1:0-24699 GCA_047921175.1 Nitriliruptoraceae bacterium | reverse complement strand
CGGCATCGTCGGGGGCCACGGTCGTCGGCGCGGTGGCGGGCGCGGGACTCGGGCTCGTCGTCGGTGCGGCCGCGCGTTCGCACCGGGACCGCGGCTCGAGCGCCTGAGCCAGCAGCGCCGGTGCGGACCCGGCAGACGCGAGGTTCCACCCCGAGACGGAGCACAGCTTCCTCCCCGGGGCGGATGGACGTGGATCCCCATCGTGGGACGCTGATCGGGAGGAACTCCGGGGCAACGGGGCCCCGAAGCCATGGAGGTGGAGCGAGCCGTGAGCATCGTCGTCGTTGAGGACCTGCACAAACGCTATGGAGACAACCACGCGGTCCAGGGCCTGAGCCTGACCATCGAGGAGGGCGAGGTCGTCGCGATCGTCGGCCCCAACGGGGCGGGCAAGACCTCGACCGTGGAGATCCTGGAGGGTCACCGCACCCGCACCAGTGGGCGTGTCGAGGTGCTGGGGTTCGACCCGCAGACCGGCGGCCGGGCCTACCGGGAGCGCATCGGCATCGTGCTCCAGGAGGCCGGGATGGACGAGCGGTTCACCGTCCGGGAGCTGGTGTCGCTGTACGCCGGCTTCTACCCCGCCCCACGTCGGGTGGACGAGGTGATCGAGCTGGTCGGGCTGACGGGCAAGGCCGACGCCCGGACCAGGACCCTGTCCGGCGGGCAGCGCCGCCGCGTCGACCTGGCGCTCGGGCTGATCGGCGACCCGGAGCTGCTCTTCCTCGACGAGCCCACCACCGGCTTCGACCCCTCCGCACGCCGCCAGGCCTGGGACGTGGTCGCGGGCCTGTGCGACATCGGCAAGACCGTGGTGCTGACCACCCACTACATGGAGGAGGCCTACCGGCTCGCCGACCGCGTCGCGGTCGTGGCTGACGGGCGACTCGTCGCCCTCGGCACGCCGGACGAGCTGGCGGCGCGGACCGCTGCCGGTCGGTCGGTGCTCAGCTTCCTGCTCCCGGCCGGCGTCGGCAGCGCCGACCTGCCACGGCTCGACGGCGAGGTCGAGGTCACGGACGAGCGCGTCGTGGTGCGCTCCACCTCGCTCACCGAGGACCTGCACACCGTGACCGGCTGGGCCAGCACCCGAGGCGTCGAGCTCGACGGGCTGCAGCTTGAGCGGGGCAGCTTCGAGGACACCTACCTCGAGCTGATCGGGGCGGGTGAGGGCCGTGGCTGACGTGCTCGAGCACCCCGCCGAGGGGCACCCCCCGACCGTTGGCACCGCCGGTCGCCGGCCCGGCCCCTGGCCGCTGCTCCGCGACCAGGTCGTGCATGCCTCGCGGGAGGCGGTCCGCACCCCCGCCTCCCTCCTGGTCAGCCTCGTGCTGCCGGTGCTGTTCCTGGTGATGATCGGGCTCGTCGCCGGCGCGAGCCCCCTGGAGGGCGGCGCCAGCGACCCTGCGATCCAGCGGCTGGTGCCGGGTGCTGCCGTGTTCGCCGTCGCCATGGCCGCCTTCGTGATGCTGGCCTTCGGTGTCACGGTCGCCGCCGAGCAGGGCGTGCTCAAACGGCTGCGTGGCACGCCGCTGCCGGTCTGGGCCCACCTGGCTGGGCGGGCCGGTGCCGCGACCTGGATCGCGGTGCTCGGGACCGGCCTGATGCTCGGCGTGGGGATCGTGGCCTACGACCTCGAGGTGGACCCGCTGCGCCTGCCGGCGCTGCTGCTGGCGCTCGTCGTCGTGATCGCCACCTTCGCGGCCCTGGGCTTCGCCGCGGCTGCGGTCTCGCGCTCGAGCCAGAGCGTGCTCAGCACCACGATGGGCGCGGTGGTCCTGCTCAGCTTCGTCTCCGAGGTGTTCGCCTTCGATGCGGCCCTGCCCCGCTGGGCGGAGGTGATCGGCCTCGTCTTCCCGCTCCGGCACGCGGTCGAGGCGCTGGCGCTACCGCTCGCCCTGGACGTGTCCGGTTCCGGGCTCGCCTGGGGCCACCTGGGTGTGCTGCTCGCCTGGGCCGCGGTGGGCCTGCTGGTCGCGACCCGCTGGCTCGGCCGGGAGCGCGCCGTCGCCCCCGGGCGAGCGGGCACGGGCACGAACTCGCGCGGCGGGCCGCGCGAACGAAGCGTCCTGCGCAGCGGCGGCCCCAGCGGCCCCGGGATGGTCTGGGGCCAGGTCCGCCACGCGAACCGGTCGGTCTGGCGCGAGCCCGTCTACGCGTTCTTCGCCCTCGGCTTCCCGGCCCTGTTCGTGGTCCTGCTGCCGCTCGTGATCGGTGACCCGGAGGTGGATGGGCTCGCGTTCTCCGTGTGGATGACCACGGGCATGCCGGTGTTCGGCCTGGCACTGATCGCCTACGTGACCCTGCCCGAGGGTGTCGCCAGCGCGCGCGACCAGGGCATCCTCAAGCGGCTGCGGGGCACGCCACTCCCGGCCTGGGCCTACCTCGCCGGCCGGATCCTCTCCACCTTCTGGATCGTCGCGATGACCGTCGGGGTCGTGCTGGTGCTCGGCTGGCTCGTGCACGACGTCACCCCGGTGGCCGCCGGGTGGCTCCCGATGGTGGTCACCCTGGCGCTCGGTACGGCCTGCCTCGGCGCCCTGGGCCTGGCCATCGCCGGCCTCGTGCCCGATGCGGAGGCCGTACCCGGGATCACGCTCGCGACCTTCATGCCGCTGGTGTTCCTGTCCGGGGTGTTCCCGCTTGCAGAGGTCCTGCCCGCGCTGGTGTCGGACATCGCCGGGTTCCTGCCGCTCGCGCCGATGATCGACGCGACCCGGGCCGCGTTCCTGGACGGCGTGTGGGCCGGACCCGAGCTCGCGATCGTCGCCGGCTGGGCGATCGTCGGTGCGGTCGTCGCCGTGTGGCGCTTCCGCTGGGAGCCCTGACCTCTGCCGACACGGCGCGACCGCAGCCGGGCGTCCACGCCGACGCTGCGGTCGCGCCACCCACGCCGGTCCCGGAGCGACACCGTGGTCCGACCCGAGGCCGCCGGCGCCCCGAACCGCGTCGCCCGAGCGACAGGTCCGCGATGGCACGCGAGTCCCAGGTCACCACCGACGCCTGGACCGAGTTCCTCGAGCAGGCCGGCGTCCTCGTGATGGCGGATCCGGAGGGCAACGAGTTCTGCCTGGACCGATCCTGCCGGGCCCCCACACGCCCGCCGAGCTGCCGGCGGTCCGGCTCGAGGCGCGTGCGGCTGTCGGTGAGGACCGGACGGACCAGGCGACCGGGGTCGCGATACCCGGCGACCCCGACGAGGGGACCCGAAGCTGCGTGGTCGTGACCGTGGTCCACCTCGGTGGAACAGCGAGCCTGCCGCGAGATCGAGCTGCCCGGCTGATCCTCTCCTACCGGCCCGATCCGGCCGTGCGCTGCTACCCGGCCGCGGCTTCGGCAACGTCGCGGAGCCGGGCGAGGCCCTCCTCGAGGTCAGGGCCGAGCAGCTTCTCCATCGACAGGAACCAGCCCCTGACCTTGCTCAGCCCGGTCAGGGGTCCGGTCATCGTCCGGGCGACGCGGGTGCCGTCACCGTCCGCAGGCAGAACACGCTGGTGCTCTCGGACCGGAAGGGCTTCAGGAACCGCACCTCGAGCCGGACGCTGGCGGGATCGACGTTGACGATCTCCATCCTGCCCTTGCCCGCCTTGCGGTTCCCCTCCCCCTCGTACCAGGCACCGACCCCGGTGGCCGCCCCGCCGCAGGTCCGCTCGAGGTCGGGATCGAGGTGCTCCCACGGCGACCACGCCGGCCATCGCCTGAGGTCGGTGATGCGGTCGTGCACCGCCGCCTAGACCGCACGGATGTGCTGGGTCCGTTCGATCGTGGAGGTGCCAGACATCGCGGTGACCTCCCGGTCCGCGCAGCGACAACGGCTCGTCCGGGCCCCATCCCGACCTCGCTCGACCCGGCCCGCCGTCCGGTCCGTAGGTCAAGGTACGTCGCGGCCGTGGATGGGGGATCTCGCGGCCACGGCGGCAGCCCAGCCGGCGGTGAGCCGGCCACCCGCGGGCGTCCCTCCGCACCGCCGCGCCCGGTGCGGGGCACCGGGCCAGCGTCAGGGACACGACCACCCATCCGGAGCGCAGCGCGAGCTCGGTCCCCAGCGACGCGAGCCCCACCCCGTGCAGGGCGACGAGCTGCCCGTGGTCGATGATCGCCACCCGGTCGGCGTGGGCCTCGGCCTCCTCCGTGTCGTGGGTCGTCAGCACGATGGTGCGTCCCGGGTCGTTCTCCCGCGGGAGAGCTGGCCGATCCGGGCGTCGCGCTTGGCCGCGAGACCGACGGCGTCGAGCGGCTCGAGGGTCGAGCCGGGTGGCGTGGGAGGAACCGAACAGGCGCAGGATCTCGCGCAGGGCCAGCAGCTCGAGGTAGGACGACGCCTGGAGCTGGACGCCGGTGCGGTGCTTCAGCGCCCGGTGGTCCCGGACCGGGTCGAGACCGAGCACGCTCGCCCGCCCCGAGGTCGGATGGCCGAGGCCCTGCAGGATCTCCAGCGTGTTGGTCTTGCCGGCGCCGTTCGGGCCGAGCAGCGCGAGGATCCCGCTGGTCAGGACCTCGAAGCTGGGGCCGGCCACAGCCCGCAGCGATCCCGGCCCGCGAGCACCTCGGCGTCCATGCCCTCACCCAGCTCGGCGCGGATGGCCGCCTCGTGGAGCAACGGGATGGTCGTCACCGCGGGGATCCCGGTGGGCACGACCTCGGGCTCGCGGACGGCGAGGGGCCGAGGACCGAGAGCTCGAGCGGGGACGACCCGCGAGGCACGGTAGCTGCCGGGATCAGGCCGACGTGTCGCTCTCCGCGCGCGCAGCGAGGTCGTCGAGATCGCGTTCCAGGGCCCGTCGGGTGGACCCGGCGTAGGTCATCGCGAGGTGGCAGCGGTCCGCCTCCGGCCACCCGGGTCGCGGCCCGCTCAGGCCCGCAGGATCCGCTCCATGGTCCGGCCGCGCGCCAACTCATCGACCAGCTTGTCGAGGTAGCGGATCTCCCGCATCGTGGGGTGCTCCACCTCCTCGACCCGGACCCCGCACACCACCCCGGTGATCAGCTCCCGGGCCGGGTTGGGCCGTGGCGCGTCGGCGAAGAAGTCCCGGAACGTCGTCTCGGCCTCGAGCTTGCCGGCGAACTCCTCGGGCGCGTAGCCGGTCAACCAGCAGATGATCTCGTCGACCTCGGCCTGGGTCCGACCCTTGCGCTCCGCCTTCGCCACGTAGTGCGGGTAGACGCTCGCGACGCTCGTCGAGTAGATCCGATGCTCGCTCACCTTCCGATCCCTCCTGCTTCACACGTCGCGGACGGTCAGCCGACCGCCCGCCGGACGAGATCCTCGACCTGCTCGGCGACCGCCTCCGTCCAGTCCACGATCGCGAACGTCACCGGCCACATCGCCCCGTCGTCCAGTCGGGCGGCGTCGTTGAAGCCGAGGGTCGCGTACCGGGCCTCGAACCTCGCCGCGCCCTGGAAGAAGCAGACCACGTCCTTGCCGTCCGCGTAGGCCGGCATCCCGTACCACGTCCGGGGCAGCAGGTGCGGGGCGATCCCGTCCACGATGGCGTGCACCCGCTCCGCTATCACCCGATCCGCATCAGGCATGGCCGCGATCGCATCCAGCGCCGCCTGCAACCCGTCGGCCTTCTTGCGACCTCCCCGTTCCGCGCGGAGCTCCTCGGCGCGCTGCCGCATCGCTTCCCGCTCCGCCTCGCTGAACCCCCCGGACACCGTCAGCCCATCGTCTCCATCCGCCACCCTCGATCACCTCCAGCACTCGATAGCACCTCGGCCCTCGAGGCCTTCCGGACACTGTGTCACCTTCCCCACCCGCACGCCAGCACCGGAAGCCGCTCGTGGACGTCCCCCAGGTCAGCGCCGTCCCGACCGACACCCTGCACGGCAACGGTGGCGGCCTCGACCCGCCGATGCAGGACCAAGCCGTCACCGGCAGCGGCGTCCGCGGCAGGCGCGACGAAGGTGCGTGCATCCAACGCGGTGGACGACCGTCGGTGATGTTGTTACTGTGCTATCGACATAGCATATCTACTATCCTTTGAGGTCGCGATCGTGGTGAGAGTGCCCGCCCATGGTCGCGACGCTCGGACCGCAGTGGTACGGGCCCGGGACCTGCGGATGCGCTATGGCGCGCACGACGTGCTCGACGGCATCGACCTGGACGTCCAGCCATCCGAGGTCGTCGTCCTGCTCGGTCCCAACGGTGCGGGCAAGACCACGACGATCGAGATCCTCGAGGGGTTCCGCCGACCGTCCGCGGGCATGGTCGAGGTGCTGGGGACCGATCCGCTGCACGCCGGGGAGGACTGGCGAGCACGCATCGGCGTGGTCCTGCAGTCGTGGCGCGACCACGCCCGGTGGACACCCCGCGACCTGGTCGACCATCTGGGCAGCTACTACCTGCCGTTCGCGACGAGGGAGCGACCACGCCCGCTCCCGACCGGAGAGCTGCTCGAGATGGTCGGGCTGGTGGACGCCGCCGACCAGCGCATCATCACGCTCTCGGGTGGCCAACGGCGCCGCCTGGACGTCGCCGTCGGGATCCTCGGCCGGCCCGAGCTGCTGTTCCTCGATGAGCCCACGGCCGGCTTCGACCCGGAGGCCAAGCGCGAGTTCCACGAGCTGGTGCACCACCTGACCGACCGGGAGGGGACCACGGTGCTGCTGACCACCCACGACCTCGCGGAGGCGGAGAAGCTCGCGGACCGGATCCTGATCCTGGCCGGTGGAAGGATCGTCGCCGACGGCTCCGCCGAGCAGCTGGCCCGCCAGGTCCGCAGCCGTGCGGAGGTCCGCTGGACCCACGACGGGCATCGCCTGGTCCACGCGACCGAGGACGCGACCACCTTCGTGCGCCAGCTCCTGGCCGACCACCCGACCGGGATCGACGACCTGGAGGTCCGCCGGTCCAGCCTGGAGGACACCTACCTCGACCTCGTGCGCACTCACGAGGCTCGCGACCCAGCCGTCGCTCCGGTCGCGCTGGTCCCGGAGGTGCCGTGATGTCGGCCCGGCTGCACGTGGTGGGCATCGGCCTGCGACGCGGCTGGCACGAGTTCGTGATCGGCCTGCGCAGCCCACAGGACCAGTCGTTCTTCCTGATGATGGGCTTCGGCGCGCTGGCCATGCTCTGGTTCAACCGCGACGAACCGCTCGACGGGTCGACGCTCACGCTGCCGCAGGTCGCACTCCCGAGCCTGCTCGCCGGCATCCTGATGTTCACCATCGTGATCGGCCCGGCCTACGCGCTGGCGCTCGAGCGTGAGGACGGAACCCTGCTGCGCAGCCGCATCGCCCCCTACGGCCTGCACGGCTACCTCATCGGTGTCGCCACGCTGACCCTCGTGTCCCTGGTGCCGCTGCTGGTCATCGTGCTCGGTGGCTCGGCGTTGCTGTTCGAGGGTGCGGTCCCCGGCGACCTCGGGCGCTGGGCACTGATCGTGGTGACGCTGCTGCTGGGGATCCTCGCCACCCTGCCTCTCGGGTTCGCGATCGGCTCGCTCGTGCCACGCATCCAGCAGGTCACCACCTGGGGCATGCTCCCCATCATCCTGCTCGCCTGGATCTCCGGGATCCTCGGCGACATGCACAGCCTGTGGCCCTGGGTCCAGGTGCTGGCGCAGGTGTTCCCGCTGTACTGGCTGGGCCACCTGATGCGCTTCGCGTTCCTGCCCGAAGGCGCCGTGGCCGGCGAGCTGTACGGCAGCTGGCGGATCGGTCCCGGGATCGCGGTGCTCGCCGCCTGGTCGGTCATCGGGTCCGGGCTGGCCGCGGTGCTGGTCCGTCGGATGGCCCGCCACCAGTCCGGTGCTGCGGTCGCCGAGGCCCGCGACCGGGCCGCCAACCAGTACGTCCGATGAGCGACGTCGTCCACAACCGCATCACGCTGCTGCGGACCGAGCAGGGCGTGAGCCGACGCGAGCTGGCCGACGCGCTCGGGGTCCACTACCAGACCATCGGCTACCTCGAACGGGGCGAGTACAGCCCCAGCCTCCACCTCGCGCTGCGCATCGCCGCCTACTTCGGCCTCCCCGTCGAGGTCGTCTTCTCCCTCGACCCCTTCCCCCGCGTCAGCGACCAGGCCCGCACCGGCTGACCGCGTCGGTCGTGGGGTGGGTCACGACCCGGCCTCTGAGCGCGGAGACCGACCGTCGCTCGCATGGCGACGGACGGCACCGGCCCCGATCGCGGCCAGGGCGGCCAGGACCGCGAGGACCAGCTGCGGGGTCCGCAGGGGATCGTCGACCGGTCGGGCCGGTTGCCGGACGGTGAGCTGGTCGGCCCGCAGCGTCAGCCCGCCGCCGTCGTCAGGGTCGGTGCGCCGGATCGTTCCCGTGAGCTCAACGACGTCCCCCCACACGCCGGGCCGTCCGAGCCCGGTGAGCTGCTCCGGCAGCGGGTCGGGGAGCCACACGGTCATGCCGCTGTTGGTGCCGCGCCGATCGCGGTGCCCGGGGAGCGGGCCGACCTCGAGCGCGTAGTCGTCGTCGTTGACCAGGACCCAGGCTCCCCCCTCCCGCCGGAGCAGATCACCGACCACCTCCCCGACGTAGGTGACCCGACGGCCGTCGAACCTCGACGGACAGCTGACGACCAGCTCGGAGGTGACGCGACGCCCGGCCGTCTCGACGGGCCGGTCGAGGAGACCGCTGCCGTCGTGATCGCGCGCGCACCCGGCCATGTCGAGCTCGACGACGGGTGGCAGCGCGAGCTCGACCGCTGGTGGCTCGCGATCCGGCGCGAGATCGGCGATCACGGCCACGGTCGCGAGCACCGCGGCGACGAGCAGCACCGGGAGCAGGGTGAGTCGGACGAGGCGGCGGCGGGCCGGGATCATCGCCGTCCCCGAACGACCGCGACGAGGTAGCCGACGAGCGCGAAGGCTGCGACGAACTCGAGCCTCCCGACCCACATCTGCAGGATGTAGGTGAGCTGCAGCAGCCACGGCATGCCGGGGTCGACGATCCCGACCGACAGCCCGACGTTCGCCGCGGCGGAGACCGACTCGAACAGCGCCTCGGACAGCTCCCACCGGCCGTACAGGAGCGCGACGAACGCCCCACCGAGGTAGGTCAGGCCGTACAGCAGCAGCACCGTGATGGCACTACGCGCGACCTGGTCGCGCAGGATGCGCTTGCGGCCGCTGTGGTAGGTCGTGACCACGAGCGCGTGATCGGGCAGCAGGATCCGGCGGATGTCCTGGGCGACCGCCTTCGCCGTGATCCCGACCCGGAGCGCCTTGATGCCACCGGCGGTGGAGCCGGCCATGCCGCCGAGCGCCATGGCGACCACGATCGCTACGGGGGCGAGCACGCCCCAGTCGGTCAGGAACAGCCCGCCGTCGGTGACGCCGAACCCCGTCCCCGTGTGCGCGGACAGCAGGGTGAAGACCCCCTTGCGGTACAGGCCCGTGGTGGCGGTCTGGGCACCGGATCGGGCGAGGCCGACCAGCACGAGCGCGACCAGCACGGTCGTGGTGACGAGCAGGCTGCGGACCTCGAGGTTGCTGGTGAGCTCGCGGAACCGGCCGGCCCACAGGTGGTAGTGCAGTGCGAAGGACATCGTGCCGGCGACCATCAGGACGAGCAGCACCACCTCCAGGGTCGCGGAGTGGTAGTACCCGATCGACTGCGAGGTGGGAGCGAAGCCGCCGGTGTCGAAGGCGGCGACGAACAGGCTGACGGCGTGCCACAGCCCACGCCACCCACCGATCCCGGCGACCTGCAGCGCGCCGTACACGGCGATGGTGCCGACGCCGAGGTAGACCGCCGCGACCATGAAGATGAACCGGGCCGTGCGCACGATGTTCGGCAGGATGCGGTCCTCACGTCCCTCCGCGACGTAGAGCATCCCGGCGCCGCTCCCGGCGGCGAGCACCGCGAGCACGACGATCACGATGCCCTGGCCACCGGCGAAATGGGTCAGGTGCCGGTAGAGGTTCATCGAGTAGCTGAGGTGATCGAGGTCCTGGATCACCGACAGCCCGGAGGTCGTCAACCCCGACATCGCCTCGAACCAGGCGTCCAGGAGGTTGCCGCTGTGGCCGGACAGCAGGAAGGGGATCGCCGCCAGCAGTGAGCCGATCAGCCACGCCAGCGCGACCACGACCGTCCCGTGCGACCAGGTCAGCGGCTTGCTGGTCCGCAGGCGCCACTCGCTCAACTGCCCGAAGGCGCTGCAGATCCCTGCACCGGCCACCAGCGCCGTCGCGGCGTTCCACTCCCCCAGCACCAGCGCGACGACGGCAGGCAGGGCCATCAGCAACGACAGGCCGGTCGCGACCTTGCCGAGCTGGTAGCCGATGAGCCGCAGGTCGTCGGCCCCGGGGCGGAACACGGCCACGGTCACGTCACCCGCACGACCCAGGCTGCCGCCAGGGCCAGCAGCCACAGCACCAGCAGGTAGCCGCCGGTCGCCGCCACGACCACCGCGATGCCGTGACGTGCGCCGCGCACCCCGACATCGAGGCTGTCACGATCCGGCATCGCCACGACCTCGGTGCTCGGTCCACCGGCGACGGCGCCGGACCCCCGGTACGGCACGCACCCGCGGGTCTGACGACGATACGACCCCGCGAGGTCACGGCGGGGTCAACACCGCCGTCGCGTCCCTCAACGTTGCGTCAATGACGGCCCGGATCGACGTCGAGCCGGTAGCCGGCGCGCGGCACGGTGGTCAAGGTGTGACCGGACCCGGGGGCGAAGGGCAGCTTCCGACGCAGCCGGTTCACGTAGACGCGCAGGTAGTGCCGCTCCCCGTCGTACCCCGGCCCCCAGACCCGCTCGAGCAACGCATCGTGGGTCAGGACCCGGCCCGCGTGCTCGGCCAGCACCACCAGGATCCGGTACTCGGTGTCGGTCAGCTCCACCTCGGCATCCGCGACCGTCACGCGGCGGGCCGCCCGGTCGATCCGGATGTCGCCGAGCTCCAGCACCGGGTCGTCCGTGGGCTGCTCCACCCGTCGCAACGCCGCCCGGATCCGGGCCAGCAGCTCCGGCATCGAGAACGGCTTCGTGATGAAGTCGTCCGCCCCCGCATCGAGCGCGTCGACCTTGCGTCGGTCGCTGGTCTCCACCGACAGCACCAGGACGGGCACGCGCGAGAACTCCCGGACCCGCCGGCAGACCTCGACCCCGTCGCCGTCCGGCAGACCGAGGTCCAGGATGACCACGTCCGGGCGGTCCGTCGCCGCCGCAGCGAGCCCGTCGGCAGCGGTCGCCGCCTCCACGACCTCGTAGCCCCGCGCCGACAGCCCGGTCGCCACGACCCGACGGATCGCCGCGTCATCGTCCACCACCAGCACCCGCGTCGTCATGCCTCCGGCTCCCGCGTCGAGGGCAGCGTGCACTCGAAGGTCGCCCCACCACCCGGGGTGGGGTGATGCTCGAGCGTCCCACCGTGCAGCTCGATGAACCCCCGGGCGATGGTCAGTCCCAACCCGGTGCCGTGTGCCCCCCGTCGGAACGGGACGAACAGCTCGTCGTCAGCCAGCACCAGCCCCGGTCCCCCGTCGATCACGGCGACCACGACCACCGACCCCGCAGGCTCGGCACTGACCAGCACCGGCCGATCCGCAGGGCTGTAGCGGAGCGCGTTCTCGAGCAGGTTCGCGAGCGCCGCGACCACCAGCACCGGATCCACCAGCACCGGCGGGAGCTCCGGGGAGAGGCGGACCTCGACCCGCGCTGCGGACCCGGCGGCCAACCCGTCGACGGCCTCGGCCAGCAGTTCCTGCACCTCGACCGCCTCGACCGCGAGCGTGACCGCGCCCGCGTCCAGCCGGCTGGCCGCCAGCAACTGGCCGACGCGGCGTTCGAGCAGCGATGCACGCTCCGCGATCGTGTCGACGAGCACGCCCCGCTGCTCGTCGCTGAACACCACCTCCGGGTCGCGGAGGTCCGAGGCGGCCGCCGCGATCGCCGCCAACGGCGTCCTCAGGTCGTGCGAGACCGCACCCAGCAACGCGGTGCGCGTCCGGTCCACCTCCTCCAGCACCGCGACCCGGGCCTCCGCGGCCTCACGTCGCCGTGCCGAACGCGCCGAGCGCTGCTCACGCACCACCAAGGCCGACACCGTGCTGCCGACGAGCACGTGCGCGATCAGGCTCAGCACGTCGCTGGGGTCGGCCATCCGCAGCGTCAGGTACGGGACGGTGAACAGCGCGTTGTGCAGCACGCTGCCCACCACCACCGCGGTCACGGCGGCGACCGGCCCGCCGACCGCCGTCGCCAGCGCCGTCGGCACCAGCATGACCATCCCCACCGTGGCCCCGACGACCTCATCGCGCAACGGCAGGAACCCGAGCGCGACCACGACCGGCCCGATGCCCGCCAACACCAGTCCCGCCAGCAGGCGGCGCCGCCCCGGCGCCCACACCCGTCGGTCGTGGACCCCCTCGACGACCCCGCTGCCCGACATGCGCTCCCCGGGCGAGCGACCAGGACGGCGGCGGTCCGGCGCACCCCGCAGGAGCGTACGCGAGGTGTCCCGGTCGCCTCCCGTCGCGAGGCCCGGCCGGGGCGGGCCCGGCCTGCCCACCGGCTGTCTGGCGCCAGGGCAAGGCTCGACGGGCTCCGGCGGCGCCACCTGGCAAGGTGCCGCCGACGTCAGCCGACCGCGGCGCGACCGGCCGGTCCTAGGCTGCGGCGGTGCCGATGACGTCGACCAGGCGGGTTCCGGTGGCCACGCTCCAGCCCTCGTCACCTCGAGCACGCGTCCACGCGTTCTGCGACGACGCGCTCGGCTCCCGGGACGCGGTCGCGCTCGGCCGTCTCGTCGCCGACGGCGCGATCCGCCCGGCGGAGCTCGCTGAGGCCGCGCGTCGTCGGGCCACGCTGGTCGCCGACCGGCTCGGCGCGGTCGCCCACCACGCGCCGCGCCCGCGGCGCCGTCCGAACCCCTCCTCGGAGCTCGACGGCGTCCCGACCTACGTCAAGGACACCACGGACATCGCCGGGATGCCGAGCAACCACGGCACGGCGGCGCTCGTGGCCCGGCCCGCGCGCAGGGACGGCGCCTTCGCCGCGCAGTTCCTGGCCACGGGGATGACGGTGCTGGGCAAGAGCCGGATGCCGGAGTTCGGGTTCAACGCGTCGACGGAGTTCGAGGACGAGGCGCCGGCGCGCAACCCCTGGGACCCCGCATCCTCGGCCGGTGGCTCCTCCGGGGGGGCCGCGGCCCTGGTCGCCGCCGGTGTGGTACCGATCGCGCACGCCAACGACGGGGGCGGCTCGATCCGGATCCCCGCGGCGGCCGCCGGGCTGGTCGGGCTCAAACCGACCCGGGGCCGCCACCGTGACGATCAGCAGGCACGTTCGCTGCCGATCAACCTCATCGGCGAGGGCGTCGTCAGCCGCACGGTGCGCGACACGGCCGCGTTCGCCCACGCGATGGAGCGCAGCTGGCGGAACCCGTCGCTGCCACCCATCGGGCGCGTCACCGACCCCTCCTCCCGTCGGCTCCGGATCGGCGTCCTCGACCGCACGCTGGGCGACACGCCGCTCGACGACACGACCCGCACGGCGCTGGACGCCACGGCGGGCCTGCTCGCGTCGCTCGGTCATCGGGTCGTGCCGGTTCCGGCACCCGTTGGCGACGGGTTCGCCGAGGACTTCCTGGACTACTGGGGCCTGCTGTCGCTGCTGGTGTCGATCGGCGGCAAGGCGGTGTTCGACCGGTCCTTCGACCCCACCCGGATGGATGCCCTGTCGGTCGGATTGCGGGAGCACGCCCGGAGCCGGCTGGTGCGGCTGCCGATGGCACTGCGCCGCCTCAAACGCAGCGGACAGCGCTGCGGGCGGCTGTTCGACCGCCACGAGGTCGTGCTGTCACCGGTGGTCGCGCGACGGACCCCGGCCCTGGGCCATCTCAGCCCGCAGGTCGGCTACCCGCAGCTGATCGAGCGCCTGCGCGCCCACGTCGCCTTCACGCCCCTGCAGAACGTGGCAGGGCTGCCGTCGATCACGGTGCCCGGCGACCTGGACGCCGGTGGCCTGCCGACCGCGACGATGCTGACGGCCTCCTGGGGGGATGAGCGGACCCTCCTGGAGCTCGCCTTCGAGCTCGAGCAGGCCCGGCCGTTCCCCCGCATCGAGGGCTGACACGGCACCAGGCCCGGTGATGACAGGAAACGGTCGCACTGCTAGGTTACTGTCTCCCCACGGCCCGCACGAGGAGGCGGACCCGCGTGCTCGGTGATCGGATCCGCCACCTGCGGTCGGCGCGCGGGCTCACGCAGGCGCAGCTCGCCGAGCTCGCGCAGGTGAGCAGGCAGCTCGTGGGTGCCGTCGAGGCCGACCGCCACCTGCCCCGCGTCGATGCGGCGGTCCGGCTGGCAGCCGCCCTGTCGACCACGGTCGAGGCGCTGCTCGCGCCGGAGACGCACCGGGCCATCGGCGTCCTGGAGGATCCGCAGGACGGGGCGCTGGTGCGGATCGGTCGCGTCGGCGACCGGCTGGTCTCGGTACCGGCGACCGGGTCCGGCGAGGGCTGGGCGTCGGCCGACGCGCAGGTCCGGGGGGGCGCCGTGCAGCTGTTCGACCTGGAGCGACCGACCCTGATCGTGGCCGGCTGCGACCCCATCATCGGGCTGGCGTCTCGCCTGCTGGAGACGACCAGCGGGCCGCGCGTGGTGCCGGTGGCGACCTCGAGTGCCACAGCAGCGGCGGTACTGGCGGCCGGACGCAGCCACGCGGTGACCGTGCACGGGCCGGACCTCGATGAGCGACGGTCCACGGTGGCGGTCCGGCGCTGGCACGTCGCGCGCTGGCGCGTGGGGCTGGCCGCCCCGACCGACCTGGCACCCGGCTGGGTCGACGACGCGCTCGCGGGCCGGATCCCGGTCGTGCACCGCGAGCCCGGCGCAGGCAGCCAGGCGGCCTTCGAGCGCGCGCGGCGACCCGAGCAACCTCCCGGCACTCCGATCATCGGCCCGCGGGTGGGCGGACATGCCGACGCCGCCTGGCGGGCCGTGACCGATCGGATGGTCGCGGTCACCATCGAGCCGGCCGCGCTCGCCAACGGGCTCGCGTTCCACCCGCTGGAGACCCACACCTCCGAGCTGTGGGTCGCGGCGGAACACACGGACAATGCGCTGCTGCACGCCTTCGTGAACGAGCTCACGGGCGAGCGCGTGCACCGCCGGCTGGCCGCGATCGGTGGCTACGACCTGACCGACAACGGCGTGGAGCTGGTGGCATGAGGCCCCGCACCCCGCGGCCCGGTGCGATCGTGCCGGATGCGGCCGCTCGGACGAGCACCGGCTCGGGGAGCAGACCCGCGCGGGTGGTGCTGGCAGCGCTGACGCTGGCGGTGCTGATGGCGGCGTGCAGCACCGACGGCGCGGACGGCGACGCCACCGGTGGCGTGTCCGGGGAGCTGCTCGTGTTCGCCGCCGCGTCGTTGACCGAGGCGTTCGCCGAGCTGGGTGACGCCTTCGTGGCCGCGAACCCCGACCTCGAGGTGGTGTTCAACCACGCCGGCAGCCAGACGCTCGCGAGCCAGATCAACGAAGGCGCGCCGGCGGACGTGTTCGCCTCGGCGAACATCACCCAGATGGACGCGGTCGCTGCTGCGGGCAACCTCGCCGGCGAGCCGGCGATCTTCACCGCGAACCTGCTGGAGATCGCGGTCGAGAGCGGGAACCCACTCGCCATCCGCGACCTCACGGACCTCGCCGACCCGGATGTGATCCTGGTGCTGCCGGCGGAGGCGGTCCCGGCAGGACGCTACGCACGTCAGGCCCTGGACGCCGCTGGCATCGAGGTGGTCCCGTCATCGCTGGAGCGGGACGTCCGCGCGGCACTGTCCAAGGTCGAGCTCGGCGAGGCGGACGCATCCATCGTGTACGCCAGCGACATCGTCGCCTCCGCCAGCAGGGCCGACGGCGTGGCGATCCCGAGCGAGCAGAACGTGGCGGCCAGCTACCCGGTCGCGGTGCTCGCCGGTGCACCGAACCCCACGGCCGCGGACGCGTTCGTCGCGTTCGTCCGCAGCGACGCCGGGCAGGAGATCCTGACGGCCCACGGGTTCGCGGCGCCGTGACCGACGCCCCCGAGCCAGCGACCTCCGGCAGCGCCACCGGGGTCGCCCCCCCGCGCGCCGCCATCGCCTTGGGGCTCGTCGCCCTGTCGTTGCTGGTCCTGCCCCTGGTCGGCCTGACCGTGCGGACCCCGTGGGCACGGGCCGGTGAGCTGGTCACCGATCCGGCGGTCCTGCAGGCGCTCCGGCTGTCGCTCGTGTCCTCGTTGGCCGCGCTGGCCATCTCCGTGGTCCTGGGGGTGCCCCTCGCGCTGGTGTTCGCCCGCTACGACTTCCCGGGCAAGGCCTTCGTCCGGGCGCTGGCGGTGCTTCCGATGGTGCTGCCGCCCGTCGTCGGCGGTGTCGGGCTGCTGACGGCCTTCGGACGCCGGGGACTGGTGGGCCGCCCGCTGGCCGAGGCGACCGGCATCACCTTGCCGTTCACCGCGGCTGCGGTGGTGCTCGCCGCCACGTTCGTCGCGATGCCGTTCCTGATCGTGACGGTCGAGTCGGGCTTGCGGATGGTGGACCGGCGGCTCGAGGACGCGGCGGCCACGCTGGGCGCCGACCGCTGGACGATCCTGCGGCGGGTGGTCCTGCCGGCGGTGTGGCCGTCGCTCGCGGCCGGGATGGCGCTGTGCTGGGCGCGGGCGCTGGGCGAGTTCGGGGCCACCATCACCTTCGCGGGCAACCTGCCGGGCCGGACCCAGACCATGCCGCTGGCGGTCTACCTCGAACTGGAGCGCAACCCCGAGGCGGCCTACCTCATCAGCTTCATCCTGCTCGCCGTCTCCGTCGCCGTGCTGGTCGCCCTGCGTGACCGGTTCCTGACCACCACATGAGGTCCTCGCCGACCGCCACCACCACGCCCGGCGCAACGGCCGGCCTGGACGCCGAGCTCGGGCTGCGGCTCGGGACCCTGGAGCTCCAGGTGGCGATCCGGGCGGAGCCCGGCGAGGTCGTCGCCGTCCTCGGACCGAACGGCGCCGGCAAGACCACCCTGCTCCGGGTGCTCGCCGGGCTGCTCCCGACCGGACGGGGGCGCATCGTCCTCGACGGGCGGCTGGTCGAGGACACCGGTACCGGGGTGCGGCTCAGCCCCCAGCAGCGTGACGTCGGGGTCGTGTTCCAGCAGCACCTGCTCTTCCCCCACCTGACGGCGCTGGAGAACGTCGCGTTCGGACCCCGGGCACGCGGGGTGCCGCGGCACGAGGCGCGTGCCCGGGCGCGCGAGTGGCTGGCACGGATCGGGCTCGAGGGCCACGCGGGCGCCAGGCCCGGCGCGCTGTCGGGCGGGCAGGCACAACGGGTCGCACTGGCCCGTGCGCTCGCCACCGATCCGGCGCTGCTGCTGCTCGACGAACCGCTGGCCGCACTGGACGTCGACACCCGCCGGTCCGTGCGGCAGCAGCTCCGCCGCCACCTCGACGCCTTCGCCGGGCCCGTGCTGCTGATCACGCACGAGCCCCTCGAGGCGATCACGCTGGCAGACCGGCTGATCATCCTCGAGCACGGCCGCATCGTGCAGGACGACCCACCGGCCGTGGTCGCTCGACGTCCCCGCTCGCGGTGGGCCGCACGACTCGTCGGTCTCAACCACTACCGCGCCCGGGGGGACGGCCGCACGCTCACGCTCGACTCGGGCGCGACCCTGACCGCCGCCGATGCCGCCGAGCGCCCAGGCGACACCCTGGTCGTCATCCACCCTCGAGCGGTGGCCCTCCACCTCGGTGAACCTGCCGGCTCCGCCCGCAACACCTGGCCGGCGACCATCGACGCGCTCGACATCCACGACGACCACGTCCGTGTCCACCTCGATGGCCCGATCCCCATCGTCGCCGAGATCACCGCCGCAGCGCTCGCGGACCTCGCGCTGGCCGAGGGCAGCCACGTCTGGGTCGCCGTCAAGGCCACCGAGATCGACCACTGGCCCGTCTGAGGCGCCCGGGCCCCGCACCCGCCTGTTGCGCAGGGTGAGGACGAACCGCGGCAGGCGCGTCCTCGAGGTCGTCGTCAGGGGTACACCGGACCAGCCACGCGGACCTGGCAGCCGGTCACCCGGCGCCTCGGCGTCACCATCTGGTCGTCGCCCTGCTGCTGCTCACCGGCCGGGTCGAGGAGGCCGTCCGGTTCGTGGACGCGACCGGGCCTCCCCGTAGCTCCGCCACCTCGGCCCGCTAGGACACCCGGCCGGCGGACGTCCCGGTCGACGACCCTGCTGACATCCCTGCCGAGGGTGGTTCGGCGCCATGGGCCCCGCGCGGCACCGAGCGCGTTAGCTGACCCCGCCGGTCAGCCGGGCGACCGTGTCCGGGTGCAGTTGCTCAGCGAGGCGTGGGGGCAGCGCCGCCCGGAACGGGTGGCGCTGCCTCTGCTCGCACAGTTCGCACAGCGTCCCCTCGTCGGCGGGGATCGTGGCCTTGCAGCGGGCGCAGGTCTTGGTGGCCAGGCGGTCCAGTTCGACCGGTCGGTCGTCGAGCAGGGCGGTCCACGCAGACGACCCGGTCCGCTCCAGCGCATCCTCGGGGCACAGCCGCACGCAAGCACCGGTGCCAGCGCACCGAGCCGGCACGTGGCTGAGCACGGTGGTGACCGACACGGCCGGCGATCCGGCCGCCGGCTCGGCGTCGGCTTCCAGCCGGAGCGCGTTCTCGGGACAGGCTCGGACGCAGATGCCACACGCGGTGCACCCGGATGCTTGCAGCGCCGCTCCCGGACCCGGCTGCTGGTCGGCCTCCTCGGCCAGTTCCGGCACGAGCGCTCGGACGGCGGCGACGAGCCGCTCCTGCGCGCTGAGGTGCTCCTCTGGCAGGGCGCGCGGCTCGGTGTCGGCCAGCATCAGTAGCTGGCGCCGGGTGACGGGCATGGACCGCGCGTCGAGAACCGGCCGTCGGCGCCGGCCCGACCGTGCCATGTCGAGGCGATCCGCTTGCCCCCCGGCGGCAAGCACCGTCGCCAGTCGCCTGACACGCTCGGTGGTGGCCTCGGCCCGCTCGCAACCGTCGCCGCGGACACGCACCGTCGCGGCGCCGACCAGCAGCAGCTCGAGGATCTCGTGCGACGCCACCGATCCGGCACAGGTGGGCAGGCGCACCACCGTGGCCCGGCCTGGCCCCGTTGCGGGGTCAGGGTGTTCACTGCATGCGAGCTCGAGATCCACTGGCGTGCTCTGCCGGGCCAGCCAGTGTTGCAGGGTTCTGAGAACCTCCGGGCCCGCTCCGGCCGATGGCTGGTTCACTTGTGTGTGCTGGTGTCGGGCACCAGGGGAGCGGCTTCCGACAGTACGCCAGTGCCCAGCCACCCGACGGCAACGTAGAAGGCGGTGTCGGCGTTCTCGATGATCAACTCCATCAGGTGCGGCGCCCAAGCCAGCAGGTGCTCGGTGAGGAAGTCGCGTTGGGCCTCCACCAGGACCGCAGCCCCATCAGGATCGCCGACCTCCAGGGCGTCCAGGGAGCGCAGGCACAGGGTGGCCATCAGTTCGAACTCGAGTCCGATGTGGTCGTCAGGCTCACGGCCCTGGCGGGGAGCCGCGAGTCCGAAGCGGGCGTAGAACGCTCTGACCTGAAGGGTCTCGGCTTCGAACACGAGCCGGTCCCGGGAGCGGTGCACCGACTCGTAAGGGGGGGCCAGCAGCCGCTCCGGCCCCACGAAGAGCCGGTTGTAGTCGCGCTTGACCGCTGCGGCGTCCTCACCGGCCTCCCGCGAACGCGACAACGCGTCCAGCCCCCGACGTGTGGGACCGGTCGGGGGCATGGGCCACTCGGCGAGCAACTCCGCACCACGCGCACGGTCCAGCGTCTCTTGGGTGGGAGCGGACAGCAGCAGGCGGGACAGCACGGTGTAGCTCGCGGCGAAGGCATCGAGCGCTTCGGGGTCGAGCGCCCCAAGGGCCGGCCCAGGCCTGGTCATCGGCGCGGGTGTGGTGTTGATCGGGGAGCCTCGGTCGTCGTTGGGCTGCGGATGATGGTCGATGGCTGTCGGCTGGTTCACATGCCGATGCGAGCGAAGGCCTCGTAGAAGAGGGTGCGTCCGACGAACTCACCCGCGAGGACGAACGCGAACGCGATCGTCGCAACGGCCGCGAGGCGGCTGAGATCCGCGCGCGGCACACTCGCGAAGCGGTAGACGAAGACCGCCAGTAGCCCCGCGCCGATGAACACCAGCGACAGCCAGACCGCCAACCAACCCGACGAGTAGGCCGCGACGCTCTGCGCCGCGGTGGCGTTGCCGGCGGACAGGCTCGCCAGATGGAGCGGGGTGACGACGAAGTGGATGCCCAGCAGGGCCACGGACGCGATCGCGATGCCCTTCAGGCTGGCCGTCAGCAACTGCATGTCGTGCGGGTCGCTGGTGACCTCCTCGTCGTGCGCCATGGCCTGGCGGCGGCGCCACATCACCGTGCTCATCAGCGCCGTGCCGACCGCCAGCGATCCCAGCAGGAAGGTGGTGGTGAAGAACTGCACCGGCGTCGTCCAGGTGTTCCAAGCAGGGACCGCCGGCAGGGTGTAGTAGATCATGCTCATCGAGAACACCAGCCCCAGGCCTACCAGGGCGGTGAGCCCGGCAAGCGCCTGGCGCAGGTTGGCGCTGCCGACCTTGAACCACTGGCACGCAGCGAACACGAACCCCAAAGCGGCGAAGCCGACGCCGAAGGCGATCTCGTTGCTCAGCCACGACGTGCCGACGTTGAGGATCACGTTGAACACGTTGGCGGGGTTGCCCAGGTGCAGCAGCGAGGCGAGCAGCCCCAGGACCAGCGTGACGCCGACAGCGTAGAGCGCCGGGTCGGTCAACCGATCGACCTCCTCGGCGCTGCGGCCACGCGCCCGCGCCACCAGGTGCACCACACCCAGCACCACGAACGCGCCCACGCTCATCTGCGCCAGGACAGTGAAGGTGATCATCGAGAAGTCAGTCACGTTCATGGCTCAGACCTCTTGGGGGTTGAGGATGGCGCCGCTGCCCGTGCCGACGGCCTGGGCGTCGCGATGGGGTGTTATGACGAGGTTCGGCTCTGTCATCGAGTCGTTCGGCAGCGGCTCGATCGCAGCCACGTCGCCATACCGGGCCCGCAGTTCCTCGATCGGACCCCAATCCAACGCCCGTGACGGACATGCGGACACGCACGCCGGGTCCTCTCCGGCCTCACGGCTGTCGGCGCAAAGGTCGCACTTCGACATCCGCCCCGTCTCCGGATTGAACTGCGGCGCCGAGTACGGGCACGACCACTCGCAGTACCGGCAGCCCACGCACTTGGCCTGATCGACGGAGACGACGCCGTCATCTCCCTGGGTCATCGCCGTCGTCGGGCAGACCTCGGTGCACACGGCGTTGTCGCAGTGGTTGCACGCCATCGATACGTAGTAGGTGAAGACGTTCGGGACGAAGGTCGCTCCGTGGCGCTGCCAGCTGCCACCGGTGTACTCGGCCACGCGCCGCCAGGTGACGTCAAGTGGGAGGTCGTGCTTGTCCTTGCAGGCCACCTGGCAGGCCTTGCACCCGGTGCAGAGCGTCTGGTCGAAATAGAACCCGAGCTGGTCACTCATGATCTCCGCTTTCTCTGCCTCAGGCCTTCACGATCTCAACAAGGTTGGTGTGCTGGGGATTAGCCTTGGCGATCGGTGATGGCCTCCAGCTGGTCAGCGTGTTCTGTGAGCCGCCGAGGTCCACGCCGTCCTCATCGGGATCGAACCACGCCCCCTGTGGTACGGAGACCACACCGGGTGCGATGCCGGTGGTGACTCGGGCCGGTAGCCGCATCCGGCCGCGATCGTTGTAGACCTCCACCAGGTCGTCGTTGTCGATGCCCCGAGCCGCGGCGTCCATGTTGTTGACCCACACGACCTGTGGATGGGCCTCGAGCATCCACGGGATGTTCCCGTACGTCGAGTGGGCCCGCTGCTTGTAGTGGTGGCCGATGCACTGCAGGGGATACTCACCGCCCTTCAGAGCTTCCTCCGGCCCTTCCCAGGTGGCCACCTGCTCGGGGACGGCCGGGATGCGGTCGCCCTCGGGCAACTCCCAGGTCTGGCTCATCTCCCACAGTCGGGCGGAGAAGATCTCGATCTTGCCCGACGGTGTCGGAAGCGGGTTGGCCTCCGGGTCCTCACGGAAGTCCTGCAACGGGATGGAGCCGACCTCGGGCGGGTTCGGCTCCCGCCAGATGCCGATCTCCCGGAACTCCTCGTAGGAGGGAAGGTCAGGGAGGTGCTCCTGCGAGGCTTCGATGATGTCGCGGACCCAGTCCTCCTGCGTCTTGCCCTCGGTGAACTCCTCCTCGACCCCGAGTCGCTTCGCGAGCTCGGTGCACATCTCATAGACCGTCTTGGTGTCGTGCAGCGGCTCGATCACCTTGTTGTTGAAGTAGAGCGAACCCATCGTCCCACCGTGGCTGCCTGCGACGACGTCCACCTGCTCCAGGTTGCTGGCGTCGGGCAGCAGGATGTCGGCGTAGCGCGCCGAGACCGACATGTGCGTCTCGATCACAACGATGAACTCGCACTTGCTGTCGTCCTTGAGCAGCTCGGTCGTGCGGTTGATGTCGCT
Source organism: Nitriliruptoraceae bacterium (assembly GCA_047921175.1). Lineage (GTDB taxonomy): Bacteria > Actinomycetota > Nitriliruptoria > Nitriliruptorales > Nitriliruptoraceae > T1Sed10-7. Next base: position 2,187 of record JBLRWQ010000048.1, on the reverse strand, counting down.
GTGCTGGTTGACGAGGGTGTTGCCGGCCTGGTTCCAGATGAACTTGATGGGAACGTCGAGCTTGTCCTTGCCACGTATGCCGCTGTTGAGCGCCGTCATCTCCGGCCCGTGGTCGATGGCGTCCGTCCACAGGAAGCAGGGGATGGCGGTCTCGACCGGATTCTGGGTCCTGGACGTGTTCGTGAGGCGGATGCCGTAGCTACCGGCGGTCTGGCCGGTGCTGCCGCCGGGGATCCCCACGCACCCCGTCATCGCCGCCAGTGTCATGATGGCGCGGGCCTGGGTCTCGCCGTGGGCCTGCCGCTGGGAACCCCAGCCCTGCGAGACGACGACCGGGCGCGTCGTTCCGATCTCGCGGGCGAGGCGCCGGATCGTCTCGGCCGGGATACCGGTCAGCTCGGCTGCCCACTCCGGCGTCTTCTCGATGCCGTCCGAGCCCTCACCCATGACGTAGGATCGGTAGGAGTTGCCCGCTGGTACGCCGTCGGGCATGTGGTCCTCGTCGAATCCCTGGCAGTACGTGTCCAGGAACCCCTGGTCATGGAGGTTCTCCGAGAGCATCACGTGCGCGAGTCCGGCGACGAGCGCAGCATCGGTACCCACACGTAGGGGGATCCACTCGTCGGCCAGCGTCTGCGCTGTCGTCGAGTAGCGAGGGTCGATGATGATGGTTCGGACCCCGTTGTTCTTGCGCGTGCGCTGGGCCACGAAGCTGGCGCCACCGCCTGACATATTGGTCTCCATCGGGTTGTCCCCGAACCAGACCTGCAGCTTGGCGTTCTTGGCATCGTCGTAGCTGTTGGATCCGACGTTGGCGCCGTACTGGTAGTCCATGGCGTGCGTTACCTGGGCGGTGCTGTAGGTGTTGTAGAAGTTCAGATATCCGCCGAGGAGGTTCATCAGTCGCGCGAAAGGACCTGGGTAGCTGGAGTTGAAGGTGCCGATCTGGCCGCTGGCGTAGTTGATGTAGACGGCCTCGTTGCCGTACTCGTCGAGGGTGCGCCGGAGGTTGTCGGTGATCGTGTCGAAGGCCTCCGCCCAGGTGATCTCTTCCCACTCGCCGCTGCCGCGCTCGCCGACCCGGCGCATCGGCTTCTTCAACCGGTCGGGGGCGTAGATGCGCTGGCGGATCGAGCGACCACGCACGCAGGCGCGGACCTGCTGGGTGCCGATCTCATCATCGCCGGTGTTGTCCGCGAGAACCCGGACGATCTGGCCATCCTGCACCTGCAGGCGTAGGGGGCACCGGCCACCACAGTTGACCATGCAGGCGGCCCACACCTCGCTCACCGCGTCGACCGCGCGGTCCTCCGCCCAACCCACACCGGGCATCACGCCGAAACGCACGCCGCCGGCCACCATCGCGGCTCCCCCCCCGGCGATGGCTGACCACTTCATGAAGGAGCGCCGCGACAGGCCACCACTGGACGTCGGCCCGGAGGACGGCCGGCGTTCGGCTGTGTCGGTAGTCATGCTGGGTTCCTTCCTGCTGCATCACGCTCGGACGGCCAACGTCTGACGCTGCGGTTAACTACGGAACGTTGTTACCGGCAATCGAGCACTGCAGGGCTGAAGTACTTCTTGAGCGTTGACCTCGGACCCCTAGCGCGAGGGCTGGTCCCTAGTCGAAACAGGCCGGAACGATGAGTTGCGTTGAGAGGGTGACGGCTGCCGTGATCGATCATCTCCGACGTCACGGAACGATGGCTCACGCCGGGCGCTCGGCCTCACCTCGTGGCACGTGCCCCCGTTCGTAGCGGGCGGGTTCGCTCGCTACGGCCGAGGATGCTGCCCGCGATGGGGCCACCCACCGGGGCTATCTCGCCGAGGTCCTCGCGGCCGAGGTCGACGAACGTGCCGAACGGCGCCGGATCCGACTGGACGTGGCGCACGTCACCACCTCACCACCATCGAACGGGTCGTGGACCGCGGTCTGGCCCGCGTGCGTGCCGAACTGGACCGGTCGCCACGATGAGCGCGCTCCTGTGGATGCTGTGGCGGCCGCTGGGCGCCCTGGGCGAGGCCATCACCCACATCGCGACGGTCGTCGCCTGGATCGCAGCGGTAGCGGGTCTGCTCGGCCCGACACGCCAGACCGCGCTTCGCGGCTGGATCATGTGGCGGTTGCACCGCCGCACGGCTCGACGCTTCGCATGCGCCGTCACCACTGGCGATCCCGAGACCGCC
>JBLRWQ010000047.1:0-24886 GCA_047921175.1 Nitriliruptoraceae bacterium | reverse complement strand
GGGGGGCCGGCCCGGGTGCTCAGTCGTCGAGACGGACCCGTCGTGCCACGACGTCGCCGGCGAGGTCGCGCAAGCTCTGGCCCGTCGAGAACGCGCGTGCGCGCAGGACGGCCAGCGCCGCACCGACGTCGACGCTGAGCTGGACGGAGACCACGCCGGCTGCCTGGTGGACCTCGATGCCGTCAGCGGTGCCATCGAGGATGAGCTGATCGAGCTGGCCCACGGGCCGGCCGGACTGCAGCGACATCATGAGGTCGTGGGTGAGCCGGGCGTAGACGAGGGCGTTGGCATGCTGCTCATCGGTGAGGTACGCCTGCACATCGCGGTAGAGCGTGAACGCTCCGATCCGGACCGCTCCCCGGCGGAGGGGGAACGCGTAGACGCTGCTGAGGCCGAGCGCGGTCGCCGCAGCGCTGAACGCCGGCCAGCTGCCGTCCTGCTGCAGGTCCGGGACCAGGACCGGCCATCCGGAGCGGGAGGAGGTGTAGGACGGGCCTTCGCCGAGCTCCGCCTGCAGGGTCTCGCCACCCCGTGCCCCCTCCGTCCCGGCGACCGGTTCGAGCAGGTCGTCGTCGACGGTCAGGGACACCCCGACCCCGGAGGTCGCCAGCTGCTGCTGGGCGGCGGCGCACATCCGGTCGGTGAGGGACCGGTTCGACGGTTGTGCGGCGATCGCCGCGAGCACGCGGACGACGCGGCGCTGCTCCACGTCCATCTCCCCTCGACGCGTATCCGCGGCGCCACCCGGCCGCGCCGAGCTCGTTCGTCGGACGGTAGCGCGGCTCCAGGGGCGGGCGCCGGTCCCGTGTCGTCCGGGGCGGTCCCTCGTCCGCGCCGACGGAGCGGCCGTCACGGGTGCCGGTCGGGTGTCTCGTGGAGGAGCGCGGCTCGTGACCCCGGCTGGGCACCCCTGGTGGTCTTGAAGAAGATCGTGACGAACGCGAGCGTGATGTACATCGCGAACAGCAGGACGTAGGTCACCGGCGTCGGCTCCTCGGTGCCGCCGGTGACCAACAGGGGGAACGCGAAGGACAGCGCCACGATGATGGACGCGATCCCGGACAGCAGGGGGAGCGCGAGGAGGCCCTGGTCAGTCGGTGCCGCAGGTGTCGATGGTGGGTGGGGAGGTGAGCCGGTCGGCGAACTCCCGGTACTCGAGCTGCTGGCCGGTGCCGCACAGGCGGGCGACGAACCGGCGCTGGATGTCGGGGCGGATCAGCACGTCGTCGGTGCCCTGCACGATCAGCAGCGGCGCGTGGATCGGCTCGTCACCGGGCGTGTTCTCGGCGATCCGGCTCGCCCAGGGCTCGGTCTCCCAGATCGGGGAGACGAGGAAGCCGAGCTGGAGCAGCTCGGCGTCGGTGAGCAGCGAGACGGCTTCGGGGCCGGTGGTGACGCACGCGTCGGCGAGGCGCTCGACGATGGGTTGCACCGCAGGGTCCACGATGCCGGCGGCGTCGATGTCGTCGAAGGCGCGATGCCAGGCGACGACCGCGAAGGAGCCCAGCAGGTTGCCGAAGGTGGTGCCGTCGTTGGCCTCGATGAACGCCGCCAGCTCCGAGGCGGGGGCGAGACCGGCGACCGCGAAGCGTGACGAGGCCGCATCGCGGGCCAGGCCCCTGGCGGCACGGACGGCATCGAGGGTGTTGTCCGCGGCCGTCTGGCCGGCGAGGTGGGGGTGGACCCCCTCGCTCCCGAGACCGAGGTAGTCGGGTGCCGCGATGATCCAGCCGGCGTCGAGGAACGCCTCGAGCCCCCATCCCTGCTCGGCGTAGGCACCGTCGAGCAGCGATGGGGCGCAGGATCGGTCGGCCGCTCTCGGGCACCTCGCCGTCGTCGGGCACGATCACCAGTCCGCTGGCGGTCGCCGGGTTGCCCTGCAGGTCACGGCCGGTGTAGAGGACCCGGTAGGTCGTCGCGCCGTCCACGAACGGGTCGATCACCTCACGGCGCAGCAACGTGCCGGGCGTGGCGGTGAACATGGCCGGGGCGGTGTAGAACGCGCACGGCTCGGGCGTGGTGTCGCTGTCGATCAGCACCGCTGCACCGGCCTCCAGGGTGCCGAACAGCAGCAGCCAGATGCCCACCGCCACCCCGAGGGTGAACGCCGAGATCGAGGGCCACAGCAGCACGGTCACACCGAGGAGTAGATGGGTGCGCGCACCCGCGGCAGCCGGGCGAACATCACCAGCTCGACGACGCCACCGGCGAGCAGTGCCACACCGAACGGCCAGGCCAGCCGGGTCGTGGTCGGGTCGGGCCGGCGGTGTGCCGCCGCGGCCGCTGCTCGCGCGGGTGATCCCCTACCTCGATCCCGGCTGGGGGGACGCGCGACGGGTTGGTGGCTCGGGCGGTGCTGTGGACCGTGCTGACGAGCCACCACGAGTGTGATGAGCGCGTCTGTCGCATGGTGAGCTCCACCTACGGGAGCGGCAGGCCCACACTGTGGTCGCACGAGAACCTCAACGACGCGACCCATGCCTGGGTCGCCCAGGAGTTCAGGCACGTTCCCTTCACGTTCTTCGCGCAGATGGCACGGAGCGTCCGCGCCGGTCGGCTGGTATCCACGGGCCGGGAGCCGTCACGACCGTCGGACGTCGCGGCCCAGCCGCCACGCACCGATGCTCGGTTCGTGCTGCTCGCCGGCGCGGACAACCGGTGCTTCCTGCCGCAGAGCCAGGAGGCGACGTTCCGCAGCGCGGCGCCGCGGGACCATCGACCCGTGCGTGCCGTGCTCCGGGGGTGGATGCTGGATGGCGACGGGACCGAGGGCCGAGGAGGGACGGCCCTGCGGCCCGCCTCCTCGGCGTCGTCGTCGTGGTCAGGTGCGGTCCGGCTTGGTCGCGAGCACCGACACGCTGTGGACGCCGAAGCGTTCGCTGGCGTTGATGGCCTGCTCGGACAGGAACCGGTACGGGTTGGTCTTGGTGACCTCGACCCGGAACCCCGCGCCGGCCATCGCCTCACGGTAGGTCTGCTCCTGTGGTGCGCCGCCGATGCAGGAGGCCCACAGGTCGACGTCGCACACGATCGCCTCGGTCAGTGGTTCGTCGGTGACGATGTCCGCGATCGCCAGCCGTCCGCCGGGCCGGAGCACCCGGGCCGCCTCGGCGAAGACGCGGGGCTTGTCCGGGGCGAGGTTGATCACCCCGTTGGAGACGACGGCGTCGAAGCTCGCGTCGTCGAAGGGCAGCTGCTCGATGTGGCCGTGCTGGAAGGTGACGTGCTCGAGGCCGTGCTCGGACCGCAGCCGCTCCGCCTTCGCGAGCTGCGCATCCGTCATGTCGAGCCCGACGACCTGCCCCTGCGGACCGACCGCCAGGGAGGCGACGAAGGCGTCCATGCCGGAGCCGGAGCCGAGGTCAAGGACACGCTCCCCCTGCTGGAGGTGGGCCAGGTCGAGGTGGTAGCCGACCCCGGCGAAGGAGTCGATGGCCTCGGACGGGACCTGGTCCAGCTCGTCCGGGGGGTAGCCGAGCCGCTCGGCCAGAGCACGGCCGGTCTCGAAGTGGAAGCGCTCGTGGGGGGTCTCGGCCACCGCGCGGTACATGTCGGTGACCTGTCGGAGCAGCTCATCGGTGTCGATCGGTGCGGGTCGGGTGGTGGTCATGCGTCTTCCTCCTCGGGTGCGGGCGGCAGGCGGATGGATCTCGATCACACCACCTCGAGGGTGGTCTCGACCGGGACGGCGTTCGCCAGCGAGTCGCGTACCGGCGAGGTCTCCTGGACGTAGCGGCACAGCTCCTCGAGCTGCTCAGGGGTGGCGTTGGGGCTCGACACGCGTCCGGTGGCCCGGATCCGGCTGAAACCGGGCCGTGCGCCGTCGAGGCCGAGGAAGGCACGTACGTCGACGTCGCCCTCGATCTCGTAGTCCATGCGGGTGAGCTCGATGCCGCGGGCGGCGGCGTTGGCCACGTACCCGACCGCGTAGCAGAAGGCCAGCGCTTGCAGCAGCAGTTCGACGGCGTTGGGGCCCTTGTTCTCGCCGAGCAGGACCGGGGGTTCGTCGCCGTGCAGCACGAACGAGGCCGCCCGGCTCTCGTCCTCCGTGCCGGCGTGCGTGAACCGACCGATCTGGCCGATGCTGTAGGTGCCGTCCTGCCAGCTGCTGCTGGCACGGAACGAGAACCGGGCCAGGTCCGGGTCCTGCCCGATCGCCTCGATGGTCTCGACGAGTCGGGGGACGTCGATGCCGTTGGTGGTCACGGTGGCGGTGTCGGCCATGGGGTCTTCTCCTCCGGGGTGTCGACGGGGGTGCCGGTCCACGGCCCGCGGGGCACTCGATGGGGACACGGCACCCATCGACGCTACGGACCGACCCGCGGGGCGACATCGGTGCCTGCCCCCATCTCGGGTGTCCGCAGCACGGGCCGGAGGGGAGTGACCCCCTACGGAAGTCCGAGTTCGACGGCACGCGCGATGGCTGCCGCCCGCGAGGACACCTCGAGCTTGGCGAAGATGCCGGCGACGTGGTGCTCCACCGTCCGCGGCGAGATGTGGAGCTCCTCGGCGATCTGGATGTTCGTGCGGCCCGTGGCGACGTGGCGGAGCACCTCCAGTTGCCGCTCGGTCAGGTGTGCCGGGTTGGCCTCGGTGGACGCACGGGGGCCACGCGGGACGGACATCCCGAGCGAGCGCATGCGGCGACGCACCCGGCCCTCGAGCGGCGCGGCACCGAGGCTCCGTGCGATCGACAGCGCCTCGGTGAGCGCGTCGGGCTCGTCCAGCAGGGACAGCAGCAGGGCGCGGTCATGCCGCCAGCCGACCGCCCCGAAGGCGTCGGCGGCAGCCCGCCAGTCCTGGTCGATCATGGCGGCGTACGGTGCGGGGGCCGTCCCGTGGAACGGGACCGCTCCGTCGCACAGCGCCGCCCATGCCGCGACCCGGGCCGCCGCGCAGCCGGCTCGTAGCGGTTGCGGGCCGACGACGTCGGCGAGCCGCTCGAACGGGTCCCACGGGAGTGGCGAGTCCTCGACCAGGACCCGCTCCATCTCGAGCTCGAGCACCGGGGCCAGATGCACGAGCTTGCGGGTTCGGGCCGTGCTGGCCGCGACGTCCTGCAGCCGCGGTGCGGCGTCGTCCGCGCCGACGCGGATGGCCCGCTCCGCAAGCACGATCCGGGCCAGCTGCTCGGCGATGGTCGTCGCCGCGTCGCGACGGCTGCCGGCAGCAGTGTCGGCGAGGCGGGAGGCCGCCGTCGGGTCACCCTCGCGGAGGTCGAGCCAGGCCAGGAAGGCGTCCAGGAACGCCGTCATCGCCACGAAGTCGTGCTCACGCGCCCTGTCGCGAGCCTGTTCGGCGTGGAGCCGCGCGTGGTCCGGCCGGACCCACAGTCCCTGCAGGACCGCGAGGGTGATCTGCGAGAACACGGCCTGCTCCGCGTCCCCGGTGGAGCTGGCGAGGTCGATGGCCGCAAGGAGGTCGTCCGTCTGTCCGGCGTCCAGCTGCAGCCGGGCGCCGCCGATCGCGCCGAGGGCGCGGACCCGGACGTCGTCCTGCTCACCCGCCAGCTCGAGGGCGCGCTGGCCCAACCGCAGCGCGTCGTCGACCCGGCTGACCAGCATGCTCAGCTCGGCCGCCTGTGCGGTGGCGCGTGCCAGCTCGGGCGTGCGCCCCGCGACCTCCAGGCTGCGCACCGCGTCGGTGGCGTCGTCCCACGCGGCCGTGCCATCGCCGCCGAACCAGTGCACCTGCGCGCGCATCGCCGCGCAGCGGCCATGGAGGGCGCGGTCGTTCAGGTCGTCGGCGAGCCGCATCGCGCTCGAGATGGCAGCCAGGGCCTGCTCGATCTGGCCCGTCAGCCAGGCGCTGTGCGCGAGGTCCGCGAGCAGCCTCGCCTGCTCGGCGGTGCTGCGCCCGACCTCGGGGCTGTCCGCCGCCCGTCGCAGGTGGGCGAGCGCCTCACGGTGGGCGCCGCTGGCTGCCGCCTGACGACCGGCGACCACGGCGTATCGGGCTGCCACCTCCTGCATCCCGGCAGCCTCCGCGTGGTGGACCACATCCGCGGGGTCCCCGCTGATCGCGAGCAGGCCGTCGACGATGCGCTCGTGCAGGCGTCGTTGCCGGTTCCAGGGCAGGCTCGACCGGATCGCCGCCCGGCTCAGCTCGTGGCGGAAGCTGACGTGCCGCCGGCCGAGGTACAGCAGCCGGCGGCGCTCGGCCGGCTCGGCCAGCGCTCCCCACCCGGGCTCGACCGCATCGAGGAGCTGGGTCGGCACCCGGCCCGGGACGACCGACAGCAGCTCCAGCAGGCGGCGGGTGTCGGGCGCGAACCGCGAGACGCGCCCCAGGACCGCGTTGGCGAGCGAGGGGGGCGGCGGGTCGTGGCCGTGCGCGAGCAGTTCGGTCACGAAGAACGGGTTGCCGCGACTGAGCGCGTGGATCCGCGCCGCCTGATCGCCTGCCAGGTCCGTGACCGCAGCCCGCGACAGTGGGGCGAGCCCGAGGTGGAGGGTCGTGCTGCGGCGCATCGCGTCGATCGCGCCCCGGAGCGGGTCGTCCGCGTCGAGCTCCCCCGGTTGGACGGTGAGGATGAGCACGAGCGGGAGCTCCGCGGTCCGCCGACCCAGCACGGTCAGGACGTCGATCGTCGCCTGGTCAGCCCAGTGCAGGTCCTCGACGATCAGGACCGTCGGGGTGCCCGCCCGCCGGACCGCACGCAGCAGCCAGGTCGCGACCTCGCCGGGGGCGATCCTGTCCGCCTCGCTCCTCTGGCCCGGCTCTGCGAGCTGGTCCGCGATGTCCCGGAACGGCCCCAACGGACGCGGCGTGGTCAGGTCGTCGCAGACCCCGACCAGGACCCGCGCCCGGTGCCGGACCTGGCTGGCGAAGCGCGCCACTAGTGCGGACTTGCCGATGCCGGGCTCGCCGCTGACGACGACGACGGTGCCGCTGCCGTGTTCCGCAGCATCCAGCGCAGCGGACAGCGATCGGAGCGGCACCTCGCGCTCCAGCAGCTCTCCCACGGCTGTCGCTGCGATCCGCCTCACCACCCAACGAGGCCTCGGACGCGCTTCCACCCTACCGGGATGCCACCGTCCCGTCGCGGGGTGGAGCCTCCGCCGACCGGGGCGTCGCGCCGGGCGGTGCATCAGAGCATCACAAGTGCTGATGCTATGATGCTCCTATGCGTACCACGGTCACCCTCGATCCGGACACCGAGCAGCTGATCCGTCGGCGCATGCGTGAGCGCGGGCAGTCCTTCAAGGACGCCCTCAACGACTGCATCCGCGAGGGCGCACGCGGCAGCACGGGTGCCTTCCGCACGCAGACCGCGTCGATGGGGCGCGCCACGGTCAACCTCGATCGTGCGCTGCAGCTGGCCGGTGAGCTCGAGGACGACGAGCTGGTGCGCAGGGTGCGGGCAGGCTCATGAAGCTCATCGACGCGAACGTGCTCCTCTACGCGGTCAACGAGGATGCGGACCGGCACGAGCTGTCCCGGCGGTGGCTCGATGCGGCCCTGTCCGGCCAGGACACCGTCGCCTTCGCGTGGGTCGTCCTGCTGGCCTTCGTCCGGCTGGCGACCAAGGAGGGCCTGTTCCCCGCACCGCTGTCGATCGACGAGGCGATGGACCGTGTCGATGCCTGGCTCGCGGCGCCCCCCGCGGTGGTGCTCGAACCCACCATCGAGCACCCCCGGGTGGTGCGGGAGCTCCTTCGGCCGTGGGGCGTCGGCGGGAACCTGGTCAACGACGCGCACCTGGCGGCCCTGGCGATCGAGCATCGCTGCACCATCGTGTCCTTCGACCATGACTTCGGTCGTTTCGACCGGGTTCGGTGGGAGCCTCCACGCGGGTGAGCCCACCCGGTGCGCCGACGCGCACCGTGCTCAGCGCCTCTGATCGTCGAGGGCCGCCGGGGGTGGTCCGAGCACCTGGATGCCGTGGTCGGCGCAGACCTCGGCGACCCGTCCGGGATCGATCGGCCCCGGCTCCGGCAGGGTCGGCTCCCCCACCTCGATGCCGAGGGCGGCGACCATCCGGTCGAACCTCGGTGCCCGCACCCGCGAGCCGGTGACGCACACGAAGCGCGCCTCGTCGGAGTGGACCTGGAAGGTGTGGGGGAGACCGTGCGGGAGGTGGGCGATGCTGCCGTCGCGGGCGATGGTGACGTCGTCGCCGGCGTGGAAGGCCACCTCGCCGGAGAGCACGACGAACAGCTCGTCCTCGTCGTCATGACGGTGCAGCGGGGGGCCGAAGCCGCGGGCGGCCGCGAACTCGACGACGCTGAGAGATCCGTCCTCACCGCCGCGGACCTTGATGGTCGCGAGGTGGTTCAGGAAATGCAGGTGCTGGCCCGAGCCGGGTGCGATGACCTCAGGCGCTCGGCGGGTCACGGTGGGGATCGACATGTCGGGCAGCCTGCCCGGGTGCCCTTCCGGGAACCTTCCGACCGGCCCAGGTCTCAGGCATCTGCGGACAACGGTGACGCGCCTCGCGCCAGCTCGGCCATCGCCTGCTGGTAGGCGTCGTGGGCCCGCTCGGCCTCATCGACGGCCCCGGCCCGGTGCAGGGCGGTGAACAGCAGCTGGTGCGCGTCCTCGTCGAAGCGGTCGAGGTCGCGCAGCCGCATCGCGAGCTGGACCACCTCGTCGTAGGCATCCTCGGCCAGCAGCCGATGCGCCTCGCGACGGGCGCTCGGGACGAACCGGGCCTGCGCTGCCGCGCGGGTGCCGTCGGTCCAGGTCTCGTAGCGGTCGTCGGGGAGGAAGACCCCGGGGTAGGCGGCGACGATGGTGGCGTCGTCGGTAGCCCGGAAGAGCTGCTCGAGATCCGTCTCGACCTCGTCCAGGTCCAGCCGCACGCTGTCGCGGTCCGCGATGACGCCACCGCGCAGCATGCGGCGGACCCCGGACAGCTGCACCGACAGTCGGGCGCCGAGCCGGCCGCGATCGGTCTCGTCCGGCCACAGCAGGTGGAAGAGCTCGTCGCGGGTGACGGGCCAGCCCCGCGCGGCCACGAGCCGCTTGCACAGCTGCCGCGCCCGTCGCGACCCCCACGCCGCGACCGGCACCTCCTCGCCGTCCACCTCGACGGCGAAGCGGCCGAGGGTGGTGATCCGGACCGTCGGCCGACGGCCCGCAGCGATCCGCTCGGACCGGACCGTGCCGGTCACGAACCGCTCCAACTCGTCCATCCAGCCGTCGACGTCGCCCGAGTACTGGAAGTGGTCCTCACCGGGTTGCTCGAACAGGCGGGCGTTCGGGAGCAACGCGGCCAGCTCCCGCGCGCGCTCCACGGGGATCACCCGGTCGTCGGTCCGGTGGTGGATCAGGGCGGGGTGGTGGATGGACGGCGCGAGCTCACGCACGTCCGCGGACACCGCCAGCTCGAGCAGTTCCATCAGGGAGTCCTGGCTGGCGGCGTAGCGCTCGTAGCGCTGGTGCCAGGCGGGGAACGATGGGTCCTGAGCGGAGAGGGTCGGGGCCATCCCGCGTGCGACCATCGACTCCTCGGTCCCCCACCGGGCCGCGTACGGGGGGATCGTGGCCCGGTAGGTGGCGCGCTCCTCCTCGGTCCAGTCCGGTGGCAGCAGGGTCGCGCCGGTGCCGGACAGGATCAGGCTGTCGACCCGGTCGGGGTAGGTGGCGGCGAACAGCAGGGTCATCGGCCCGCCCTCGGAGTTGCCGAACAGGTGGGCGTGCTCGATACCTGCGTGGTCCATCACGGCCCGGAGGTCGTCGACCCGCTCGTCGAGGTCGGCGATCCGTCCGCTGCGGTCCGAGCAGCCGGTGCCGCGCTTGTCGAAGTGGAGGTAGCGGCAGAAGGACGCGAACCGCTCCAGCATCGCGCGCACCGCCGGCTGGTCCCAGGACAGCTCGATGTTCTGGGCGGTCGGGGGGATCGCGACGATCGTGTGCTCGCCGGAGCCGAACAGCTGGTAGGCGATGCGCGCACCGCGGGCAGGTGCGAACCGCGTCGGCGGCAGCTCCTCCAGCACCACGACGGCGCCCTCCTCCCGAGGGTCGCCGAACGATACACCCGGCCGTACACGTGACGGCCGGGTGCGGGGGAGGGGCGTGAGCGCCGAGGTGGTCGAGCCGGGTTGTCGGCTACGCGTCCGGGCAGCTCAGGTTCGGGTTGTACGCGGCGAACATGCCGGCGGGGTTCGCCTGCCACAACCACACGTGGAGGGCGGCGTTCTCGCCGATGCCGGGTACGGAGTCGGTGAAGGGCTGACCGAACAGCTCGCCGGTGCCGGTGACGTCGATGTACTCCACCCCGACGAGCCGGAGCTTGCCGTTCGGAGCCGGGTGGTAGAGCAGCGCCTGCGGCTGCGTCGGGTCGAGCGGCTCGAGGAAAAGATCCTCGTTGACGTAGTGGAGACCCATGGCCCCGGGGCCGTACGCGTTCGAGACGCAGGGGCTGGCTGGCTCGTAGCCTGCGGCGATGGCTGCCTCGACGTCGTGGTACCTCGCGGTCGCGGCCCGGACCTGCGCCAGCTGGGGGCCGATGCCAGGGGCGATGCGGCCGAGTGCCTGGCCGCGGTGGGACGCCTCGGCATCGTGGTTGCCGCGAGCGAGCGCCGGTGCAGCGAGGGTGGCGAGCAGCAGCGCCGCGGTCGCGGCGAGTGCCAGGAGCCGCAGGAGGGGGGAGTGGACGGTCGGTGAGGACGGCATGGAGGTTCCTTCCGGGGTGCGGTTGCCATGCACCGCGGATCCTGCCGCCGCACCCTTCCGGGAACCTTCAGACCTCCACCTCCTCGCGGACCGTCATGTCACGGCGATGATCAGCAGCGCCGCCAGCCGATCACGGGCAGAGGTCCGTGCCCCAGTCGGTCTGCCCGCGGCCGGGCTGACAGCGGAACTGCCGCATGCCGTCGAGCAGACGGAACGCACCGGCTGTCCCGCCGACGTAGCCCTCGTCCACGAAGGTGAAGCGGTGGCGCGGCGCGGCAACGGAGTCGTCGCCGTCGAGTTCGCGGATCAGGATCACGTCAACCTCACCCGAGCCGGCGGACGGGCTGCGCTCGACCAGCACGGGCGCCATCGGCGCATCGCTCCCGGGGTCGATGCCGAGCACGGCGAACGCGCTCGAGACCGCGTCGTACCGCCACCATGGGTCCACCCCGTCCACGAAGGCGACGAAGCCGGCGACGTTGCTCATCGTCCCGTCCCCGCTCCAGGCCGGCGCGTCCGGGCGCCCCGCCCGCGCCGAGGCCGCACAGACCGCGGCTCGGTGCACGCTCGCGTCCTCCTACCATCGCCCGGTCGCCCCTGCAGGAGGTCCCGGTGCCGCTCGTCGCTTGCCCGAACTGCGGGGAGGACGAGGATCTGACCGGGACGCGTGATGGTGATTCGATCCTGCTGACCTGTGCGAGCTGCGGGCAGACCTGGGACCGAGACACCCGGCTGGTGTGCGGGCTGTGCGGGTCGCAGGACATCGAGGGCATCCCGACCTCGACGCTGGAGGAGCACGGCCGGGCCGGGGTGCGGACCCCCTCCGGGATCCGGCTCGTGTACTACTGCTGGGCGTGCGGGGGCAACGACGTCACCTCGACCGAGCCGACCCCCGGGCCACAGCCGCCGCCGGGACGTAGCCGGGACCTGCGGGCGCTGCGGCGCTCGTCGGGGTCGCCGTAGCGTCTCACCGGTTCCGGCGGCGAACGGGTGTGCCACGGGCAGGTGCCGTCCACTCAGCCGGCGCGAAGCCTCAGCGCCAGGTCGGTCAGCTCCTCGTGGGCCTCCAACCGGGCCAGCATCGCGGGCGGCACCCCGCCGAGGCCCCACGCGGCACCGGCCATCGCCCCTGCCATCGCCGCGATCGTGTCGGTGTCACCACCGAAGCCGATCGCGGTCGTGATCGTGCCGAGGAGGTCGCGGCCGGCCAGGAGCGCCACGACGGCCGCCGGGACGGACTCGGCGGCCGATATCCCGGTGCCCGCCCGCGCTGCGGTCCGTGCCGTGTCGCCGTGCGCGTCGAGGTCGGCCAGCGCCTCGCGGAGCCGGTCGCGCAGCACGCCCGCATCGGCGGTCTCTGCCACCTCGGCGACCGTGTGACGCACCACCTCGGTGTCGGGTGTCTCGAGGCCCAGCAGCCGCGCGACGATCCGAGCGACCACCTGAGCGCCCGCGACCGCCTCGGTGTGGGTGTGGGTCAGGCGTGCCTGCACGCGTGCGAGCCGGGCCACCTCGGTGTCATCGCCGGGTGGGGGCACCAGCGCGACCGGTGCCACCCGCATCGCCGCGCCGTTGCCGAACGAGCCGGAGCCGCCGAACAGCGAGGCCGCAGCCTGCTCGTAGCCCTGCCCTCGCGCGGCCATCGCGTAGACCTGGGGAGGGCCGGCGCCGTAGCCGCGCCACGGCTCGTCAGCGTAGGCCGCAGCGAACGCGTCGCCCAGCGCGTCCGGATCGGCGAGTGTGGGATCTGCGAGGAGCCGCCGGGCGAGCACCAGCGCCATGTGGGTGTCGTCGGTCCAGCGCAGCGGCGCCGGGGCACGGCACCACCGGTCGATCTGCCCCGGGGGGACGCGCCGGCGTCCCTCGAAGGGAGCGCCGAGCGCGTCGCCGAGGGCGAGGCCGAGCAGGACCGCCGGAGCCCTCATGTGACCGAGGCGTCGTAGATGGCCTGGATCGAGGCGTCGAGGGTCCGGTCGAACTCCTCGTCGCTCTGCTGGTGGGACAGGTCGCTGAGCAGCGCCCGGGAGAACGAGGCGATCAGGTTCGGGTTGCTGGCCAGGCGCTCGTTCGCCTCGGCCCGGCTGTAGCCGCCGGACAGGGCGACCACGCGCAGGACCTTCGGGTGCTCGATCAAGGGGGTGTAGAACCCGTCCTCGGTCGGGATCGTGAGCTTGAGCATGATCGGCTCGGGCATCGCGTCGACCGCCTCCAGCAGGCGGTCCCGCAGCTCGAGCTCGGCGCGGTCCTTGTCGGGCGCGTGGATGTCGATCTCCGGCTCGAGGATCGGGACCAGCCCGTGGTCGAGGATGTGGCGGCCGATCTCCGCCTGCTGCTCCACGATCGCGGCGATCCCGGTCGGATCCGCGTGTTTGATCACCGAGCGCATCTTCGTACCGAACACCTCGTGGTCACGGGCCCGACGGAGCAGCCCGTCGAGGTCGGGCATCGGCTTCATGAGCTGCACGCCATCGGCCTCGGCCTCGAGCCCCTTGTCGACCTTGACGAAGGGCACGATGTGCTTGGTCTCCCACAGGTAGCGGGCGCTCGGCACCCCCTCGATGTCGCGGTCCATGGTGCCCTCGAACAGGATGGCAGCGACGATCCGCTCGCCGGTGAAGACGGGCGAGGTCATGATCCGGGTCCGCATGGCGTGGACGAGATCGAACATCTCCTCGTCGCTGCTGTAGGCGTCCTCGGCGATGCCGTACTGCGCCAGGGCCCGCGGGGTCGAGCCCCCCGACTGGTCCAGCGCGGCGATGAAGCCCTTGCCGTGCCGCATCCGGTTCCGCATCTGCTCTTCCATGGCCGTCCTTCCGTGCTCAGGTCAGCACTACCGTGGCAGTCGGACCACCCCTCCCGCTAGGGGCGCGCGTCCCCTGCCGACCGCGTGGTTGGTCCGGGACGACCACCGCGAAGGAGGCCGGATGAGCGCGCTGTTCGCCGAGCTCGCCCACGTCGACACGGCGATGGGCGAGCTCGCGCTGCGGCGGCGTCGGGAACCGCAGCGCCAGGTCGACGTCTACGAGGTCAAGCTCGGGGACGAGTTCCTGATGTCGAGCCTGTTCACCGTCGCGGAGATCGCCCTGGCTCGGCTCGGGCTCGCTCGGATGGACCGGGAACCGCTGGCGGTCGTGGTCGGTGGACTCGGGCTCGGCTACACCGCCGAGGCCGTGCTCGCGGACCGGCGGGTCGCCGAGCTCCTGGTCGTCGAGGCGCTCGAGCCGGTCATCGACTGGCACGAGGCGGGGCTGCTGCCGGTGTCCGGCGCGCTCACCGGTGATGACCGGTGCCACCTCGTCGTCGGGGACTTCTTCGCGCTGGCGCGTGGCGAGGTCGGGTTCGATGCGCGTGCGCCCGGCCGGCGTGTGGACGCGATCCTGGTCGACATCGACCACAGCCCCGTGCACACCCTGGCGCCTGCGCACGCCGATCTCTACACGGCCGCCGGCCTGCGGCGACTGTCCCGCTTCCTGGCGCCCGGCGGCGTGTTCGGGCTGTGGTCGGACGACGCGCCGGACGACGGCTTCCTGGCGCTGCTGACGGAGGCCTTCGACGAGGCGAGCGCCGAGGTGGTCGACTTCGCGAACTTCCTGACCGGCGGGACCTCCTCGAACACCGTCTACCTCGCCTCGACGCCGGCCGTCACCGACGATCCCTCGGCCCACCGATCGGAGATCCCATGACGACCTACCGCGTGACCGCCCTGCCGGGCGACGGCATCGGCCGGGAGGTGATGAGCTCGGCCCAGTCGGTGCTGGAGGAGCTGGGCAGGCGGTTCGGGTTCGGTCTCGACTGGGTCGAGCACGACTGGAGCTGCGAGTACTACACGCGGCACGGGCGGATGATGCCCCCGGACGGGCTGGAACAACTGGCGGAGACCGACGCGATCCTGCTCGGTGCCGTCGGCTACCCCGGGGTCGAGGATCACGTCAGCCTGTGGGGGCTGCTGCTGCCGATCCGGCGCGGCTTCCGGCAGTACGTCAACCTCCGGCCGGTCCGGCTGCTGCGCGGCATCACCAGCCCCGTCGCCGCGCTCAACGGCGTCCCGGACGACGAGCGCCTCGACCTCGTCTGCGTCCGGGAGAACAACGAAGGGGAGTACTCCGAGATCGGCGGACGCCTGTACCGCGACACGCCGGATGAGGTCGCCATCCAGGAGTCGGTCTTCACGCGGCGGGGCGTCGAGCGCGTCATGCGCTACGCGTACGAGCTGGCCGGGCGTCGCCGGGGCCAGCTCGCCTCCGCGACCAAGTCCAACGGCATCATCCACACGATGCCCTTCTGGGACCAGATCTTCGACGAGCTCGCGCCGGCCTATCCCGGCGTCACCGGCTCCCGGTACCACGTCGACGCCCTGGCGGCGCTGTTCGTGCTCGATCCGGGACGGTTCGACGTGGTGGTGGCCTCCAACCTGTTCGGGGACATCCTGACCGACCTCGGCGCCGCGGTCGTCGGCAGCATCGGGATCGCGCCGTCGGCGAACCTCAACCCCGAGGGTGACCACCCGTCGATGTTCGAGCCGGTGCACGGCTCCGCGCCCGACATCGCCGGGCAGGGCATCGCCAACCCGATCGGGCAGCTCTGGTCGGCGGCGCTGATGGTCGAGCACCTCGGACAGGCCGAGGCGGCTGACGCCCTGCTCGGGGCGATCGAGACGGTGCTCGTCGCGGGTGTCCGCACGCCGGACCTCGGCGGTACGGCGACGACCGAGGACGTCACCAACGCGATCACCGATGCCTTGACCGGGGCCGTCGCTCCAGGCCCCACCCGATAGCGTGCGCCCGATGGAGCGCCTGGTCGTGATGAACGTGCGCCCGTGGGGCGAGGCACCCGTCGACATCACGATCGACGGTGGCCGTATCGTCGCTGTGCATCCGTCGGTCACGGACGGGACCCGCGGGCCCGTGCCCGCTGCGGTCGACGTGGTGGATGGGAAGGGCCGGCTGGCGCTGCCCGGCTTCGTCAACGCCCACGCCCACGTGGACAAGAGCTGGTGGGGCCAGCCGTGGGTGCCCTACGGCGGCGAGGCCACGCTCGAGGGCCGGATCGCCCACGAGCGGGCCGAGCGTGGACCGCACGGCATCCCGAGCGTCGCGTCCACGCAGCGGGTGCTGCGCGAGTTCCTCCGCCACGGGACGACCGCGACCCGCACGCACGTCGACGTCGACGTCGGGATCGGCCTCGAGGGGATCGCTGTGGTGCGCGAGGCCGTCACGCGGCTGGGTGGCGCGATCGCGACACAGATCGTCGCCTTCCCGCAGGACGGTGTGGTGCGGCGCCCCGGGGTGCTCACCCTGCTCGAGGAGGCGGTCCGACAGGGTGCGGACCTCATCGGTGGGCTCGATCCGTGCACCATCGACCGCGACCCCGTCGCCCAACTCGACGGGCTGTTCACCATCGCCGAGAAGCACGGGTGCGGGCTCGACATCCACCTGCACAGCGGCGGGGAGCTGGGCGCGTTCGAGTACGACCTGATCGTCGACCGTACGCGCCGTACCGGGCTGCTCGGCAAGGTCAACGTCTCACACGGGTTCGCGCTCGGTGAGCTCCCCGCGGCGCGGCAGCAGGCACTCCTCGAGGCTTTCGCCGAGCTGGCGATCTCCTGGACCACCGTCGCGCCCGTCGGTACGGCGCCGCTGCCCTGGCAGGCGATGCTCGAGCACGGCATGCCGCTCGGTCTGGGCACGGATGGGATACGGGACCTGTGGTCGCCCTACGGTGACGGCGACCTGCTGCGGATCGCCCTCGGCTTCGCGCGGTTGCACCGGGTCCGTCGCGACGAGGACCTCACCGCGGTGGTCCGGTTGGCGACCAGCGCGGCGGCGGGGTTCGTCGACCGACAGCGCCACGACCTCGCGGTCGGGGCCCCAGCGGACCTCGTCCTCCTCGAGGCCGAGAACGTCCCGGATGCGCTGGTCCGGGCCCCGCGCCGCGAGCTGGTGATCGCCGGCGGCCGCATCGTCGTCCGTGACGGCCAGCTCGTCCTTTGAGTCCTGGGGTCGGTGGAGCCCTACGGCGCAAGACGTTCGTCCAGCCAGCCCAACACCAGGCGCAGCACCGCATCCTGGTCGGGTTCGAGCATCAGCATGTGCCCCATGCCGCGCAGCAGTCGCGCCTGCACGCCGAACCGGCGGGCCGTGCGCACCAGCGCGCGCGGTGGGACGAGCGCGTCGTCACCACCGCCGACGACCAGCATGGGCGTGGTGACCTCGCCCGTACGCCGAGGCAGCACCAGTTGCATCGTGGCCAGCCACGACTCCGGTCCGAGCTGGTCGGTGTAGCGGCGAGCGGTCACCTCGTCGGTCCGGGGGCCGTACAGGGTGTGCGGCCGGAACCGCGGCGGCCGGCCGGCCGTGGCCCGGGCGAGCGCCGCCGGGTCGTGCCGCAGCAGCGAGGTGGCGGTCCCGACGCCGTGATCGGGAGGCACGGGCGCGAGCAGCACGCCCGCCGGTGCTGCGCGGTACCGCTCGAGCACCCGCTGGACGACCAGTCCCCCCATCGAGTGGCCGATCAGCACCGGCGGCGACGGCAGCCGGGTGATGGTCTGCAGCACGTCGTGCTCGTAGTCGCGGAGCGGGACGCGGGCGAGGGCCTCGGGGGTCTCGCTGCCACCGTGGCCGCGCAGGCTGACCGCGTAGGCGTCCCAGCCGGCGTCGGCGGCCGCCGGCAGCCAGTGCTCCTCGAAGCACCACGCACCGTGCCAGGCGCCGTGGACGAACAGCAGCGGGGGCCGCCCGCTCGGCTCGGTCGGGTGGGCCTCGAGGAGCTCCCGTCGGCGCAGCGCCGGTGCGGGGGCGATCCAGTCCCGTCGCCGCAGCACGGGCTCCCGGCGCGGCACCATGGGTCCACCGCTGCCGTGCCCGATCGGTCCGTGGCCTCGGCTCGCCATCACGCGCTCACCCGGTCGCCGTCGTGCAGCAGCGCCCCGAGCTGGGCGATCTCCCGGTCGAGCACCTGGATGTAGTCGAGGTGCTCCACCTCGATCAGGTGCCGGGTCGCGTCGAGCAGGTGCACCCCACCCTGGGCGCGCTCGTCGACGCGGGCCGCGGCGTCGCGCAACCAGCCCGCGGCCAGCTCCGGTCGGGCCTGCTTCAGCTGCAGGAAGCGGGCCAGCAGCACCGTCTGCCAGTGCACGAGGCAGAACTGCCCCGAGTCCGGCTGGATCAGGCCGATCACGAACAGATCGTCTCGCCACGGGTGGAAGATGTTCCGGTACAGCTGCGGGCGACCGTCCCGCCACCGCAGCGCGTCGTCGTCGAGGAACGGGAACCGGATCAGGTAGCCGGTCGCGAACACCACGAGGTCCGCCGCGACGCGCCGCCCGTCGGTGAACTCGACCACATCGCCGTCGAAGCGGGCGATGTCGGGCACGGGCGTGATGTCGCCGTGGCCGACGTGGTAGAGCAGGGTCTGGTTGACGGTCGGGTGGGTCTCCAGGAAGCGGTGGTCCGGCGTGGGCAGCCCGAGGCGCTCGTAGCGGCCGACGACCAGCCGGGCGGTCTGCTCGAACAGCCACTGCGTCGCGCGGATCGGTAGCCGCAAGCTGAAGATCAGGTCGGAGACCTGGTCGGCCGGGCGCCCGAGCGCGTACTTCGGCGCGTACCAGTAGGCCCGGCGGGTCGAGTGGTAGGCCACCTCGGCGCGTTGGGCGGCCTCGACCACGATGTCGCAGCCGGTGTTGCCGGCACCGACCACGACCACCCGCTTGCCGGCGAGTTGGTCGGCGTGGTGGTAGTCGGCCGAGTGGAGCAGCTCGCCGGTGAAGGTGTCCTGCCCGGGGTAGGTCGGACGCTTCGGGAACCAGTTGTGCCCGTTGGCGACCACCAGGCGGGCGTAGTCGGCCACCTCGGTGTCGCCGCTGGCGCGGTCGCGCAGGGTGACCCGCCAACCGCCGTCCTCCAGCGGCTCGCAGCCTGCCACCTCGGTGGAGAACCGGATCAGACGGTTGACGCCGAAGTGGCTCGCGTACCGGCGCAGGTAGGCGAGCACCTGCGCGTGGTGCAGGTAGTCGGGGTCCTCGTCCGGCATCGGGAAGTCGGGGTACTGGGTGAACGGCTTGGAGGAGATCATGTGCGTGGACGCGTAGACGCGGGCCTGTTCGCCCGCGATGTTCCAGTTGCCGCCCAGATCCGGTTCGCGCTCGACCACCTCGACGTCGACGCCCGCGTGTCGCAGGTTCTTCGCCGCGGCGAGCCCCGAGCTGCCCGCACCGATCACCAGCGTGTCCCGCATGCCCCTCACTCCCCGGCCAGCCGCGTTCGAGCGCGCACGGTAGTGGTCGCCGCCCCGAGAGCGAGCGGGCCGGACCGCACGGCGCTGCTCAGGCAACCTCTCGGTTCCGGGGTGTGTCCGCGGCACGCGCCAGGTCGGAGGCGAAACGCTCCGTGCTGAATCGAGCGAGCCGCTCGACGAGCGCCTTCACCAGGCGGGGCTGTGGCTGGAAGGAGATGTCCCAGTCGATCTCGGTGCCGCCACCCGGAACCGGGGTGAGGTCCACGGAGCCGTGGTAGCCGTGCACGAGTGGGGTGTCGGCGACCCAGCGGTACTCGAGGTGCTCGGGCGGCTCGAAGGCGGTCACCTCCTCGCGAACCGGACCGACGACGGTCATGACCGTCCGGATGGCTCCGACCCCGTTCCGGTCGTCTGGCCCCGGGGTAACCAGCCGCGACCGCCACACACGTGACATCCACCTCGACATCCGTGCATGGTCGACCAGGAGGCCCCAGATCGCTTCGCGGTCGGCTTCTGCCTGAGCATGCGAGTGCAGGTCGGTCATCGAAGTCCCCCCTCGGCGAAGGACGAGATGCCTTCATCTTCTCGTCGGGGTCGGTCGGCCTGTCAGGGTCGCAGGGCCTGCCTCGTGGAACGACAGCTCGCAGCTGTGCCGGGGGGTGCCGCTTCCGTGTCTGCCCCAGCGCCGCTCAGACCGAACAGCCGCGAGACGGTGCGGTTGACGGCTGTGGTCGGTGGCGGCCTCGCGTACGGGTCTTCGGGGTGTGTGCCGGTTTCTAGGGGTCGCGGCGACCGGATCTCCTGGTTCCTCCTGATGTGCGGGGGTGGGCCTTAGGCGCATCGTGGTGAGTACCACAGACCGCGACATCGGGAGGGCCGACATGCACCCCATCACCAGCCAGCAGGTGGCCACCCTGAAGGCCGCCGAGTTCCGTCGTGAAGCCGAGCGTTACCACGTGCAAGCGCGGGCACGCCGCGCCGCCAAGCAGCACGCGAGCGCCTCCGAGGTTCGGTCGCCGGTTCGGTCGCCGGTTCGGTCGCCGGTGCGGTCGCCGGTGCGGTCGCGGTTGCGGCGGCTCCGGGCGGTGTTCAAGGCGCCGCGCGTGGCGTGAGGCCGGCAGGCGACACCGCGGGTCTGCCAGGTGGCATGCTGTTGCTATGCCAGCCCGGATGGCTTCGCCAACCTTCGTCGGCC
Organism: Nitriliruptoraceae bacterium; assembly: GCA_047921175.1. Taxonomy (GTDB): domain Bacteria; phylum Actinomycetota; class Nitriliruptoria; order Nitriliruptorales; family Nitriliruptoraceae; genus T1Sed10-7. Next base: position 4,839 of record JBLRWQ010000047.1, on the reverse strand, counting down.
GCGGCATGGAGCGCTCCCGGCTCGAGGGAGCCCTGGAGCGGGCTGCGGCCGGCGAGCCGTCGCTGGTGCTGATCGGGGGCGAGGCGGGGATCGGCAAGACCCGGCTGCTGGGCGAGTTCGTCGCGGGGGCTCGGGGCGCGTTGGTGTTGTCCGGCGGCTGTCTGGATCTCGGCGACGCGGCGCTGCCGTACGCCCCGGTCGTCGAGGCCCTGCGCGAGCTCTCACGCCAGCTCGGCCCGCAGCGGCTCCGGACGCTGGTCACGGGTCCTCGCCGTGAGCTGGTCCGGTTGCTGCCCGGGATCGAGGTGGAGCGTGCCGTGTCGAGCGGCGAAGCGGCCGGCCAGGCGCAGCTGTTCGAGGCGGTCCTGTCGACCCTGGAGGCGCTCGGCAAGGAGCGTCCCGTCGTGCTGGCTGTGGAGGACCTGCATTGGGCGGACCGCTCGACCCTGGATCTCCTGGAGTTCCTGGCCCGGAACCTCGGTGGTGGCCGCGTCCTGCTGGTCGCGACCTACCGGACCGAGGAGCTCCACCGACGTCCCCGGCTCCAGGCGGTCCTCGGTGAGCTGTCGCGGCTGGCGTGGGTTGAGCGGTTGGAGCTGGTCCCGTTCGACCGGGAGGAGCTGGTTGAGCAGTTGACGGCGATCCTTGGCCGGCTGCCGGACGCCGAGGTCGTCGAGGAGATCGCGTTCCGGTCGGAGGGCAACGCCTTCTATGCCGAGGAGCTGTTGGCGGCCCGCGGGCGGTCTGATGGGCAGCTGCCTGCGACCTTGCGCGACATCCTCGCCAGCCGCCTCGCGGAGCTGCCCGAGACCGCCCAGGAGGTGCTACGGATCGCCGCCGCGGCGTCGCGGAGCGTGGACCATCGCCTGCTCGAGGAGGTCGCGGACCTGCCGGCCGCCGACCTGCGGGACGGGCTGCGTGAGGCCGTCGCGCACCAGGCACTGGTGATGACCCCGGACGGTCGCGGTTACCGGTTCCGGCACGCGCTCGTGCAGGAGGCGGTCCACGATGTGCTGCTGCCCGGGGAGCGCCGCAGGTGGCATGCCGCCTTCGCTGCGGCGCTGGAGCGCGACCCGAGCCTGGCCGCCGGTGGGCCCGCGGGTGTCGACGCGGAGCTGGCCCACCACTGGTACGCCGCCCAAGATCCGGAGCGGGCGTTCCGTGCGTCGTTGGCGGCCGCCGAGACGGCCATGGGCCAGTACGCCTACACCGAGGCGTGCCACCACGACGAACTCGCGCTGCAGCTGTGGGACCAGGTGGGTGCGGCCACCCGGGACGGGAGCCTGCCGCGGTACGAGGTCCTGCGGCGCGCCGCTCGGGCCGCCGCCCTGGCCGGCGACCCGCGCCGGGCGTTGGCCCACCACCGGGAGGCGATCGCGGTAGCCGGCGAGGAGGTCCCGCCCGAGGTCCGTGCCGGACTCCTCGGCGAGCTCAGCCACACCCTGTACGACGCCGGACAGGGTGAGGAGGCACTCGCGGCCTCCGAGTCCTCGCTCGCCGTGATGCCCGTGGAGCCGTCACGCGAGCGGGCCTACGCGCTCGCCTGGCGTGGGGCGCTGCTGATGCTGGTCTCCCGCTACGAGGACGCGATCGGACCCAGCCGCGAGGCCGTCGAGGTGGCGCGTGCCGTCGGCGCGAGGCCGGAGGAGAGCCGGGCGCTCAACTCCCTGGGGAGCTCGATCGCGGACTGTGGTGACCTCGCCGAGGGCGTCGCGCTGCTGCAGGACTCGTTGCGCCTCGCGAAGGAGGTCGGCGACGCCGAGCTCGTGATGAACGCCTACGTCAACCTTGGCTACGTCTTCGGGACGTGCGGTGGTCGATGGGACGAGGCCGACCAGCAGCTCGAGAAGGTCCATCAGCGCCACCTCGATGCAGTGACGGCCGTCCACCTGTCGAACGCCGCCGGGCGCTTGCGCGCCGGGCAGGGGCGCTTCGAGGACGCCCACGAGCACCTCCGGCGCGGACACGACGCCATGGCGGGCGTGGTCGACCCGCAGTACCACGTCCCGCTCGCCCAGGTCGAGGCGCTGCTGGCGCTGTGGGAGCACCGGCCCGAGGACGCCCGTCGGGCGGCCGACCGCGTCATCGAGGTCGACCGGCTGGCCTGGGTCGCCGACCTGATCCTCCCGCTCGCTGCATGGGCCGAGGCGGACCTCGCCCAACGGTCCCGCGCCAACGGCGATCGCGAGGCCCGGGAGGAGGCCGAACGGCGCGTCGACCGCATCCTGGACACGGTGCACGACCTCGCGGGGCGGGAGCGCCTCGGGGCCGCGTGGCCCGAGCGCCTCCGTGGCATCGGTATCCAGACCGAGGCAGAACGCACCCGCGCCCACGGTGACGACGACCCGGAAGCCTGGCGACGCGCCATGGCCTGGTGCGACGAGCACGGGCCGGCGGACACCGCGGTGTACCTCCGCTGGCGGCTCGCCGAGGCGCTCCTGCAGCACGACGACCGCGACGAGGCCGCAGCGGTGCTCCGTCAGGCCCACCGACGCGCAGCTGAGCTCGGTGCACGGCCACAGCAAGAAGAGCTCGAAGCGCTGGCACGCCGGGCACGGATCCGCCTGCCAGGTGTCCACAGCCTCGACGACGGCGGGCTCGGGCTGACCCCCCGGGAACGGGACGTCCTGGCACTCCTCGCGCAGGGACTGACGAACCGCGCCATCGGGGAGAAGCTCTACATCGCCGAGTCGACCGCCAGCGTGCACGTCTCCCACATCCTCACCAAGCTCGAGGTGTCCAACCGGGGCGAGGCCGCAGCACTCGCCCACCGGCTCGGACTCGCCCCACCCGGCTGACAGCCACGACGACCCGGAGCGGCGCCGACGCAGGTGATCGGCGCGACACACGGGCGACCTCGAGGGCTTCCCGCCGCCGTGCTTCGTCGCCCCGGACGGCCTACGTAGCCTCGGCGACGCCGCGAAGGTCAGCGGTGGCCACGACCCTTTCGGATGCGGGATCGAGCTCCGCAGCGAGCTGCTCGAACCGCGCCGGTGCGCGGTCGACCTGTTCGTCGGTGTGTCGCACCGACATCACCCTCACGTGCAGAGCCTCGGTCGTCGCGGCATCGCGTGGATGGCCACGGGATCATCCCCGTCGATGTCGAGGACACCGATCTCCGGCAGTGCACCGTTGCCCGCCCCTCGGATCGGTCTCGTCAGGTCGATCTGTCGGTCGATGGGGTGAGTCCCAGGTAGTGGTGTAGGAGCTGGCCCGCTGAGTCCTTGCGGATGTAGGCGGGCCACCGTGCGGATCTTCGAGCTCCTACACACGAGGTTCGCCACGATGGCCCAGTACGGGTCTGCTCTAGATGAGCTCGCTTCGCGTCTGACCGGGACCGATGCGTCCCTTGCGTCGTCGCTGCCCGGCATCCTCACGACCGCGCTGCAGGAGATGATCGAGGCCGAGGTGACCGCCCGGATCCGTGTCCTTGATGACCGGTGAACCACGCCCGTGCATCCACGATCGGACGAGGTCCGGTGCACAGGCGTCGAGGCGTTCCTCTTGGCGCGAGCAGTATCCGAGACGGCGAGCCGAGGATCCGTCTGTCTGGCGGCAGCGCGGTGTTGGGCGGCGGCCCCACGGCCAGACCTCACGTCGGTATGATGTAGTCATACCCTCGGGAGGGCGTGTCGTGGCGGTTCGGAAGATCGCGGTGACCTTGCCGGAGGAGCTGTTCGACATGGTCGAGCGGTTGCGGGAGATCGAGCACCGGTCCCGCTCCGAGGTGTTCCAGGAGGCGCTGCGTCGCTACTTCGGCGAGCCGGTCTACGAGCCGACCGACGAGGAGCGGCGCCTGTTGGACGAGGCGCTCGCTGAGGCCGAGCAGCAGCCGGATGCGGGTGTGCCCTGGGCTGAGGTCCGTGACCGGTTGCTGTCCGAGTGACCGCCCTGGTGCTGCGTCCGGTAGCGGTCGCCGATCTGACCGAGGCGCACGCCCACCACAGCCGTCTGGCGGACGGGCTCGGCGACCGTTTCGTGGCGGGGGTGGACGAGCTGTTCGCCCGCCTGAGGGAGTTCCCTCGCAGTGCCCCGCTGGTGGCCGGCTACCGCGATGTCCGCCGCGCCGTGGTGCGTGGGTTCCCGTACGTGATCTTCTACCGCTACGAGCCGTACCGGATCGACGTGCTCCGGGTCCTGCACGCAGCCAGGTCTGATGCCGACCGGCCCCCGGGTGTGCACCGTCGGTAGGTGTGCCGATCACCCGAGGCGGTCCCGGTACGCGAGAGCGTCGCCGCGGTGCACACGCCGGTGGGTGGCGACCCGGTGGTGTGGGATCCGGCCGGCATCGAGCCAGGCCACGAACGTCGGGCGGGACACGCCGAGCAGCGCGGCGGCCGCCACCGATGATGCCCGCACCTGGTCGGGTGTGGGCGGCACCGACGGACGTGCCGTCGGTGTGCTCGGCGGGAAGGCCGGGTGCTCCGGACCGACGATGGGGCTCGAGCCGCCGGCGATCGCGGCCGCCCGAAGCAGCGGCTCGGCATCCTCAGCCAACTCGCGGGTGGGGAACGTTGCGGCGTAGGCGACGTGGCGGTGCTGGAAGCGCACCTGGAAGGCGCCTGACGGCTGCTGACGGATCCCCATGACCTGCGAACGCTCCGGCCGGCTCAGCCGTCGACGCTACGCAGTTCGCCAGCGTCCGGACCGAGGTATCCACAGGGCAGCCGGGTCCCGTGTCCGCCAGAGTTGGCACGGATCTGGGCAGACACGCTTGCGATCACCCTCCAACGAACGAGCCGTGCTATGCCGGATCTGGCCGAGAAGCCGGGTCGAACGGCCATGATCCGGGCTGGTGGTCAGGGGCGGGGTCGAACCGCCGACGCCACGACCTTCAGG